>JANXMQ010000065.1 GCA_025354565.1 Akkermansiaceae bacterium
AATGGCTGCCCGGTCTGCCGGACGAGGCCGCGCTCCTGCTCAGCGGGTGAAAACCGATCCCTTTGCCATCATCCGGACCCGCCATCAAACGCCTTGCTCAAAGGTGCCCCACGAACACGCCCATTTTCCTTTTTAGGTTCATGGATTTTAGCCAACTTCTTACCGGCTTGGGGGTGGCCGCCCAGAGTCCTCGATCAAGAACGCGGGCGCGTCAGTATCGTCTTTGATTGCGGACTTGATGCCAGCCACCAATTTCTGGAGTACCCAGATTACATGGGAGTTCTCCGATGGTGTGCTGTGGTGATTGTCCACGTCGATACAGGCCCACGTGGATGTTGCCTCACCGCTGGTGCAATATTAGACTGCGGCAAATGGACGCGGAACACTCCGCGTGAGACTCTTCCAAGTGGATTGCACGGCGTCCAGATAGGTGACGGTCTTGGACTTCTTGATGGAGGATGTTCCTTCTTTGAGAAGCATCGACATCGCGAAATCGAATGCGTTCTTCCCTTGGAAGAAAGGGAGCGCAAGGCGTTGCCAATTCTCCTCCGAAAGATGATCCGATATTGGGATCTGGTGCTTGAAATTCATGGATTTCCATTTTCATCCAACAGATCGCCCAGCACGATGATCTGACCGACGGAGAAGGTGTTGTTCTGGTATTTCTCCGGATGGTCGCGGAAATCCTGATCGGTCTTTTTCACACTGAGCATCTTCTCCTTGGGTGGCGTCTCATCGAGCAGTGTCCAGGTGACCGTGTGGTCGCCCATCGCCACGGCGGGCAACGGCGCGCCGACATAAACCCAGGCGTTGGCATACACGGTGAAGAGCGTTTGTTTGAACGCTGGCTTGTCATCCATCTTGATACTGACGATGCCGGAGTCAGGACCTTCCATGCCTTTGATGCCGATATGGGTACCGCGAAATCTAACAGTGACGGACGATCCGGGAACACCGGAGCGAAAAAGGTGTGGAAACCATGCGTAGAAGTTCTTGCCGAAACGGCGGCAAGAAGGACCGTTCGCAGCGGTGAGTTGTTCCCAATCGCCCTTGAAATTGGCATGGCCCTCCGCCGCGATGGTCTTTGCCTTCTCCCATGGCACGGCTGATAAAGCCGCAGGAATCGCGTGGGGAGCTGCGCCGGTGTTGGCCCGCAGTTTTTCCAATCCACGGATGGCGGCGGCACCATTGAGCGCGTGACCGGTCTCGGACGGATGGGTGCCGTCGTTGGAGAAAATAATGCGGCCCTGCGCGTCCTTGTCGCCGGGACTCTTGGCTGCTGTGAAGACGAGTTTATCCTCGGCAGCCATTTTCGACGCCTCGACTCCGAGATGAATCGCCGGGATCTTATAGAGTTCCGCGATGGTCTCATGCAGCGAGACCGATGCGCTGAATTTCCCCTGATTGAGCAAGTCCACCGCACTGGAATGCAGGGTGTAGGCAAAGCAGATATCGGTCTCGGGCTTGCTCTTCCAGAGTTTGCGGACGATGCCCTCGACGGCTCCCGCGACTTCCGCCGGGCGATCTCTAACATCGCCTACATCATTGAGTGAGAACTCGATGAACACGGCGTCCGGTTTTTTTGCGACCAGATCGTGATCCGCGCGGAACACGCCCACCAGCGAACCGGAACCGCCGACACATGCATTCAATTCGGTGATGTTAGATTTCGAAAATTGTTTTTTGAACCAGTCCATCGTGATCGTGCGCCAGCCCGGACCCGCAGTGATACTACCGCCATAGTAGGCGATGGTGACCGGCTCGCCGCGTTCCAATTTTCCGAAAAGGTTCGGCATGCCGCCACGCAGGCTGATCTCGGCGGCGGGACGCAAGGCGATCTTCGATTCCTTCTCGGCCTGGGCATTGATCTTCGCGTAGTCGGTTTCGATGCCGATGCGTTCGGTGGACGGTTCGGCGGCATGGAGGGCCACGTTTAGGAATAGGGGTATGATAGGCAGGGTGAGTTTCATGGATGATGTTAGGGATGACTGACTCCGAATTTTCCCCACAGATAAAGATTGCCGACTGCATCGGGATCGAGGGCGGTGTTATAGATCAAGACGCTTTGTGCGGTCACTTTGGGATCGTCGTTGTAGGCGACGCCACCCAGGGAAAACTTGCTCCCAATGGCGATTTTCCCGTTTTCTGGCACCGGGATCGACGACATCAACTGCCCGTTGCGGTAGGCGCTGAGCGTTTTGCCGTCAAACGTGGCGACCACATGCGTCCAGCTTGATACGACTGAGGACGACCAGTTGTCCGACAGAATCCGTCCCACATTGAACCGCAGGTTGCCTTGGGTGAACTCGCTGCCAAGGACTCCGTCCACGTTGATGTAGCCACCCATGAACGGGCCCGGCTTGGTCTTCAGCCAAGCGGCCACGGTGAAGGGCTTGCCCTTCAGATCCGGGGCGAAATCCAGCGTCCCGCCAAGCGGTGCGGGACCAGTTTCCACCGCTTGCCTTCCGTTCATGCCTTCGGCCATTCTGGCCTTGCCGAGCGGAACCGGTTTGGCTGCGGCCACACTGCCGGGCAGCGGGGCGAACGCCGAGTTCACCGGCTTGTCAAAAACCCATCCGGCGACAAATCCGGGCAGTTTGGCGGGATCGTAACCGGATTTTCTCAGCGCATCCAAACGCCCGGGGATGGCTTTTAAATTTGCGGTTAAAGCGTCCATCTCCGGGTCGTTCAAGGGAACCACCGGCTTGTTGACCTGCGCCAGCACGGTGCCGCCGCGGGTGACCGAGAGGTTGGTTTTGCCCGCCGGGGTCGGCGTGAATTGCACCGTGTCCTTCTGACCGGCGAACGAGACCGTCACGGCCGTCCGGGCCGCGTTCCATGTGGTCTGAGGCAGAGGATCGCCCGCGCGAAAGGCGTAGAGCAGCATTTTGAAATCCGGCGATGAGGCAACTGTGCTCAGCGTGTAAAGATTCACCTTTTGGCGCTCGCCGACCGCCACCGGGTCGCGCTTGCCGGCGCAGGCCAGCGCGCGGATGAGGAGCGCGGGTTCGTTAGGCTTGAGCGTGCCATCGGCGTCGAGGCTGGTTTTGCCAGCAAGGATGGTGTCCCCTTCAGCGACCATGCCCTTGCGATTTTTGACCTCCACCAAGTCGTTCTCCAGTGTCAGGTTCCAATCATACCGTGCAGGCAGTGCGTCGCGCTGAACATCATCCACCACCAGGACATATGGGCACGTGCCGCGGACAACTCCGGCGGTGCGGAACGATTTCAGCACCGGCGTGTTGATCTGGCGGATGTAGGGCGAGAGAACCCCGTCCCGGGCCAGCCAGTGGTTGCTGAATTTCAGGGGCTTTTGATAAACGGGATAAGCAGTTTTGGTCCAGGCAAAGTCATTGAAGCATTGATCGACCAGCTTCCAGGAAAGCCCGGTGTCCACATTGTTTTTAATAACGTCCTCGCGGGTGATCTCTTGGCCATCTTTCGTTTTTCCGGCGGTTCTCCAAACCCAGTCCCAGCAATACTGCGCGTCCCCGGTCATGAAGGTAGCGAGCGGCTGGTCAACATAATCCACCACTCGCGCGGGGGTGGTGGGCGTCTGCCCGGCACCGTCAATGATCACGGTGCTGCAGGCCCACGGACCCTGATCCTTGCCGGGAATGGTCACCCAGGTCCGCCCCTGGGCGGCGAGCATGATCCCGTTGCGGTCCGGATAGGGATGCCCGCCGCTTGCACCGCGGGTGTGCATTGTTAGGAACGTCGCTTGCCGGTCCCAGGAGGAGCGGGTCATCATCACCGCGCGCTGGCCGCAGAAGAAGCTTTGACCGAGGTTCAATTTCTCCGGATCAATTTCGGGCGAGTAGGCGGTGGCAAAGATCGCCGAGGTGATCGCCTGATGGGCCAGCGAGTGCAGGCTGCTTGGCAGCTCCTTGTAATCATCCCGGACGAGTGCCCGATAGACAAAGTCCGTGGTCTTGTCGCCGGGGAACAAATAATGGGCCACGACCAAGTCATGTGGGGTGGTGAAGCTTCCCTTGATGCTTCCCAGGATGTCAAAGACGGCGAACTTGTCGCGCGTGGGCAGCATGGCATAGGCGGAAAACTTCCCGTAATAGGAGCGGGCGAGCGGGTGCTGGGTGAGCGGCTCGAGGCCGTATTTGTGAGCCACACGGTCCATGGTGACCGCCGCATCCAAGCCAAAGAGCAGCTTGCCCTCGGCCTCGTAGGCCGCGCCACTGTCAAAAAAGGAATAGGTGTAGAAATTCCGCCAGCCCCGGTAGAGCGCGAGATATTTCAGGTCGTTGAATCCCGGTTCACCCTCGATGGCCATGAGGTCGAACACCCAATACGAGAATGTCGCCCAGTTGCTACGGCTGGCCTCCGCGTTGTTGAATGAGCCATAGTTGTCCGCCCAGGCGGACAGCGTCACGAGCTCGTCATGCATGATTTTTTTCTGCTCCGCAGTCAGGTAGTTGAAGATGAAGTCATAGACGAAGCCCAGAGCGCAGGCATCCGTGCGACCGGTGGAAGGTTTCGGTGGCTCGCCCGGTTTCACGGGCTTGTCATCTTTTGCGCGGCGTTCCTGTTCGAGCTTGATCGCGGTGATGGTGGCCCGGGCGAGTGTTTCCGCCCCGGCTTTGTCGTCGTCGATCAGGCAGCGGAACGCCTCGCAGGCCCCGGGTTTGAAAAAGGCGGCTGGCGACGATTTCTCGTAGGTCTTGGGCCGCCCGCCCTCGGCCAGGATTTTGTAATAATCCTCGCGCTTGTTGTAACCGCCGATGCGATAGAGGCTAGGAACACGGCCCTTGATGCCAAATCCCGCTCCCCAATCCGGCTGGGCGTAGTCGGCCTTCTCGTCATAAGTCAGCTTCAGCGCGTTGCTCCAGCACAGGATATTATTCCAAGCCGCCTGCGCGGCAACGTCCTCTTTGAACCGCTTGCGCAAGGCGGGCAGATCTTCTGGAGAGAAGAACATGCGCGGATGCACGCCCGGTGCGGGCACTTGTCCGACGGGGCGCACTCCTTCCGCACTGAATTGAACCTTCGAGGAGCCGTAATCACGCGGTTTGAAAATGCTCCACGGAAGCGGGTCTTTGCCGTGGTAGGACCAGACGCTTTTATCGCGGTAGGCGGAGGCTGAGACAAGCGGATCGAGCGCGGCCGGGGAGTCGGCGGCGAAGACGGGGCATGCGAAGGCGAGAAGCCGCAGCGCGGTGAGGAGGAGGGTGGTTTGTTTCACAGTGGTCAATTCGATTTTGGAAAGGGAGCCGTTAGATAAAATGTCTGATAGACCGTTTCGCTGGGCTTGATGCCGCCCGCCGCATTGAATTTTCCGACTTGGTAAGCGCCGGCGGTGACTTCGATCGGCTTGGTCGTACCGGTGGGGACTTCGGTGGGAATGAATGCGCCGTCCTTGATGAGGCCGGGGCCTTTGAGAACGAAGTAGTCCACCGGCAATCCCGCTGAGCTTTTCGCATGAAGCTCGATCTTTGCGGTCGTCGCCGGTGCATCTGGCACCGGGGGAAACTCCACCGTCTGCGCGGTCGCGCTCTTCATCACATCCGATGACGCCAAGGAAATCTGGCAGGTGCGGCCGGCTGCGGAAAATTCCTCGCTGCCCTCGTGGAAGACGCGGACGAACGACATATTGAATCCCGCGCCGGGTGCAATCCGATGTCGTTTCAATCGCAGGGTGAAGCGTGTTTCGGTCACGCCGCGATCATCGATGAACTGCTCGCTACGCAGCAGCTCGAACCCGCCGCCATGTGCATCGAAACGCAGCGGGAGCTGGCTCACGGGCAGCGTTGTTTGGCCGGGAAACAACACATTCTCAAAGGCATGAGGCTGCTCCGGGTGCTTCGCGTGATCTTTGTCCTTCACGGTGCAGATGTCGGGCGGCGTGGTGAAGCGATGGGTGGTCAACGTGAGCAAACCGTCGTCGTGAAGCAGCGCTCCGGGGTTCGACAGCGGGGCCATGCGGCCATGCGCAAGGTCAATGGGCTTCGCCTCCGCGTCGAGCAAAGTAAACAGCTCGATTTTTTTGCGCGGCTCATCGTGGCCCGCGGCAAAAACCGCGTGCGCGAGCTTCTCGTTCGGAAACCAGAGCGCCTCATTGCGGTGGCCCGTGTATTCGAGATACGGCGCGGGCATTGGGTAGTCCTTCGGCAACTCACCTGCGGCGGGAATCTTCGGACTCATCAGCCAGCCGTCGCGCAGCGTGAGATTTTTCAGCGGCTCGCCCGCCTTCGCCGGGAGCCGCGCGGTGGCAATGGCGTCGATCCATTCCGCCACGAACTGGTAATTGCGCGGCAGCATGTCGAAGTGCCCGCTGGACATCTCCCAGCACGCGCCGAAGAGATCGTTGCGCGGCTCATAGCCGGTGCCGGGATTGTCTTCGTGATCGCGCCGATAGCTGCCCAGCCCATAAGTGCCCATCGCGTGGGGAAACGCGCTCCAGCTTACCGTTTCCTGACTGGCCGAGTTGACAAAAAGTATCGGCACGTTTCGCAGAGCCATATCCGCATTGGGATGCAGCGCCTTGCCGCCCGCGCCGAAGAAGCTGTAGATGTCCGGGAGTCCGGCTTTGATCGGGATGGAACCCAGGCATTTCTCCGGCTGGCGGATCGCGGCTTCAAATGCGAAACCGCAGACCGCCGAGTGTCCGAGCGGAACGATCGGAGCGGCGATCAATTCGGGATGTTCCGACAGATCTGCGAGATTTTGCAGATAGCCGTCGTAGATGGCCGTCCGCCCGGGGTCGGTGACATCGAAGGTCAGATCCTTCATCATCACGCCGCCGATGTCCTTCGCCCACGGGGTGAATAGAATTTGCGCGATGCCATGCTTGCGGCACACGGCGCGTACCGGCGCGCTTTGCAGGATGTTGATCGGCAATCCGTTGTGCATCCCGATCATCACCGCGCGAATCTTCGGTGTCTTCGGCGGAATCCAAAGATACGCGCCCAAGTTCGGTCGATCAGCCTCACCGCTCGCGATGAAGAATTGGTAGATGCGATCCAACTCAGGGTTCGTTTCAGCCGCCGACGCGGCTGGGAGCATCGCCACCAGACTGAGCGTGAGATTGGCAAGAAACGCGAGGGCGAGTCTCGTGCTGGCTGTTCGTGCTGGCGCGGCGGAAGGGAGTTTGAACACGGTCGTGCCCGCAGTTGTTGCCGAGGGCGCGGACTGGCTAGCGTCGGCCAGCAGCATTTTGCGCATGTGCCACTCGCCGTTGGCGGGAATCGCGGAGAGAACCCAGTGGATGAACCTGCCTAACTTCGCCTCGCGCCACCCTGTCAAGCGGGCATCGCGGTCAGCCGCAGCATCGTCTGTGAACAAAGAGGATAGGTGCCCAAGTGAAAAGATAACGTGCGGAGAGAACGTGGGCAGCTTCATGAGATGGTTAGCGGCGACATGGGTGAGCCTAATGGAAATCGGTGAGCAAAACAGCATCGCCACGACTGGCGCTGAGGCGGGTGCGCGAGTCTTCCCCGATTGAGAAACGCAGCGTGTCCGATTGATCCGACCATGACACGGTGGCGGTGCCGGCCTTGGCGTCGGACTTCACCACGGGCAGCGAATCCCCCCGGCGGACGGGCAGAAGAATAACCTTGAATCGAACCGCGGTATCGCGCCGATTGATCATCAGCCGATCATGGAATTGGGCCTTGCCATTGCGATCCAGCGGTCCGGGGGCCGTTTCCACTTGGAACAGCGGACATCCCGGATCACCACCGTCCTCCACGCCGAGCACCGTCACTAACAGCATAGGATCTCCGGCTTTTGGAGTGAGTGCGGGTTTGACTTCGTTAGAGTCCGGTTTCGGATCGCCCTTGCTCCAGGCCAGCACGACTTGATTGGCAGCGAGCCCGGCGACGTCGGCCTTCCAAACGCCACCGTTGAGCATGCCCGCCCATTGATAGAGATGGACATTGTCGTCCTTTTTCAAATCGTCAATGACTATCCCGTAAGGATGAGTTCCACGAACGAGTGCGGTGCTGCGGAAGACGTATTTCATCGGGTTGAACGGCGCACGACTGGTCGGGATGTAATTGGAGTAATTGTAATTGCTCCACCACGGGCGCATCTTGTAACGCGCAGTGCCCGCCCAGATCCGGAGGTTTTCCGGTGAGGGATCGAGTTCCCAACCCATCGCGTTGAGCTCGGGGGACCAGACTTGCGGCGGCTGGGTGTTCCAGCGCCACGAGTAGGCGTATGTTAGATCCGCACTGGCAATGGAAGCATTGCCCCCGAGAGTCGCCCCAAGATAAGTGGCGGCACCGTTGTATCCCAGCGGACCGCCAGGGATTGCCGTGGGTTCCGATTCGCCGTCCACCTGCACGAGATTGTAATATTTCCCGTCATACGTCTGGGTGAATGGCGACTGCGTGAACCAATCCACTCCAAGCGCCGAGAAATGGAACATACCCGCGTCCGCATGGTGATGGCCGGCACCTAAATAATGGTTAGGCCGGACATACAGGTGCATCCATGCCGCCTCGGGTGTGCGGTCGCTGTAGCTGGAAAATGCGCCGGAGACAGGTGCGCTGAAATCGAGCGGCAGCTTGAGATCGGCGCGAGTCGTCGGCTTGATGTCGCTGTCGTAGAGGACATTGCGGGCCATGCCCGGATAGGTCAGGCTGGGCAGGCGCAGGCGCTGGAGCGTGGGTACCAGTTTGCGGTAATCATCCGTGGGAAACTTGTCCGGCGGTAGCAGCAGTTTCCGGTCGTTAGGATCGGCTCCGGGATCATCGATAAATGTATTGAGCCAATAGTCGGCCAGCCGGTTTTCCGGATAGAAGGACTTCAGTTGAGCCACGAGGTAACGCGAGAGTTTCTGGCGGCTGTACGGGCTGTATTGTGTGCCGCTGTTGACCATCACCCGTCCGGTCGGCGAACTCATCTGGATAGAGCCTTCTAGCAGATTTCGCCAATGAGGGTGGCCGAACAGATTTTCTCCGCGTCGTGCCATGATGACCATCGAGAGCAGTTGAAATTGGAGGGCTCCGGGGTTCTTTCCGGTGCTTTCGAAGATCACGCCCGAGTCATCAATGCCCCAATCGCAGAATGCCCGCACGCTTTCCAAGCCGGACGCGTAGGCTTCCGCATCGAATCCTGGAAGCCCTTCGATCGCGGCCAGCGCGATGAAGTGCGGCAAATCCCAGCTCATCCAATTCACGTCGCGGAACCTGACCGGCGCGTCCTGGCCATACGAGCGCCTGCCATACGTCGCCTTGGCGATCACTCGGCGCATGATATCCTTCTGCTCCGCATTCATCCACTTGCCTGCTAGATCCAGCGAGAGGCCGAGGTTCATATGTGCCACGAGGCCGTGGATATTTCTCCAATGCGTGCGTGCCCCGACCGCGTTCAACTCGCGGAGCGATCCATCTGGCAACTTCAACGAGGAGCCGAACTCGGAATCGCTGATCTTCAGCCAATCATCGATCAACGGCTCGCGCAATTTGTAGTAATTTGCGACCGCGGCGGCAACCTGCCGTCCATGTTCGTCGTCGCGGGTCAGGAGACAATACAGGGCCATTGAGGTGAGGCATTCGGGCACATAAGCGACATGGGAATTGAATATCCCCTGCTTCTGCCCCTTGAATTGCTGGGCGACATTCACGGTGGCGACTTGCTCCGGCTTGACATCATCCGGCCATTCGAGACCCGCGAGATCGCCCGACGAGAGTTTTTGGAAAACCTGTCCGTCGCTCGTCGTCGGATCCCAAAAACTTTTTCTGAACAGATGCTCCATTTCTATCAGCGACATCTGACCCACCGTGGTGGCTTTCAACCGCTCCGCCAGAGCCGGCAAATCGGCCTCGCTGAACAACAATCTTGGATAGACGCCCGGCGGAGGAACCTTCGTGCCAAGCAGCTTCTGGTCGAAACCGTTAGAGTTATATTCTTTCTTCGGCGCGGTTGGCCATTCGGTTTCCGGCCCGTTGAGTATAGCGAGCTGTTCTGGAGTGACCTTGACGTGATCGGTCCATTTGCCTTGCCGTGTTAGATTGGGAATCGACCTCGTTGCAATATCCGGATCCGCCAGCTTCTCTGGCGTGTCGAAGAGCGTGATCACGCTGTCCAGCAGCGCTTCCTCCCCCGCGCCGAACACCAACGGCTTCTCACCCAAAAAGCAAAGTCCGCGCGGATGACGCGTGACTTGCAAGCCGCAGGCTCTCGCCATATCCGACAGCGAAACCCATGTGCCGCCCTTGTTCTCTTGAGTAAATACTCCGTTAGGGACCTTGAAATCGGAAATCCCACCAAGTTCCGTAGGCGCGAACACCCATCGGTCGGCGATGGCTGATAGATCTCCAGGCACCGCAGGCGGCGTCATATTTCTGCGGCCGATCAAGGAGGCGAATACGGCAGGTACCAGCAAGTGACCGCCAGCCTCCGTGGCTTCACTATGCAGCAAGTCGTGATCGTCGAGGCGCACCCGGATGCCGCGCACATAGCCGTAGCGGCTCCCCGGATAGATCGCAATTCCGTCCTTGATTTTATCCAAGGCCGCGGCCTGCGCCGAGCGGGTGTATGGCAATCCCCGGTCTTGGGCAGGAGGTGGAAGCGCAGGCCGCCCATCCTCCGCCGAGACGCTGGCGATGGAGTAAAAGAAAAAGAGGAAGAGTGTTTTTGATTTCAAGGAAAAAGCGGTGCCGGAATCATTAGCACGGAATGCCGGGGATCGGAGTATTAGAGGGTGCCGAAGTGCTTGTTGATGTTTTGTTCGAGCATCGGGTTGTTGCGTGGGCGGAGAATCTCGTCATCGGCGGGCAGTTCGCGGCGGCACGCGTCCTTGAACAGGCCGATTTGATCGAAGGGAATCGACTTGAAACCGGGGATTTTTGTGAAAACCTCAGAGTCCGGACGCAAAGCGAGTTTGCTATTGGCGATATCGATGAAGCCCGGGTCGAGGGCGGTGACATAGTTACCACCCTCGGAAAAGAGCGCGGGGTCAACCTTGTTTTTCGGGTTCATTTTCAGCAGCACCGGATCACCTTTCTGGATGACGATGAGATTGTTAGTAAACTTGTTGCGCAGCGGGAGTTCCGGGCGGCTTTCAAGCAGGGTGGCCATTTCAGGGAAGTGCTTCGACCAGGGTTCCTGCTGCGGTTGGAGTTCCTGGACGGGTTTGGCGAGCCGCGGATTTTTCGCATAGCCACGCGAGCCGCCGCGATCGTCGATGCCGAGGATGGGACCTTCATACTTGATGAAGATATTATTACGGATGGTGTGGTCCGGGCCGGAGGCGATCCAGACACCGGTGCGCGGGCCGGCGAAGATGTTGCCTTCAATGAGACTACCGGATGCGCCGTCGTCCGGGTTCACTCCGCCAATGGTATCGTGGATGTAGTTGTGACGGATGACGATGCCGCGGATGGTCCAATCGAACCATGAGTAAAATGCGCCGAGGTCTTCTGAGGCGAACCCACAACGGAAGATCTCGTTTTTCTCGAAGACGTTATCCTGACCGGAAACGAGGACGGCATCGCGAGGACCATCGTGGATCAGATTGTTCGCGACGCGAATGCCGACCGCCGGGCGGTGCTTGTCGTAGTTGGGTGCACCGCCGAAGCCGACATCGACGGCGGCGGAATACATCGCCTTGCGCACGGCGTAGTGGTGGAGGTGATTGTTGATGACGAAATTTTCCGAGGGAATGAGGCGCTTGGAATCGCCGCCGGAGATGAAAATGCAGCCTTCGCCGAGGTCGTGCATGTCGCAACTGCGAACGCCACTGCGGTAACCATCCAGGATGACGCCAAATTTTGCGAGGTTGCGAAAAGTGCAGCCCGCGATTTCGTTAGACTCGGATTTTTCCATGACCACGCCGTGGCCGAGCGAGGCATCAAAGGTGAGACCGATCAACTTCAGGTTGGCCGCGCCATTCACATTGACGAGCGGTTTCTCAAGTTGGGAAACGCGCAACTCTCCCGCCCCGGCGGGTGGCAGGAGTAGCAAAGTGCGAGTGGCGAAGTCGATCGCCCACTCGCCGGGCAGGTCGATTTCCTCGGGCAGGTTGATCGCACACCAGGGCTCCTTGCCGTTGCCTGCGGGGCGCGTGTATTTGTTGCCGATGCCCAATGGGAGGGCCTGGGCGAAGGTGATCGTGCGGGTCTTGGTGTCGATGGCGGCCACGCGGACGGCGGGCTCCTCCCAGGCCACACGCCACTGACCCTTGAGCCAGAGGTTGCGGTTAGAAACCCAGCGTTGCGGGCGATCATCGCGGTATTCGAAGGTGCCGGGAGTCTTCGCGTCGCCATTGACGACGACACGTTTCATGGTGGTCCAGCCCTCTTTGGGCCAGCGCGAGAGCGGCAGCCGCTTGCCATTCCAGAACAACTCGAAGATGCCGCCACTGTCGTCGAATTTTTCCGGAAACGGCCCAGCGTGCAGCAGGCCAAGCGCGGAAATTGAGGCACCCAGCACCTTGCCGCGCACGGCGGGATCCATCCGGCGCAGGAGTTCCGGATCGGAAACCGGCGCAAGTTCCGCGGTCTTGAGCACTCGTGAGCCATGGATGACTACCGGACCACTGCCCGATGCGCGGTAGTAAACCGGAGCCGCAGTCGTGCCGGAGTCCTGCGGGCCGAACTCCAAAGAATCTGATAGTCCATATTCGCCAGGTGCGATTTCCACCGCGATGCCGCGCTCCGGCAGCGGGCCGGCAGTCTTGAGAGCGCGGATTTCATCGCGGGCGCGGGCGATGGTCTGGAACGCGGTTTGACCGCTACGACCGCCGGCCGCATCACTTCCAGTCGGGGAGACATAGAGATGGAGGCTGGGTTCAGGCACGGCTGCGTCTCTCGCCGGGCGCGCGGCATTATTGGCTCGTTGCAATGTGGCGTTTGGGTGCTCCTTTTCGCCACTCGGCCTTTCTCCACTAACAGAAGATTGGGGTAAATCCAGGGCAAAGCAGGAGCCAACGAATGCGATGCCCGCGGCAAGACCCTGCAGACTGGTGCGGAAACGAGCGGTGAGGATCATCATGGTCGGATTTGAACAAAGCTTAAAGGGATCATCACTTCCACCATTTCCAGATGTTCCTTTCGCTCGGATGCGTGTCATAGTAGGATTGGCTCCGGTCCCCTTGCAATGTCTCAACATGTCCATCCAGAAACAGATAGAGAGCGGTCTTGCCGGTACGGCTGACGCGGTAGCGGGTGTTGACGTTGTTGGCGAAGGTAACACTATCAGTCGGACGCATTTCACCACCCACATGGTTGGTTTCAGCACAAATGACGATCTTCGATTGGTCGGGAACGTTCGCGAGTCTGCCCACCCAATTTGAGTTGTTCAGATTGGCATTGTATGAAAACCAAAGAGGCCCGGGGAGTGAGCCGTTTGAAGTGTATCCGGCCCATGGTTTTGCCGCCTTGCTGCAAAAGATGCTATCGTTTCCCGGTCGGGTCTGGTAATTGTAAATGCTTGTAGGATTGAAAACAGGTGGTGGCGGGAAAAAGCGATCAATCATTTCATGGAAAGCGTATCGGTTTCCAGCTCCCTGAACCGCTTCGGTACCGGGTATTCCATATCCAGGATAATTGATATTATTGTGGGGAATGATACCACTGTTTTCTTGCGCGATACTCATCAGTGCAACCGCCACTTGTCTGAACTTGCCAGTATCCACCGCTGCGATCGCCTGCTCCCGCGCACGGGTCAACACATTGAAACCGAGTGCCGCGAGCACGGCGATCATCACGATGACGACGAGTAGTTCAACCAACGTGAATCCACCGACTCGGCCTTGGACACGTGATAAGGTGCTGGATTTGGATTTCATGGATTTTCGACCTTTAAAATTTTCTCTGGTACTGCGGCAAGCTCGCAGCTCGATTTAAGGATCAAAAAAAGATCAGCATGTTTCACTGCTTGCGGAAGGGGGGATATTGCGTCGCAGGCGTATTGTTTTGCGTCGCAATCCCTCCATCTTGCCAGAGTCACCTCCCATTCTCGCGCAGCCACGCAGCCGGGGATTTCCCGACGACGGTAAGGAACACTTGGTTGAGACGCCGGCGGTCGGCGAGACCACATTGCTTGGCCACTTCTTGCAGGCTCGGCACTGGATTGGCATTCAGCAACTCCATGGCCCGGCGCACCCTGAGATTTGTCAAATACTCATGCATGGTCTGCCCCATCACATGACGAAACCTTCGCTCCAAGGTCACACGGGCCACTTGAACCCGGCTGCTGATATCAGCCACATTGATGTTTTCGAATCCGTGGGCCCTGATGAATTCCACGGCGTGGGCCAAATCCCGGTCCTCGATGGCCATGGTTGCGGTGGACGCCCGTTCCACCACGCCCAAGGGAGGAACATTGATAAGCGGTTCACGGGGTTGCTTATCCGCCATCAACTGATCCAGACAACTCACGGCGAAGCGAGCAAGCAACTCCTGATCCTCCTGCACCGCACTGAGCGGCACCCGGCACAATGGCTGCACCTCGCTATGAAATCCGGTGGAGATCATCACCAGGTCACGCGGAATCTCATAGCCGGCCTCACGGCACAATTCCTGCAAAACCGGCGCATCCCAATCATCCATCAGCACCAGCGCCGCAGGACGCGTGAGCGTGCTCACCCACTCCACAAACCGCCGCCGCTCGGCTTGGGCCAGCGGCTGGACCAAGTTTGGCATCGTGGTTTGCAGTTCGAAGGTTTTCAAGGAACCACCGCGAGCTTCAACCGCACGAACCAATGCATGATGTCGCTGATGGAGAAACCACCCACCCGGCACCAGCACACAGCCGAACCGACGGTAGCCTTTTTCTAACAAATGCTCGGCGGCCAGACGACCCACCGTTTCGTAATCGTGGCGCACCGTGGGGACTCCGGGTTTTTCCAGCCAAGAGGAGATATTGACGATCGGAAACTGGACTTTTTTCGCCTCGCAGAGCATCGCGGTGTTCATGATTCGCACGATGGCACCGTCACAATCCAGTGTTCGCAGGAAACGGAATGCCTCCACCGAAGCCTCCGCACTGAAAACGAACTGCCAGTCCCCGCTCTCCTCAGCATGACGCGCGATCGCGGCATTATTGAGATTGTTGACCGACTGAAGAATCGGCAGACCAATCAGCGCAATTCGTTTCTTTTTAGACTTCACAAGTATTTATAGGGTCAGGAAACCGCCGCGCACTGCCGGGTTCGAGATGATTTCTCGAAATCATGCAAACGCCGGCACAAGCTGCTTACCATTCGCAATGCCCGACAACGAGGAAATCAAAAGCTCGACCTCGATGCCAGCGAACAGCACGGCAAAAAGCCCGTGCGTGTCGTTGTCGTAGAACGGACGACTGTTGTAATAGGCCACATCCTCGCTGCACATCGTTCCCATGCAGATGTCGCGGACGTCACCATCCGCTTCCACCCGGGTCTCCAAGCCTTCCCAGCCCTTGATCACGACCTGGTGGAAGACGGATTCATCTAACCAGCCATGCCTCACACCGCGGGCCATCGCCATGACGAAAATGGCGGAGCCAGAGACTTCCAGCGGGGATTCCGGATGGTCGAGCACGTTCGGCCACAGCCCGCTTGCGTGCTGGAACCGCAGAAGCGAAGCACAGTGACGTCTAAAATGGTTGAGAATCGCCTGATAGTCTTGATGCCCTGGCGGTAGATGCGCCAACACCTCGCTCATTGCCCAGGAAGCCCATCCATTGCAGCGCGACCAATGAGGCAGTTTGGCAGGATTTCCAAAATAACGGGCATGCATGTAGAGTGCAGCCTCCTCGTCCCAAACCTGAGAATTAAACTCGAGCGTCTGGCGGGCGGCATCGTCGAGAAATCGCCGCCGCTCCGCCAAATCCTCGCTGTAGAGCGCGGCCTGCACCAGAAACGGAATACCCATGAACATGTCGTCCACCCACGTCGTGAATTCCACCGGTGTGGTGCGCGTGAAAATCGAGGAACCGGGCAAGCGGATCTGCTCGTCGCGCGCATATCGGATCATGCGGCCGATCCACTTTTCGTAGCGACCTCGGTTGGGAAAATTTGGCTCGCATCGCAGGCGCTGAATGAAGGGTAGCGATGGGGCAAGTGTGAAGTCCAGCAACGGTGTATCGATGATGAAATGGTTCGCCGAATTCACGGCATGAAGGGTCTTTACCTGATATTCCACAAAGGGGATACCATCCAGATGGAAGTCACAGAAGCGCGTCGCGTAATCGCTATAGCGAGGATCTCCTGAAACTTCCGCCAATGCCTGCATCGCCCAAGCGACACCGCCATTGTGATAGTTCCAACTGTCGTTGGTGCCCCACGGCAATGGATTGATCAATGCGCCTAGAATTTCCACTTTCGGAATCGTCCAAGTCACCGGGCCGTCAAGACCGGGATACATCCGGCCGATGCAAAACTCCCGTTCAGGAGAATGCTGCAAATCCAAGCCCGTTCGCCCACCACCCACCCTAGGATTGGGAAACGGACCGGCCACGAGCCAGTTCGACAGCCCGGCCACCTGCCCGGAAATAGGATCAAGTCCCCCCAGCCCGATCTCGGGATGCCGCACCTCATCCATGACCACCGCGCCGTGCGCACTGGGTGGCTGTAGGAAGACCGCCCACTCACCACCTGCGGTTTCGGATTTGATCAGCAACGTATGACTGCCCGGTTTCAGGTGGATTTCAAATTGGTGGGACATCCTGATGCTGCGCTCGTCAAACTCCAGACGAATCGGGCGGTCGCCCGTTCGTTCATAGACCACCTTGCCATCAAGCCAGATCCGGCAGCCATCATTGTGATCGATTTCCAATTTCAACCGCATCTCCTCCAGTGTTGTTAGGCGGGTCCATGCATAAGCCGTCGCAGGACGGCCAACACCGAAGGTCCGCCCGAAATCAACAAACTGCATCCGATCCAGCTTTCCCGTCACTTGGGACACTTCCAGACGGTACTCAAACGGGGTGTCCCGAATGACTTTGTCGCCGATTCGCCTTACGATTTCCAATGGCTTGCTCATATAACTGTGGTGAGTGTGTGGTCCCTGAGAAATTTTCCGCTAGAGACGATCTGGTCCGGTTGGATCTCCTCCAGCAAAGTGGCGATCCCGGGTCTGATGTTTGCCAACCAAGGCAGAATCAACCCGTAATCCAGCATTCCCTGCCCCGCTGGACGGATCACCAAATGATCGTGCTCAACAACAAAATCCTTCGCATGAACCACCGCAATCCGGCCACCGAACAATGCTAACGACTGCTGGATGATTTCCCGCTGAAACTCGAAATTCATGATGCTCAGCAGATTTACCGGATCGAAAACCACTTGGAGGTGCGGCGAGGGAATCGCATCCAGCAACCGCCGCATCTTTTCCGGGGTGGAAATGACGTGCGGGGTCACCGCCTCGATGCCGACCACCACTCCGCAGCGCTCGGCCTCCGCCACCAGTTCCTCCATGCTGCCGAGCAATTCACAAAACGCCGCTTCGCCACCGTTGGCCGGGTGCGGCGAGTAATCGGCATTCAGCGAACCACTTTCCAAGGCCACAATGCCGCAGCCGAAATCCCGGGCATGACGCAGGTGCTCCTTGAATAGACCGAGCAACGAATTTCTAACGTCCGGCACCGGATGAATCGGGTTGATATAACACCCGAGCACTTCGATTCCAATGCGGTGTTTGTCGAATGCCATGCAGATTTCCGCGGCAAGGGCCGAAGTAAGAAGTCCCGGTTTCATCTCTAATCCCGCGATTGCTTTACCCAGCGCCAGTTGCACGCAATCCACTCCATGCGAGGCAACCCGAAGTGCGAGTTCCTCGACGGAAAAGCACCCGAGATCATGGGCGCGAAGGCCAAGTCGAAATTGCTGGACTGTGGTGTTAGCGGTCACTCTGAAAAGCATTGTTATCCAGATCCGTGAACTGCGGGAGGGGGATAGTTACGTCAATGGGGTGCACTTTTGCGTCGCACGCGGCGATTACATCCCCACTCATTTTGCTGAAATCATGGTGCGACCCGAATCGGTCATTTTGACCCCGAAGACGCGCTTCACACCACCCACCTCAATCGTCAGCTCTGTCCGTGCCTCATTCCACGACGTCGCCGGCAGCGTTTCGCCATGGCGATACGGGAAGAGCAGGATCTTGAAATCCGGCGCGACCGAGCGGCTGGCGATCACGAGACGTTTGTCGATGCCGAAAGAACGAGCCCCGGCCAAAGCCCCGGCTCGTGGCTCACGGTCCAGAGTGTCCTTGCGCTCGAATGTTTCCAACCGGAACGATGGCTTGGCTTGGTAAAGGTGCGTATCCTGCGGATCTTGCAGATCGAGCACCCTCACCAAAAGTTGCCGGTCTCCCTTTGCTGGAGTGAGAACCCCATCGTTATTTCGTTTCCCGTCCGCATCGCCGAGAATGATGTCGTTTCCTGCAATCGAGACGACCTCGGTGTTCACTCCTGTCTGCATGAGCCACTCGTAAAGCCGCTCATGCTCATCCTTTTGAATGTCATCCACCACGAGCAGCCATGGGTTTGCGCCCTGGCAAAAGACCGTGCTCCGGAACGCCCTGCGCACCGGATTGTGCGGTAGCCTCATCGGCCAGGAATCCTCATCCCAGAGCCTGGGATCGGTTTTCTCAAACCCTTTCCAAAAAGCCACCACGCCCGGCCGGGTGTCCCTCTCGTAAGGTCCCTCACCAAAGATTTTTTGAAATGTAGCGCTTTCCTGTGCATAGCTCTCCCAGCGCGGATACTTGAAACGGATAAAATTGTTAGGCTCCGCCTTGATCTGCTTCGGCCACCACCAATCATAGGCGGACTTCACATCGACCGAAGCCATCACGAGATCCCCCGTCTTCGCTTCGTGAAGCCATTGTCCCGGTCCCGGCCAATAGCCCTGCCCCATGCCGTCGATCAGGATATTGTTGTGATGCCGCGTCTCGACCGAGCGAAAATTATCCTTCGCCCAAGCGCGTCCATGCGAAAAAAAAGTGAAACTCCCACGGTCCGCGTGCTCGTGGCTGGCACCCACGGAATCGATCCGACACTCCATCTGGAATGTCGTCGCATCCGCTTGCCAGCCGCTTCGTGCATTGAGCGAGCCGCGCAACGGATCATAGGCGTAATTTGCCAGGCCGAGCTTTGCCCCACCCTGATAATCGACCGCTCTACCAGCTTCGTCTTTCTGATAGTCAGATGCCCAGAGCATGGCCTCGATGATGTGAAAATTCCCCTTGAACGGGCTGAACCGATCCGGCACGGGAAGATGGCGGGTGGCTACGTCGTTCTTTACGTCCAGTTGATTGGCCGCGAGCGGTGTGCCCTCGGATTTGGTGACGAAACATTGCCAGAGAAAATCCGCCTTTGGATCCTGCGGGAAAAAATACCGCCACATTGCCAAGGTCCAAATTGTCGGCGGGCCGTCACCACCATCGCCATGACTGGTGAAATGATCCAGGCTCGGCTCCATGGATTGGAGATACCAGTCGAGCATCGCCCGGTGATGGCTGTGAACCAGCAGATTATCTCCCCTGCGCGTGGCCGCCACGAAAAACGGATTCGCCCACACCAGTCCGAACTGCGTATAACCAACGGCTTCGGTGGATTGTCCGGAAGGCGAAATCGCATAGGTCAGGTAGTCCTTGGCTATATCCACCCCGAGCTTGTAAACCCTCGGATCCGAGCCCTTCTCGCCTTCGATCGCCAGCGCAAGCAAGGGCTGTTGGAGTCCCACCGCCACCCAGTTCCAGTTCCGGAAATGATGAGGCAGCCGCGCACCTAACCAAACCCGGCCATGCGTCACTTGCGCAATCAAATCACGAACAGTCGCCCGCTGCGGCTCGGTCATGAATCCGTATGCGAAATCATAACCATAACCTAACAGGTGTCCGCCAACTCCCTCCCGCAGTCCCTGGCCCATCGCACCCGACCCCGTCACCGGCCCGGAAACTTTCGTCCGCCAGACGTCATCACTCATCGGCCCGGAAAACACCTCATCCAGATTCGGACGGATGAGTTTCACATACGTCGCGATGGCCGATGCCGCCTTGCTCCCTTTCACAGGATCATCAAACACCATCGCGTCGAATGCCTCCATCACTAGAGCATAGATCCACGGCTGATAGTGTCCGATAGAGGGCGGGAATCCTTTCTTTTCAGCGACGAGAGCGAGCACACCCGCCTCATCGCCCGCTGCGAGACGATCATAAAGTCCGCTGCTCCAATTCGCAGGATCGCGCAGCGCGGCATCCGTGCGGGATCGCAGCGTCACCAATAAAGCGCGCCCGGTTTCGGTGTGTTCAAGACGACGACGCAAATCCGGTAAATCGCCAGGGCTGAGCAAAATACGGGGATGAACTCCGGGTGGTGGCACTTTCGAAATCCGCTCTGTGGCAAACCCCGCCGTGTCGTATTTCACATCGAATTGCGGCGATGGCGGAAACGGATAAGAACCATTCAGGATCTCGTCCGCAGACAGCTCACCCGGCAACATTCGCGGGACCGGCTCGGCAGCGGATACCAGCCCCAGTGATTGCAACACGACCGCGCCCACCAACGGGAACAGGGATTTGAATTTCAAGTTTTTGCAATCTAACGCATTCATAAGCTGGCAATAATTCTCCGGTAGTGGTTAATGGATTCATCAAGGCCCGCCACCGCAGATTCGCCGGGCAGACTGAAGTATTCGCCCCGATAGAGCGAGGAGCAAAGCGGATGATTGCCAAGCCGCCGATACTCCCGCCAAAGGGCATCATAGCGGTCGATTGCATCCGCTAGATCTGCCTTGTTGCAACCCTCGCTGCGATCCTCCCGGCAGCCAGCGATGAGGATCCGCCAGCCTTGATGAATGATATTGAACAGCAGACGCCCGTATTCGGCAGATACCTTGATGAATTCTCCATCCGCGCAATGACTCCAATCGATCCCGTCCGCCAACGCCACAATCTCATCCCACAAAGCTACCGCTTCCGCCTTCTCTGCCAGCGCGGAATCGAGTTGGCCCTGTGATGCGAGCGTTGCCAGCACCATCCCCAGTTGATCGCCACCACCCAGCCGGTCATCGCGCATCCACAGGGCTGTCGGCAGCACGGATTCATCGAGCAGTCGATCGAACGCCTCGCATTGCCGGCCCGTCAATATCGCCCTAGCAGAAAGCAGACAGAGTTTCCGAAAACGCAAAACATCATCCCCATTCAAGCCCATCCGCCGCTGGGCATATTCATTGAAAACCGCTTCCTCACTCCGCGACGGATCACGAATTAAGGATGCCAGAACATAGGCATTCAGATCCGGCCAGAACTCATTCTTCACATACGGCCCATACCATCCCCCTCCCCTCGACCAACTGTAAACCCCCACAACGAGCGGATCTATCAGCACATCGCCGAGACCGAGCCTCACACGGTTTTCCTCAAATCCGTTGATCACGCCATCCATCACATAGTTCGGATAAGCGCCCTTGCCTTCATATTCGCGCTGGCACTGCACCTCGATGATCTGGGGATGCCTGCCGCGCGTCAGACACTCATTCACCTTCACCCGCCTCCAGAAATCGAGGGCCGTATGTTTGATCGAAAAGACCAATTTGGGGTGCGGTTCGATCCGATCAGTGACCTCCAGATAATGATCCAAGCGGGCGTGAAGTTTATCAGGAAAAATATCCCAGGTGCGGAACATCAGGGTCAACTCATGTCGATCACAGATTTCATCCCGCAAAAAACCGATCAGCTTCGCGTATGCACCGACCTGTGCGTCCGTCCATGCCTGCTCCGGCTCCAGGTGATGCAGCGTTTCTGCGTAAAGATAGGTCGCGGTCCACGCGGAACCCATCCGCGGAATCGGTCCATTTCCAAGGTGGAACGGCGTATCCATCAGATAGGTCTCACCGACGCGGATGATGTATCCGTCCACTTCGGGAAATCGTGCCGTGAGTTCATCGAACAGAATGCGGTGCAGCTCTAGAGTCCGCGGCCGGTCCAACAGAATCCGGCCGGTCTCCGGGTCACAGATCTCGTCCCGGAAGTGCTCCGCTATCCGCTTCGGCAGCACGAATAGATCCACGTGATAGAAAACCATCAGCCCCTTGGCCTTCGCCGCCTTGATTTCACGCTCGATACCCGGTGTGAATTGATCCAGCCATGCGCGGTCCGGTGATCCTAACGGGAATGCGTCCACGCCGGTCGCCGCGAAACTGGCCACGCAGTTGATGTGTTTGAACACCTGACCGTTGAAACCGTAATCCGCTAGATGCCCGGGATCGAGGAACTTTGATTCAAAAGGCGCTTCACCGGGATTGTGATGCACCATGTCGAGAATGTATCGCATGCGCGTTTTATTTTGATGGAAGGATGTGGAAATCAATCTCAGTGGTCGCCGTCTGCACGGCGGGCTCGACGGCACGGCCCCATTGCCAAGCGCACACGGTTATCGTGAGCGGCAGCTTGCTGCGCGGCGGAATGGGCGTGAATATCAATTGATCCCCATGGATCACGGCCGGACCCGAGCGTACGAAAAAGCAGATCGGCAAACCTGCGTCTGACTTCGCCTTTAAACGAATCGATTTCACATCCGCTGGCACGTCAGGAATCGGATCAAACGTGATTTTCTGTGGTGTCCCCGACGTGTTCTTTTGCAGTTTCACTCCGCACGGCTGGACAGACTCGCGGATTTGATCGGTGCCATGCTGGCGGGCCGCCAAATAACAGGCGGAGCTCGGCCAACTGCGGTCGAGACTGATGCGGAACTTGTCGCCGCCGACCGGCACGACCGGCCCGCAGAGCCACTCGATCGACGGCATACCGGGAGCCTTCGCCAGGTTTTCTCCGGCACCGACAAAGTTGTTAGGAGGCTTGTCGAGCATCACACTGCGCAACGTGAAGGTCACACCATCCTCCTCCATCACCGGTGTCACGCTCGAAATGCCGTTGAAGTCGAAGGGAAGAACCTTGCCATCGGCTGGAGCAAATGCAGGCAATTGAGTCTCAGCTTGCCAATTGATTGCGGCAAAGGCGCGCGCTTCATCGGCGCTGGTCCTATCGAAATACCATGGCAGTCCCCTGGCATCCGGAACCGCGTCAAGAGCTGCCACCACCTTGCGATCCCCATGTCCGGGAACCGGCAAATCCGCTAGATAACCCTTGCTCAAATCCACCGAATTCAAAACCGCACCACCCTCAACAGACAGGCGTGCCTTGGCCGCCAGATCAATGTAGTGGGCGAAGTAAGCCGTCAAACGTTCAGAACAATCGAAGTGGCCGCTTCCGCCATCGATGATATAACTCAGCGGCCATTCGGGATTCGACTGACGCATCTTCAGCACCCCCTCGTAGGGAGCGCCAGCCTGGTTCCACTTTGTCCGGATGTCAGCCTTCTCCTGAGACCATTCCTGAGCGGTTCCAAAGGCGACCAATGCGGGTACCTTTCGGTTTTTCGGAGAAAAGTGGTGGTTTTTGATCCAGATCCCCGCAATGCAGCGTTGCGGACATTGCTCCACCAGTGCGTCAACCATCAGCAGATGACCGGACTCGCCCATGGGCAGCCACGGAACGGTGGCCACTTCCTCGTAGCCGGAGTTCTTCGCGAGCCCATCTAGCAGTTGCTGTAGAAAACCTGTCGGCGTCACGTAATCCTTGGCCATGTCCGTGCCCTTGGCTGGGTCCTTGCGGAAGTTCATGAACGACGGCACGCACCAAACAATCCCAAGGTCATTCGCCGCACACGCCTCGCGGATGGCCGGGTGCCCCACCAGACGATGCTCCGGCACGTTGACGCACAAGATGAGCAATCCGCGCAGCCGTTTGCATTGCTCGGGAATCCACAGATAGGCGGAAGCCTTGCTGTTAGATCCATCCGCCCATGTGGAACAGGTTCCGTTTTGCATGAACTGGAACACCTGATTTTCCGGCGAAGCAAGGGCAGCCTGTGAGTCAGCCGCATGGGAGGTTCCAACTGGGTTAAAGGGCGAAAAAAGAACGAGGACGATCAAGAACCAACGACAGCCTGTATGGCTCCGCAAATCGCTTCTGGTGGAATGGTCATTCATATACTTATGTTAGGTTGGATTACTTCCGGCCACCGAGATGTTCCACGGCAGCGGGATTGGCCTCGATCACCGGTTGGGCGACG
Organism: Akkermansiaceae bacterium; assembly: GCA_025354565.1. GTDB lineage: Bacteria > Verrucomicrobiota > Verrucomicrobiia > Verrucomicrobiales > Akkermansiaceae > Luteolibacter. The sequence goes on from JANXMQ010000065.1 coordinate 24,025, forward strand.
TCTTCAAAGTGGTTGAGGCCCAGCACCACGCCAGTCACATCCGGGCCGATCTGGATGCCGACCGCGCCATGTTCGATGCGGTTGTCGTCGATGATCACATCGCGGAAACGGGACGGCAGGCGTGGACCCGGCGGTTTCTCGCTGGTCCAAGGCTGGACGACGAGCCGCTGATTATAGCGTAGCGTGTTGCCGCGCTGGATGTGGCCCAGCGTGGAGGGCACGGGCGCGGGCAACACGTCGTCGGAGAATACGGGCAGCTTCTTGTCCGGATATTGGAATGCCTGGGACTTGGTGATGCGGAGGCGTCCGCTGTCGAGGCCGGTGTAGCCGAAGGGTGCGCATTTCTCCGGGTTCGGTCCGCGCATACCGATGCCATTGTGATAGCTGTTAGCATAACTCACCGTGTTGTCACGGAACTGGACGAACCATCCCATTTGCCCCCAGATGCCCTGCGTCCGTTCAACCTGGCAGTGGTCCACGGTATAATCGTAGAACGCGCCGTAGAGCTGGGCGAAGGCGCTGGTGTCGCTGGCCTCGCAGTCATAGACGACCATCTGGCGCATCAGCGACCACACGCCGATGGTGCTGGTGGAGTCCGGCGTCACGTCCCATGGCTGTTCCAGGACGGCCCGATTGTCGGTGTTGGATTTGACAACGCGGTATTGTCCCGCGCCCTTTCCGTCCAGCACCAACGCGGTCATGCCGACGAACTCCTGCGGGATCCAATGGGCACCGTCTGCCGTGAACTCCGCGGGTTTGCTCTCTAACATTCGGCCCAGCCATGCGGTGGTGCCGTTGTGCGCGCGCCAGTGGCGCGGGGCGACCTCGATATAACCCTTGCGCGGCATGATTTCCGGAACTTTCTGGAACGGCTTGTCGAGATAGATGGTGTCCGCCGTGTTGTCCACGATCTGGCGTGTTTGGTTCGCACCCTCGCCGCCCTCGTAGGCGCGGACCGTCACCGTGCCCTCCTTGAAACATCCCGGCGTGAAACCGGTGGTGAAGCCGTCCGCATTTTTCGTGCCCGGGGGTGGAAAGCGCAGAAACGGTTTTTCCGGCGTGTTTCCAACCTCCACCGGACTGCCCCAATACTGACTGACGGGCCGCGCGGTGGGCAGCGAGCTGATGTCGAGCGTCATCGCTTCGCGTTCGCCGCGCACGAAATTGTGGCTGTTGTTATGGGCCGAGTACACGCGCTGCATGCCGGTCCATCCCCAGCCCCATGACGACGAGCAATTGAGGTCGTTGTTTTCGCAAACCATGTCGATCGCACCGCCGCCGAGGCAGGTCCAGGAGTGGCCACCCATGCCGTTGGCCACGCGGTTGCCGGTGAACCGGACGTTGCGGTTGTTGGATAAATAATTGTTAGCTCCCCACAGCATGCAGTCGCTGACCTCGAGGTTTTCCACGCCGCCGATTCTAACATTGTAGGCTCCTTCCCAGTATTTTTTGGCGAGATCGGGCTGGCGTTCGGGATGTTCGCACTGGATCCAGTTTTGGAAAAACAAGCGGCGCAGGAAGACATCACGGAAGCCGCCCCATGGTTTCAGCTTCGGCAGAAGTTCGGGAGGCACACTCTTCGGCGCGATGTACTCCCAGCTCAGGTCCATCAGCGCGGTATCCGCCTTGCGGGTGACGATCATCAGATCCTCCATCGCATAGGGCGGTGCACCGTAGATGGCAGCCGTTTGGAAATCCTGCGCCGTCTGTGGCGTGTCCACGGGCCATTTGAGGAGGGTGTTGTTACGGCTCTCGCCATGGATGCGGGTATGCGGCGGGATGCAGATCCAGTCGCTGAGGCGATAGGTGCCCCACGGCAGGAAAACCACGCCACCGCCGTTCTTGTCAGCCGCGTCCAACGTGTCGCGGATGGCCTTGGTGTCATCGGTGACGTCATCGCCCTTCGCGCCGAAATCCCGCACGTTGAAAACTTTGTCCGGCCATACTTCCGGTTTTCGGATCTCGATTGAGAAGGCAGCGCTCCAGCCCTCGTTGCCGCCACGGCCGTTGTGAACAAGAATCTCGCAAGGACCGGTGGCGGCCGTTTCCGGGATCTTCGCGATGATCGAGAACGGCTCGGCCTTGACCACGGCAAGTTCCACGATTTTTCCACCCTTGCCTTGGCGAATGCCGATTTTGGGTCTGGCCGACTCATCACCGCTGACCGAGAAGTTTTTTCCGATCACCTGCACCTCCGAGCCGGGAGTGGCTTGGTTCACCACGAGGCCCGGTTTGAGCGCAGTGGGTTGCATGAACCAAGTTTCGGGGCGGTTGAGCACCCAGGGTTTTTCGCCGCCGTAATTCACGGCATACAGTCCACCAGGTTGGTCCTGCGGCAGTACGAATTTCAGCGAGCCATCGCCCGCTTGGATCGTCGGCACATCGACCGGCCTGCCATCTGGAATCGCGCTCAGCCGGACCTGTTTGCAAACGGCGAGTCCGCCACCGTAGAGCAGAACCACATTACCAGGCTTCACATGATCCGAGCCCCAGAACACGACAGGGGCGGCGAGGGAATTGGACTCCACTGCTGCGAAAAACATCGCAGTCAAGCAAACACGAAGAGAAGTAAAGTTAGGTATCACGTTGGTTGGTATTTAAAGTAATCAAATGCCGCCCATGCGGAGCGGTCGGATAGATCCTGGCAGCACACGCCCCAGAAGGTGCCGGTGAAATTGCTGTGCGGTGAGACCCAGTCGCCGAGCATCGTCGCTTCGAACACACGATCCACCACGCTCCATGCAACGCCATCTAACGACCAGGCGAAGCGGAGTTGGTCGAAATCGTTTTCCATGCGTAGATAAATCCTGTCACCGGCATCAAGAGGCAGCTCGGCCACCTCGCAACGGCTGGTCCTGGTGTTCTCGGATGAAATGACGCCCAGCTTGATCAGGCCCTCACCCGCCGAAGTGATGCGGAAATAATGATAGTGCAAGCGGTCATAGTAAGCGATCAATCCGGCGGTTTGTTTGAAGTTTTCCGGCTTGAAAGAAATGCATGTCTCCGCGCTTGCCTTGAAATGCTGAAGCCGCCGCGCGACAAGGCTTTGGTCATAACAGGAAGCAAGCGAATCTCTGCCACGCAGGCTGAGCCAGCCCTTGCGAATCGTTAGAGAACACCAATCTTCGGTAACCGGCTCGCGGAGTGTTTGGAAATGGCAAGACAACTCCGGCCCGTCGAAGTCGTCGTGCAGCACATCCTGCGGCCAAGGCTGCGGCGGTAGATCAACCTCGACGGCATCCTGCGGCGAGTTGTCGCCATGTGCCATCCGCGGCCAACCTTCGTCATCCCAGCGGAGTTTCTGGATGCAGGTCTCGCGGCCGAGCGTAGCGGACTTGTTTTCCTCGCGGTCCAACACCATGCGACCGGTGCGTTGGAGCGGACGGTGGCACAAGTGAACGGTGAACCACTCGCCCGCCTGAGTCTCGACGAAACAACCGTGTCCGGTGGATTTGAGATTCAAGTGATCCTTTTGAAAAGCGGTTAGGATCGGGTTGTCGGGGTGAAGCTCATACGGCCCTAACAAATTCCTGCTGCGGCATACGCTGATGGCGTGGCGCATTGCGGTGCCGCCCTCCGCGGTGATGAGATAATACCAACCGTCCTTCCTGAGAAGATGCGGCCCTTCGGTAATGCCGATGGCGCTTCCCTGCCAGATTTTCACCGGCTTCCCAACGAGTTTCATCGTATCCCCATCGAACTCCTGCAGAATAATACCGTCGAACCGGACGGACGTGAACGCCTCGCCCATCTGCATCTGAACGATGTATTTCCGGCCGTCTTCATCATGAAACAAGCTCGGGTCAAAGCCGCTGGAATTAAGGAATACCGGCTCGCTCCATGGACCCTCAATGTGCTCGGCAGTGACAAGAAAATTAGGGGTGTCCATCACCACACCGCCCATGTGGTGGCGAACGTTGGTATAGACGAGCCAGAATTTCCCGTCCGCGTGAGTGAGACAAGGAGCCCAAGCGCCGCCGGAGTTCTGGCAGCCCTTCAGGTCGAGCTGCGAGACGCGATCAAGCGCCCGGCCCAGTAGCCGCCAATTTACAAGATCCCGCGAATGGTGGATCTGCACTCCGGGAAACCACTCGAAGGTAGAGGTCGCGATGTAATAATCATCGCCCACACGGCAAATCGAAGGATCGGGGTTGAATCCCGTTAGAATAGGATTATGCAGGGAGTTCATCGGATTACGATTGAGGTTCGCCAGATATAGAATGAAGCACCTGCGCTGGTAACAACCCGATTGAGAATACCGAGAGTTGAACTATCGTAATAGTCATGATTTTAAACAGATAGATATGGATTTCGGAAAGGATGCCAATTTTGTCTCCGCCGCCATAAGAAGCACCGTTGGACACCCGAACAGCGCGTTTTCCGACATGGGGCTCCCAGTTTCCTGGGTGCTCTCCGCCAGCACCCTAACGACTGCGGTGACGGAAGTTGGGTTGGTTAGCCTGACGACCAATTCCGTTTCATCATCGGAAACAATCTCCGCCTTGATGTGATCGAATGCAACGACCAGCGAGCGATCCGGCTGCACGTATAAGCCGGGAATCTCGATGGTGGTGAGCATCAACGAGGTTTCCGCCCAAGTCGTCATGCGCAATGTCTCGCCGATGCGCTCGGGCCCTTCCCAGTCAGTCATGTTCACACGCTCACACATGTGGCCCGGTTTGGCATCGCCCAACGGCCTGAGCGAATGGGGAAGATATTGCGGCAAGCCGCTGGCGATGTCGTATAGCAGATCGAGAGGGAAACGGTCGCCGGTCGCGCGGAACAACTTGAACAAGCCAAGCCCGGACAGCGTGCACAGACCAGGAGCCGAGTGTTTGTTCTGCGTGTTCGCATAAACCGAGCCGTTAGTGCGGATAGCGGCCTTACCAAACATCGAGTCTAACGGAAATTTAAAATCATACGAAACCACCCAGGTGGAAAACTGCCGCGTTACCTCGCCGGCCCGCGCCAGCCATTTCGCATCGCCAGTGGCTTCATGCAGTGCGATGTAAGACTCGATCAAGGCCGCCCACGATTCCGAATCCGGATTCTGCAAGGCATCGCCGGGGCCACCGCAACTGAGGCCCCTGCGGGTAAAATTTTGATAGAAATACTCCGCCGACTGATGCGCGACGTCCTGATAATCGGGCCGATCAAACCACGCCGCCGCCAACACCAGCGCCGCCGGGGCAAGCGCCGCACTGGTCGAGCCTCCAACGCGGATCTCGCCGGTGAGTGAATCGACAAACTGTCCGAACTGGCCGTTTTCACGCCAGAGTTTCACAAACGCATCGCAGACTTGGCGGGTTCCATCGCACCACGCGGACTTCACCTCAATCCCGAGTTTCTCCATCAGCATGAATTGTTTGATGATGAAAAACACGGCGTCGGCGCTCTTGCGGATCAGGTGCCAATTGGCGGTGTGGGGTTTGCGAATATCGCCGCCAAACCACTCGGTGCCATTTCGGCCGCTATCCCAGAAGAATCCGGACGGGGCGATGCCGTTGGGAAACAGCCAGTCAAAATTGCGCAGCACATTCGCACGCGTCTCATCACTGCCTGCGAAGAGCAACGGATAAGTGCTGATCATGCCGCCGGTCCAGCCGATCTGCCAATCCTGCAGGAAATTCTGCCGCGGACCTACCGAGTAGTAGCCATACTCCGGAACAAAATTATCACGATTGAATTTCTCCTCCTGTTGTGCCATGCAAGCTGAGAATGGTAGTAATTTGTTAACTTCCATGCCAACGGGCTTGCGGATCTCTGCATACTTATCGAAAAGCGTCTGCAATTCGCTGGCCGGAAAGCCATGCACTCTGAATGAGATACGCACCTCATCGCCCGCCTTGAAATTTGCGGGCACATCCGTTGATGGCGCACGCATGTCGCACATCCGGTAACTATAAAGCTCCCTCACCAGCGGCGTGGTGATAGAAAGCGTCGCCTGGCTGCGATCGTGATTTTCCTCGATGTTGAGACCGTAGTCACCCAGCAGGTTTCCCTGATCGGTTAGCAGCCACAATCCGCGCCTGCATCCCTCTGCATGATAGCCGATGGACGGCAGCGCCATGCTGCCGCTGCGCTCCTGAATGCGCGACGGTCCGGCTGTGTCATTAAGCTTCGGTATGTCGGTGACGATGATTGGCTTGTCCGGGCCGATATCATCCACAAACCATAACTTGGGCGAATAAGGAATACGGCGGGAAAGGAAGCGATTGCCGTTATAGGCGGCAGCAGGCATCAATACATAGTTTTCCGCACTCCAACCGGAAACATCGAGATCCACTGAGAGCGCCGCACTAGAAATGACACCGGACTCGCAACGAAAACGGACCTCGAACTCCATCGACGCGTCACGATCTGGTAGATTTGCGGCATGCACAACGACACTCCAGCTTGATCCGCACAGATCGATAGGATGATCACAGCTATCCAACTGCACCCGAGCCTCGTTGATCCGCAGGTTGAAACGATCGGCTGCAAATTGGTTGATCCGGGCGTGGAGCGTCACACCCTGCTCCGCGAGCCATGAGGAAAAAACAATGTTAGAGGCCCGACTCATGATTTTGACGGAGTGAAGATGGTCAAACCCGTCAGATCCTTGCCTTGCTTGGAGAACAAGCTGAAGCAATAGCCGGAAACCATACACGAGAGGATCGCAATGGGAATCAATGTCTGCCAGTGCAGCGGGGTGTAAAACTTCACCCACGCCGTGACCAGAATGCTGGTGATCGCGCCCGCCACGGCGCCAAAGCCGTTAGCCCGCCGGGTGAACATGCCCAACGAGAAAACCCCGACAATACCACCGCCGAGCAACGCACTGATAATCGACCACGTCACCATCAGCGACTTGAGGTTCAGCGTGGCGAGCAACATCGCGATAGCCAGCGCCACAAGACCCACGATCGTGGAGGTGAGGCGCAGGATAAACACCCGCCGCTTGTCTGTGGCATCCGGCCTGGAGCGCATGTAGAAATCCTCGGTGAACACCGTGGCCGAGCTGTTCATGCTACTCGCGACCGTGGTCATGGCGGAGGCAAAAATCGCGGCGATCACCATGCCCACAACGCCATGCGGCAGCGCCTGGATGACGAACAGCGGCACGATCTTGTCGTTCTGCGCGAGCGGATCGAGCTGAGCCGGATTGGCATGGAAATAACCGAAAATCGCAATACCAAGGACGTTGGTGACCACCGAAATCAGAATACTGCAGGCCGCACTCATCGCAGCTACACGACGCACTTCCTTTTGTGGCGAAGAAAACACGCGTTGAATCGTCGGTTGATCGCCCGCCTGCATGATAGTTCCCGCCATGAAGGTAGTCACAAAAAGAATCCACACCGCAGGGATGGTTGGGTCCCACGTCATCAGCGCGAAGTCGAATTTGTGGTGGGCAAGACCGATTTTTACGAACTCCCGAGTCCCGCCCGGGACTGCGAAAATACACACGCCGATCATGCACAGTGGCGCGAAGAATTTCAGCAGCCCTTGAAATACATCGGTATAAACCACTGCCTGAAACCCACCAAAGGCGGTGTAAATTGTGGTGACCGCCCACATCATCAACACGCTGACAAACACATTGATGCCGGTGGTCGCGGAAATCGCCAGCGCTGGAAGCACGAGCACCACGCTGGCACGGCCGAAGGTCTGGAAAACGATGCACTGCGCACTGGCAATGAGCCGTAGCGTGCGGTTGAAACGGCGTTCGAGATATTCGTAGGTCGAGGTGATTTCCATCCGCCGTAGCAGTGGGAAGATCAACCGGGACTGCACATAATACGCGAGGATGTAGATGATGATCGGAAACAAGAAGACGAGGTTGGTGGCAAACGCCAGTGCCGGAATGGCCATGAAACTGATCGCACTCGCACCGGTGGCGAACATGCTGATGCCAGCCACCCACCACGGCACGTTGCGCCCCGCCAAAGAGAAGTCCGCACTCGATTTTTGACGCCGCGACGCGAAGATGCCGATTGACGCGATAAATAGAAAATAACCGGCGATGACCGCGTAATCGACCCACGACAGATTACGGGCTGTGCGGACGATTTTGAACTCATTCAGAGTGACCTGGCGCGCCTCTGATCTAACACCAAGCATCAACAACTTGCTATCAAGCGCCGACGTTTGCGGCACCGCCAGCACCGTGCGCAGTCCCAGCGGCTGATTGAAATCGCACCAGGCGTCGGTGATGGTGTGATATAAGAATGGAACACCACCGGTTAGTTCTTCTGCCTTTGGAAACAGTGCCGCAGGGGCGGTCTCGCCGCCACCGGCAAGCGCCACGGCTGACTGGCCCACCGGAAACGCGACGCCGCCCACACAAGGGCGCGGCAGATCCGCCACGCGCGTCCATCCATCACGCAACGAGGCTTCCGGCGGCTTCAAGCGGAACAACCAGGCATCGCGCGAAACTGAATTTACCGCGCCGCCGTTACCCGCGACCAGACCGCCAAAGACACAAAGCGCGTCATACTGGGCAGTTACCGCAGCAAACGCCCGACCCGGTCCCGGTAGTGGCGTGGCCGCGCACCATTGCGCCCCTGAGTCCTCCAGATTCAAAATCCAGACGGCATTTTCAAATACCGGTGGATCCACGGATGACAATCCTCCGAAAACCAACATCTTGCTTCCCATCACTGCCGCTCCCGCACCGGCCAGCGGTTTGGGCAGTTTAGGCAATTCTTCCATCGTCACCTGATCGCCAGTTAGAACCAGCTTGCTCACCCGGTCGGTCGGTCTGGCATCGATCACCCCCCCCGCACAGACCATCGCGTTTCCCCACCGGACGGCCGCGCTCCACGCCGGAACAAGCGCCCCGGTCCGCTTCCACCCGGACCCTGCGCCACTCATCGGCAAGGTCCAAACGGCAAGTGCCGGGTCACCGATCGCCGCGCGACCACCCACAACCAAGACATTCTTGTCCGCAGAGGCAAAGCCTCCAGCGAGATCCGCCTCCATTGCCGGAAACTGGCCTTGGAGAAGTTCAAAATACTGTGCTTTTGTCGTCTTTTCCTGATTCTGCGCCGCAGTCAGGGAGGAAAGGCTGATCGCGGCAAGCACGTTAAGAAACAGGTTGATAGACCGGAAGACACTCATTATGATGGATTTGAATTCTGGGTTTGCTCGAAGTTCGGGAGTGCCCCAGTCACCGCTCAGCAGCTTCTCTAACGATCTGTCGGGAAAACCAAATCGGGTGGTTGATGTGCCAAGAGCTTCCCTATTCAGCAATGTGGCTTGGCAAGTATTCAACCGATTAAAAACGACCTGTTACAGGGGTAAAATTGCGTCAAGAAGGGGCATTTTTGCGTCCCCGTCTCTAAACAGCGACCTTTTGGAGTATCTCCCTGCAAACTTCCAGTGCAAAATTGGCAATGCTCGGGCTTCAGATGATCAGGCAAATTTTCCGAATAAAACACGCCCTCTCAAGACCAGTTTTCGATACACTGAGACACTGGTGGAGAACATTAAATCGGCACGGCTTTCAAAGGGGTGGAGCATCTACAACCGCACTCACGACATCTTCCTCTACTTCAATCTGCCCTACGACGCACCGCCGCCGGAGGAGGAGTGAGAGCGCGGCACAAGCAGGCCAAGGTCAAGCGCCTCCATCGCCGTTGTGGCTGCTAACGGGAGATGCCAATGAGGAACTTCCAGGCCGTCCTCGTGCGGGTTGATATTGATGATCTCGCATCCGGCGTTCCCCTTCCGGCAATGGTTCAGTAGCAGGTCCAAGATGGTTGTCTCAACCGACACTTCCGGCTTCATTCCCGTTCCATAGTCTCTCCCAATAGAGTAAAATAACCCAGCCCTTGCATTGCTCTGGACTCCAATATTGAAAATGAACCAACGCTTGCCCAGGGCGAAGCACTCTCAAGCTCTCCTGTCTTGTGTCTTGAAGTCTTCTGTCTTCATTTTATGACCCGGGCGAAGAAACTGATGATCACGGCATCGGGGAGGAATGAAGTTTACGGTGTAGCTGGGCACGATTACGCGCGCTGCCCGCGCCGTTGCATGAACCACAACCAAAGTGGCGAAAAGTCGCCAGAAATCCGCGATTTGGCCACTGATGAAACCACGTGGCGGCGGCACCTGTTTGAGCTTGGTGTCAAATCGGTGTCATTTTGAGGTTGATCGACCGAAGAATTCCACTACTCTGTGTTCATGAAAATCGTGGAGAACAAAACGGCTGGCAAAACCGTGCGGGTGAACCCCCGTTTCCCGGAAAGCACGGCCAAGCGTCTCAAGGAAGCTTCGGCCATTCGGGGGCAGTCCGTGGCCGCGTTCATTCTGGAAACGGTTTCCCGGGAGACCGAGCGGGTGCTTGCGGAGGAGCGTTATTGGAACATGAGTGCCCAGGCTGCGGAAACCATTCAAAAGATGCTCGCCAAGCCGCCCGCCATCAATGCAGCGGCGAAAAAGGCTGCCAAAGACCTTGCCGCCCATGTCCGAATTCGATCTTGAGCTGCTGTCTGACGACCACGACAGAAAGGGGTTCCGTTGCGGCAAGGTTTGCTTGGAACGCTATTTGTGTGAAACGGCCAAAGGGCATCTCCACAAAGGCGTAAGCATTACCCGCGTGCTGGTGGAGCGGAATGCCCGCAAGCCTAAACCCGTCCTCGGCTATTTCACCCTCACCAGCAGGGTTGCATCGGCCGCCAACTGGCCGGGAGTCACGAAAAGTCTGCCAGCCATGCCGGTGTCCATGGTGCTGCTAGGCAGGATGGCTGTGGCGGAATATTGGCAAGGACGAGGCATCGCCAGGCTGCTGCTTGCCGCAGCCCGTCAGATCGCGGCGGGATCGATGCGTGGTGCGGGCGGCATCGGCATGGCGGTGGATCCAGCCGATGAAGAACTCGTGGCCTTCTACGCCAAATACGGGTTCAGACGTGTGGATAATGAGTCGTTGAGGATGTTCCTTCCGCTCGACTCGCTCTGCTAAGATGGCTCAATCTCAAGGCGCGCACCGAAGACCGTGGATGTTAGACGGTGGATTGTGGGTTGTGGATCGGAGATCGGGGGGAGGGTGAAAAAGCCTCCATCCCAACGGGGGAGCGAATGGATCGCTCTGCAAATGGCCCGCTTGTAGCGTCGCTCTATGAGCGTCGATGCTGATGAGATGCGCGGAGCCTCTTCATCGGATTTTCCCATATCTTTCCGGCCTCAGGTGTGCGACTTTTTCCGCAGGGAAAAAGCAGTCACAGACGCGCCGCTACAGGGGGTGAAATACCACAGCCCAAGACCGCGCCCAAGTGCCGAATTAGAAAATGATCCCCCACAAGTCACCGGACAAGTCACCTCTTCCTTTCTCAGATTCCCCGCTTGGCGTCTCCCGCTTGGCGTCTCCTTGAGGTTTCACAATGAATCATGGAATCGACCCAATCACGAATCTCTCCATGTCCAAAGTCCCTTCTCTCTGGCTCGGAAAACTTGCCACCCTCAACGTCGCCCGCCCGGCGGAACGCGGCGCGGCCCCGCACAAGCCCTTGATGCTGCTCACCGTTATCGACCTGATCGAATCCGGCGACATCCCGGACGGCTGGGTAAAATTCGACGTCCACCTCGTTTCCCGTTTCCGCGATTACTGGGAACTCGTCCTCGGCACCCACGCCTGCTGTCGCGCCCTGGCACAGTTGGAAATCGATCCCCGACTCCCTCATCCCGTGGAGCAAGCTGGAAACATGCGGGCTGGAGATGCTGGCCGCATTTGCCCGCACTCAAAAGAATCATCCCTCCTTGTAGCGGCTCGTCTGTGACCGCCGCGCTTCCCTTTCTCCCGCCGGAGGTTACTTGGAATTGCTGTTGCGGTGTTCTCTTTTTAGATTACAATATCCCACGATGATTAAAAGCTTCGCCGATCCACTCACGGAGAAGATCTTCTGCGGCGAGAACCTGACGAGGAAAGAAGCCAAACTATTGGGCGACATCCGCATCGATGAAGCACAGGAACGCCTCGTGGTCCTACATCATTCATCCGAAAAAGATCTTCTAACCCTTCACTCGCTTCATTATCATAAACTCCACGGCACGAAGAAATATTCCATCGACGCCAATGCCCGCGCCTCGAAATGGCGCATCACTTTCGCATGGGCCAACCAAGAACTCACCGATGTTTCCCTCGTTAAAATCGAAGACACCCATTGATCCCATGAAACTCCGCACCAACCCCGCCGCCGGCCTCATTCACGATGAGCTGGAAGCACGCTCCATTCCCGCCGCCAAGGCTGCCCGCGACATGGCCATTCCGCGCAGCCGCCTCAGCGATATTTTCGCCGGGCGAAAAGGCGTCTCCGCCGATACAGCCCTGCGTTTCGAGCGCTACCTCGGCATTTCCGCAGCCCTTCTAATCCGCCTCCAGGCGGAGTATGACCTCAGCAAGGCGGTCGCCGACAAGGGGCCTCAGATCAAACGAGAAGTCCTTCCTGCTCCAAAACTCGCAATGGCCTGATCGCTTTTTGATCCTCACCTCAAACTCGAAATTCTCCCCGCCACACCCTCCCAATCCACCTCCGGCGTCAGGTGGCACCAACTCAGCCGGATCGCCTCGTTCGCTTCGTCGTCACTGTATCGCATCGCCTTGATGACATGGCTGGGAGTATAACTGCTGGACGTGCAGGCGGAGCCGTTGGAGATCGCCACTAGATCTTTGAGCGCCACGAGCGCATCATGCGCGATGAAATTTTTCACAGCACACTCGATTGGCAGACGGCCCGCCAATTCAATGCCGCCGCCCGCAAGGCCCACAAAATGTATCGCGCGACCCAGCATTATTACGATGCGCAGCACGCTTGGCACGCAGCGCGTTGGGCTGCGTGCCTTGCAGATTCCGCGTTGACTGCCGCCCGCCAAACCGATGCCGCCCACGTCATCCAAGAAGCGGAAGCCGCCAGCCTCCAAGCCCGCGCCACCTATGATCGCGCTCATCAAAATCTTCTATCATTTTGCTAAACGAACAAGCCGCCATGGAACCCACCCTCACTTTTCCTGTCATTCGCGGTATCCAATCGGGCCGTGAATACTATGTGGCCATGTGGAGCCTCCGCACCATGCAGAGGATTTCCATTTTCGATGAAAACGACCTTCCTCCCGAGCTACGCGCCCAGCGTATCCTCAACAAGGCGCGGGTGCCTGAGATCGCCAACTACATCCTCGACAACCCGGATGACTACGTCTTCTCCGCTCTCACCGTTTCCATCGATTCGGAAGTCGAGTTCGTCCCGCTCGAAGGTCAGGACAAGCTGGGGATGCTGATCATCCCGATGGAGGCCAAGTTCATCATCAACGACGGCCAACACCGCCGCGCCGCCATCATGGCCGCACTTGATCAACGGCCCGCACTCGCCCACGAGACCATCGCCGTGGTCTTCTTCCTCGATATTGGCCTCGACCGTTGCCAACAAATGTTTGCCGATCTCAACCGCCACGCGATCCGCCCAAGTCGCTCCATTGGCCTGCTCTACGACCATCGCAATGAGAAGGCCAAGCTCGCCAAGCTCGTCATCCTTAAATCCAGCTTCTTCAAGGAAATCGTGGACATGGAAAAATCATCCTTGGCTCCGCGATCGCGCAAGCTCTTCACCCTTTCTGCCTTCCACAATGCCTGCGCCGCCCTCATTGAGGGCCACGCTACCGGCAACCTAGACGCCGACTCCGCGCTGGCAGAGGAATTTTGGGAAGAGGTCGCCAGCCATTTTCCCGCATGGACTCAGGTCAAAGATGGCCGCATGCCCGCCAGCGAATTGCGCGAGGGATTCATTCACTCCCACGGCATCGCCCTCCAAGCCATCGGCAAGGCTGGAAATGCTCTACTGAAACTGCATCCCAAGGACTGGAAATCCAAACTCGCCAGACTTGAAAAAATCGACTGGTCCCGCGCCAACGCCAAGGTCTGGGAAGGTCGCGCCCTCATCGGCGGCAAGGTCTCCAAGGTCACCACCAACGTCACCCTCACTACCAACGTCATCAAAAAAGCCTTGGGCTTGCCCCTCGATCCAGAAGAGCAAAGAATTGAAACCGCCGCCGGCACGAGAGAACTGAAATGAATCCAAACACCCTACAAGCCATCGTTACCGCTGGTGAAAGCGAGACGGTGGAATTCAAAAAGTCCACCGCCCAGCTCACCCGTGCCGGTGAGACTCTCTGCGCATTATCATCCCTGCCATTCGGACTCCGTCTGGAGGATCTCAAAGTTGCTCATGCCTCCCGGCCACGAAATCCGAACCTCACCAACGGGACCAGAACTAAACGCTCTTTCCGCACCCACCGGCATAACCGCTTGACACTTCAATTTTTCTTGAACACTTATGATTCATGAATCCAATCAAAGTGACGCTTCCTCTCCCCGCAGATATCGCGGCCCGGAAGGCCTTGGCTGCGATGCCGCCAGCGCCCTTGAGCAGGGTGCTCTCTCAGGCCAAGGCATCGGAGGAGTGGCGGAAGAATCAATCCTCAAGCAGTGGGCAGAAAAAAACCGGTGCGTGATTCCGGATGAGGAATGGGCCGGATACCGTCTCATTACCAACCACACCTCCGAGCACGAAGTCCGCTATCGGGCGGAAGATCACCGGGCCATCAAGCGGACTTGGCCGGGCATGTTCGGATTCATCCCGCAGAAGCTGGATGGGCGATGGGTGTCGCAGCCCGCCACTCCGCGAGAGTATCTCTTCCGCCAAGCCTTGCAGAACGAGATTTTCGGCGACTCAATCCGCCTCGAAGGGACCATGATCAGCCAGGGTCCGTCCATGTTGATCGGCCAGCCGCCCGGCGGTCTCTCGCTCGTCATTTCACAGCCATGGCTTGATGCCGCCGACAACCTCCAGCCCCACCCCACGGACGAGCAAATTGCGGCGCATCTCAAGGAGCGAGGTTTTGAACCGCTTTTCGGCACTCTATTCGGCTGGTTGAACTCCGATTACAGATACGTCGTCCTCGACGCCAAAGCCGACAACTTCATCGTCACCGCGCGGGGCGTCCTCCCGATTGATCTCCTTATCACCGATTGCCAGGCGGCTGCCTGACCCTAACTCCCCTGATCAACTGCGGCTTATTCCTCTTCCTGAACACTTTCAACTGGTACCCGGACTGAGTATTAGCGAACCATAAACTATCCGGCAAAGCCGCAAACCAGCATAGCCAGAGGCAAAACCAGAAAACTTCTTCCAGCATTGACTCATTTCATGTCCACCAGTCGCCGATCCAACTATTCCTGTGAAACAACGGGTTCCTATTCTGAACACCCGTTTCGTGGCGTCGCGAAAATGCTCATCCTGGAATCATGGCAAAAAAAAGACCGGGGATTCATCATCCACCTTGCGGCGGAGAGAGGAGTGGCCCCCGGACTGTGCAAAGAGTTTAATTGAGGTATCCGACCATGCAAAGTCCTTTTCTGACCGATTTTCAACGGCTTGTTTCTCCACCTCGATACCACGCATTTCGCGACGGAGGAACGGACGCAGAGGCTCTGGCCCGGTATCTGTGGAATACCGCCTTATGTGAATCCCTTTACCCGGTGTTTCAAATTCTGGAGGTGGGATTCCGCAACTCGGTCCACACTGAAATCGGCAACGAAGCTGGAATCTCGCAGTGGCTTCTGAATCCGCCCCTCTTTATTCAACCCAGAGAGGTGGAGGCCATCGAACAAGCCCGTCAGGGGCTGCGAAAGGAGCACAAGCCTGTGGATGAAGCCCGTCTGGTGGCGAAACTCAGCTTTGGATTCTGGACCTGCCTTCTCGACAAACCTTATGATCAAGTCTGGCACCGCATCATCCGCCAAGTGGTGCCGCTCATGCCACGGCGGCAGCGGACCCGCCAGAATCTTTCCAGCCACCTCCATTCCGTGAGAAAACTCCGGAACCTTACTTTTCACCACCATGCGATCTGGCACCATCCAGGATTGCTGAACATCCACCGGCAGTCCGTCGAGGTGATCGAATGGTTTGGAGTTTCCCTCGGACCCGTCAATGGGATCCTGGACCGATTCCCCGACGTTCTGGCGGCAGGTCCCGAAGCCTTCCACCCCGCCGCTACTTCGCTTCTTTCCTGAAAACTTCCAACGGATCACTACACACTTCCAACTCTTCCCTACCAATGCCCGCCAAATCCAAAAAACAGACTGAGCCTCCGAAGTCACCTCCTTCCGATGAACCGAATGTCGTCAGAGCTTCAGCATTCAATGAACTCGGCTTCCAGCCAACTATCGACAGTTTGTGTGAGGAAATTCGCGAACTGTATCTCGCGGATGAAGTCCCTTGGATTCTCGGTTACTCCGGGGGCAAGGATTCGACTGCAACACTGCAACTGGTCTGGACCGCTCTAGCAGGTATTCCAGCCGATCAAAGAACCAAGATCGTTCATGTCATCTCGACAGACACATTGGTTGAAAATCCAGTTGTTGCCGCTTGGGTTTCCAAGTCGCTGGCGATTATGAATGCCGCAGCATCCGCTCAGAATCTTCCAATCAAAACCCACCGCCTCACACCCGACGTCGCAAGTACCTTTTGGGTGAATTTAATCGGGCGTGGCTACCCTGCACCGCGAAACAAATTCCGCTGGTGCACGGAGCGACTCAAGATCCGCCCCTCAAATACTTTCATCAATAAAATGGTGAAATCGAGCGGTGAGGCCATTCTGGTTTTGGGAACTCGAAAAGCTGAAAGCACTCGACGGGCAGCAAACATGAAGAAGCACGAGAAGGGGCGTGTTCGTGATCGTCTTAGCCCAAACTCAAGTCTTCCAGGATCACTCGTCTATTCTCCGATTGAAGATTGGACCAACGATGATGTCTGGTTCTGCCTGATGCAGATGAAAAATCCGTGGGGATATAACAACCGTGACCTGCTAGGAATGTATGCCGGAGCCTCGGCGGATGGCGAGTGCCCTCTCGTGGTTGATTCCTCCACGCCTAGCTGTGGGGATTCGCGTTTTGGATGCTGGGTCTGCACTCTTGTTGAACAAGACAAGTCAATGACCGCGATGATCCAGAATGACGAAGAGAAGGACTGGATGATGCCTCTACTCGATCTGAGAAACGATTTGGATTTCCGGGGTAAAGGACCAGATGGTGATCCAGAGAGCACGGATCGTCATCTTCGTGATTTTCGGCGGATGAATGGATCTGTCAATACCATGGGAAATGACAAAATTATTCCTGGACCATATTTACAGAGTTCTCGTGAGCAATGGTTGACCAAATTACTCAAAGCTCAAACGGAGGTCAGGAAGCGTGGCCCTGAGGATGTGAGTAATATCGAATTGATTACGCTCGAAGAGCTTCAGGAAATTCGACGAATCTGGGTCGTGGATAAGCACGAGCTGGAAGACTCTCTGCCGCGTATCTATGAGGAGGTCACCGGCAGCACTTATCCAGGTGCTCCATTAGACGACGACTTGGTTTTAGGGGCGTCCGAAATGACTCACCTATCGGAAATCTGCGATGGAGACCGTCTTCATTACGAGCTGTCCCGCGAACTCCTGAGTCTCACCCGGCAGCAACGGAATTCTGCCCGACGCGCTGGCTTGTTCGAAAAGTTCGACAAAACTTTCAGCAAGCACTTCTACGACGATGAGCAAGACGCTTTACAGCGGGCGCGGACCATCACCGAACAGCGTGAAAAACTTCGCGAACAAAAGGACAGACTGCTTGGAGCCATCGTCCAAGAGAGTGCCTCATCCAATAATTCAAACTCTGACCAAATATGACTCTTGATTACATCCGTCTTGAAAACTTCGGGGCCTACGAGGGCTATCAGGAAGCGTTGCTCACTCCCGAGGAAGGACGGCCGGTCATTCTCTTCGGCGGCATGAACGGTGGTGGCAAGACCACCTTGCTCGACGCCATGCAGCTCGCTCTCTATGGCTCCAAAGCCAAAGTCTCGAACCGTGGTCGCATGGGCTACAAGGAATATCTCAAGGACTCCATTCACCGCAGTGCCGATCCCGGAGAAGGGGCAGGGATCACGCTCCGCTTCCGCCGCACAGTGGAGGGCAAGGTCAGCCACTTCGAGTTGCACCGCTCCTGGCGGGTGGGTGTGAAAGGCGTTGAGGAAACGTTACGCGTCCTCCGTGATGGCGAATTCGACGATGTCTTCACCAGCCACTGGGATGAGGTGATCGAGGCCTATCTCCCGGTCGGCATCTCCAATCTCTTCTTCTTCGATGGTGAGCAGATTAAGGATCTCGCCGAGGGCGGCAATGCCGCCGCCATTCTGGGCACGGCCATCAGCTCGCTGCTCGGCCTCGATCTGGTGGACCGGCTCGACGCTGACCTGCGGATTTTTGAGCGCCGCAAGAAGGCTGAAAGTCTCGACCCCGAGGCCGCCCGGCTGCTCGCCCAGGCCCAGGCGGAGTTGGATCACCTTGACAAGGAACAGGCACGCCTCGCCATGGAAATCGGCGGCCTCGTCAATGAGGCCGGTCGCCTTGGCAAAGACCTCCGCGACAAGGAGAAGAACTTCCAGCAGCAAGGCGGCGAGCTGTTCCTGAAGCGCAAGGGCCTGGAAGCCCAAATGGCCGATCTCAAAGCCAAAAAGAACACGGCGGAAGAACAACTGCGTGAACTAGCCGCCGGCCCACTACCGCTGCTGATGGTCGATTCTCTTCTCGGTGAAGTTGAGCAACAAGCCCTCAAGGAAAACGAGATCCGCCACAATCAATTACTCGTCGATGCCATGGAAGAGCGCGATGAGTCATTGTTGGAAATTCTCAGATCGGAAAACTTGTCGGCGGCGGCCATCAAGCGAGTCGAAAAAGATCTCAAGATGGACCGCAAGTATCGCCTGGACAGTGCGGAAGGAACCATCGTGTTGGACGCGGATGCCCAACTGACTGCCCACATCGCCCACCTCCGCGCCAAGGTCCTTCCCGCTGCGGGTGAGACCGCCCGCAGCGTTATGCGCAATATCGAGGATCTGGTCGAAAAGATCGCCCGTCTGGAAGCAGAACTCGGGCGCGTGCCGGACGAGGATCGCATCGCCCATTCCCAGAAGGAACTCGACGAAGCCCGCAAGGCCCATGCGGAAAAAATCTCAGAACTCGATATTCTTAAAGTCCGCGCCGAGGTCATCGTTCGACAACTCAAGGAGGCGGATGCCCGGCTCGACCGCTTTGGGGATCGCAACATCGACGCCCGCGTGGCCGAAGACGACCGCCACCGGATGCTCCGCCATTCCAAAAAGGTCCGCGAAACCCTCGCCAAGTTCCGCACTCGTGTCATCCGCCGTCATGTCACCAACATGGAGGCTCTGATGCTGGAAGCCTTCCGCACCCTGCTACGCAAGAGCGATTTGGTCCACGGATTGACCATCGATCCAGAGTCTTTCCAAGTCACGCTCACTGGACCTAACAACCAAGTTCTTCCCTTTGACCGACTCTCTGCCGGGGAGCGCCAGTTGCTAGCCACCGCGCTGCTCTGGGGCCTTGCCCGCGCCTCCGGCCGCCCCGTTCCCACCGTCATCGATACCCCGCTCGGTCGCTTGGACTCCTCTCACCGCCGCCACCTCGTCGAGCGCTACTTCCCGATGGCCTCCCATCAGGTGCTGCTGCTTTCCACGGACGAGGAAATCGTCGGCCCTTATCACAAGGCCCTCGCGCCATTTGTCGCCCGTCACTACCGCCTCGCCGCATGATCCAAGAGCCGACAATCAATATCCCCGTGCTCGCTGCGGGAAATGCCAAGAGACGTCAGTTCCTCACCACGTTGTCTCTCAAGTCCATTCTCATGCTCGTCGAGCCGATCATACAAAAGAAGACTACGGGTGCCGGACTTCGGGAAAACTTACTCGCCGCACGAAAAATCGCCACCCTTTGGGATCAACGCGGTGAAATCGAGTCGATCAAACCCATCGTCATCGCCATCGACCAAACTTGCCGATTCAAAGCTCTGGACGAAATCAATCAACCCGGAGTCGGTATGCTTGAATGTCCATTCTCCTCATTCCTCGATGTCTGCGATGGTATCCAGCGCATTGCCGCACTTCGGTTCACCCTGATAAAACCCGCTGAAATCAGCGCAAACCAATGGCCGGTTCATCTAATCGAAACGCACGGTGCCGACGACCTCGCCGCATTTACTGATCAACTTCGCCATCAAACCATCTCCAAAGGCCGTCCCGCTCCTGTTATCAAACACGACGCCGGAAAGTGGTTCACCGCCATCCTCGCCGAGTCGAGATTCCTTCGCCAAGCCGTCTCCGTCCGCAAATCTTCGCTTGCTCGGCGCAGCAGCCACTTGTGGGCGGGTTCCGCGATGGTCAAAGCACTTGCCAACATCCTTGAATCACGCGTCGTCGAAGGCACTGCTGAAGATGCTCAAGAATTCGCCGCGCTATGGGACCGTCTCCCTTGCGCAATCCCCGCCCTCGGAGATTACGCCGCTGGCAGCATCAAAGCGTCTCAACTTCGCATGGAGTCGATCTTAACCCAAGCACCGACTCTCCAAGCACTTGCCACCGTCCTAGTGAAAATTCTAACTGGCCCGGACCAATCAGCCGACGCTTGCCTTGCAAAAATCTCCCAATTCGACTGGTCCATTGCCAACCAACCCACCAAAACAAAAATCCGCACCGCACTTCGCGAAGAAAGAACCCGAAGACTGCTAGATCACTGCGGACTCACACCTCCAACCGAACATCCGAAATGACCCATCCATCGGACAAAGTAAAGCAAACCCACTGGCTCGGCAAACTCGCCAACCTCAACGCAGCTCGCACCGAGACTCGCGGTATCGCACCGCATAAGCCGCTGATGCTGCTTACCGTCATCGACCTGATCGAATCCGGCGACGTTCCAGACGGTTGGGTGAAATACGATGTGCGCCTCGTTTCCTGCTTCCGCGATTATTGGGAACTTGTTCGAGAACGCCAACGCAACTCACCGGACATTCCTATGCCCTTCAATGCGCTCGGCGGCGACCGCGATCAGATCTGGCAGTGTTTCACTACCGATGGCCAGCCGTCGATATCCAAGCTCACCACACGGCTCTGCCACCTCGATCCCTATCTTTTCGCCTGCCTTCAAGATGGAGATTTTCGCCGCGAAGTTCGTCGCAGCTTGGTCGGCATCTACTTTACGCCATCCGAACAGGTCATGCTCTGTGCCCGCCTCGGTTTACCCACACCCAAAACGGAGGCTGTTGCCATATTGCGGGCCGATGCAGCAGCCTTCAAAGCCCAACAGAAAAAGGGACGCGACAGTCGTTTCAAAAGCGACATACTCAGCGGCTACTACTTTACTTGCGCTCTTACAGGCTATCGGCTCGAAACGGATACTAAGGCCATCGTCCAAGCCGCCCACATTCACCAACATGCCAAAAGCGGCAACGACGATTCCCGCAACGGCCTAGCCCTCACGCCCGATGCCCACTGGATGTTCGATGCCGGACTATGGACGGTCATTCCAAAAGGCGATGACTTGCTGATTCACGTCGCAATCGGAAGGTTCTCCGAGTCGTCTCCGCACGGGCACTCGCTCTCACGATTCCACGAGCAACCTCTCAAATTCCACGCCCACGCCCGCCTCAAGCCAGCACACGAGCATTTCACATGGCACTATAAGGCGAAATTCCTCGATCATCCTCAATGAGGCCCGCCGTTCCGGCGCATTGACGAGGCCATGACATAATAGTTAGACGTGCCATTCTGCCATTGTCCGTGCCTTTTACTTGTCACAGGCTAGCAGTCTGATGCTGGCTTCCATGCGTAGGTGTATGCGTTGGACCCGATAGGAAATATCAAACCGGCTGCAACAAGTCCTTCTGCCGCTTTTTTTTCGCGTTTTCCGATCACTCGCACATATGGAACAGCCGCACAATTTGCGGGAAGCTTGATGTTTTTCCAGTAGTCTTTATTAGCTTCTTGCAAACAAGATTTTGCAGTTTCGAGTCCATCCAGTATGGACTTTTGTGTTCCGGTGAGTTTCAAGATGCTGGTTGGATGTCCGGGTGATTGAAGGCCCCGGTTGGTTGATTAAACGTCTGTTCTTTGCTGCCGAGAGGCGGATGATCCGCTGGCGCCGCGCAAGTCGGTTTTCCAGATTTCATCGAAGCCCAATCCGGCTCCTTCTTAGCTGATGGTGTCGTTTTCATTTTGTCGTGGGGTTGGCTGACACGCTTCTCCAAAGCGGGTGAGGTGCTAAAGTTTTTCAACCATCGTTCCAAGAATTGGGTGGTCAGCCACATTTTTTGGAATGACAAAATCCGGATACGATGAGTTCTCTGACTGGAAAATCCAGTTCTCGGCATCTTGCCGCACTCGTTTGATGGCTTCGATGCCATGGCCGCCAATACCGAATTCAGGGATATTCGCGATCACGATTTGCCGGTCTTCGCGGGGTGAACGGTGGAATTCGAAAACCACAAGGTCACCAATTCGGAGAAACGGTTCCATCGAGTCGCCAGCGACCCGTACCACAAAACGCCGCTCCCTCGCCAAGCGGGCCGGAACTTCGATCCAATCCAAATCACTTGCGTCGTCGAGATTGCTTGTCTCTAAACCGTGGAAGGGTTGTCCGGCGGCAAGCGCACCCACGATGGGCAAATGAGTTTTGAACGCCCCGTTGCCGACTTCCAAAAAGCGGACGATGCGCGGCTCGGATTGAGTCAGGCAATTTTCGTCCGTTTCCAATTTCACCGCTGCCCCGTGATATGGCATTGATAGCCCCGTGTTCATAAACACCGGACTGGATACAGTAGCACCTGCAATTTCCCAGCGTGGTGCGCCACGTTGAGCTGCTGTAATCTCAAAGACCTCTACGAAACGTGAAAACAACCGATTCTCCCAGTTTTGAGACTCGAAAGAATCACGCCCCAGCAGAGTCTGCGCCCCACGGCTGAATTGCTCTCCGAGGGCCTCGTTCAGACCTTGCCAATAACCAATGATCGCCTCGCGCCGCTGATTCAAGATGGTGTAGGTCGGCAACTTATCACTCTTGCTGTTATTGATCGCCGAATCGGCAGGAAAGAGATTCCAGAGTTCGTTGTTGCGCCAGAGGGAGAACGGCATCGCATGGTCGATGACGAATCTCCCGTCACTGAGCGGACTTCCTGACCAAACACAAACACGTTCCGCAAGCTTGCTGTAATAGCCTTTCGCATCGTTGACGTTTCTAGTGGGATCAGGGATGGCGAGAAGACAGTCGATCACCGTGCTTGCTCGGACAGCTCCTTTGCTGAGTTGTTCAGTTAGTTCCGCCCAACGCAAGATGGTTGCATCCTGGATCCAGCTTCCCGTCAGGCAAAGTTCGCGCCAGAGATTTGAATCCATGCAGACGGACTTATCCGCTGGGTCGTATTGAAACACGCTGTAATTCCCCCCGCCCGCGTGCTTGACTGGCATGGTGTGGATGGTGCTCTGAAATTGTGAGCGAGCTTGTGTCCAGAGCGTTTTTGCTTCCTGAGAAAGTTTTCCACTGTTCAAACCGGCATGGAATCCGCTCATGCCGCCAGACGAGCGAAAGCAATCGATCAATGCTAATAGAGGACGTCGGATTGCGACACCGTTCGCGGCACCTTGTTTCTCGCCCGTGCGTTGGCAAATGAATTGTTCGCTTTCGAAAATCGGCCAGTAATACATAAGCCATTTGTCAGCGATTGCCTGAACCGGGATCTTCACCTTTCCGTCATGTGTGAAAGCGGCGAGATGGTGCTGTGTTTGCGCGATTTCGGCCAACGCCCGGAAGAGAGCGAGTTTGTAGGTGGCGTCTTTCTTGTCGCGGCTGAGGATGCTCTCGACCAAATGAAGTGGCCGGTCGGCAGATTCATCGAGACGGAACTCGGTGATGGACCAACTGATGCCGTCGCGTCCGAGCGAGTCTTCTACTTGTTCCGATTCCCTAAC
The DNA here is from genome assembly GCA_025354565.1 of Akkermansiaceae bacterium. GTDB lineage: Bacteria > Verrucomicrobiota > Verrucomicrobiia > Verrucomicrobiales > Akkermansiaceae > Luteolibacter. Next base: position 47,856 of record JANXMQ010000065.1, read on the forward strand.
AACGAATCCGACACGCTCGAAAAGCAAATGAAGTTTTGGGGCCGGCAATTCGGTGAACAACCGTCCGCCGACATCACGACGGGTGGTAGGATCGACATCGCTTCTTGCCACTGGAACTGAAACCAAAAGCGTTCCGCCAGGGCGCAATATCCGTCGCAACGCGTAAACTGCATCAAAAAGTTCTTCCTCGGGAAGGTGCATCAGGACCGCCGAGCAAAGAACTCCATCAAATTCAGATTCAACAAACTGACTCAAATCCGGTAGTGAATCCACGAAAAGTCGACCTTCGCTTGAGAATCCCCGAGCTCCAATTACTTGATGAGCCGCAACGAGCATTTCCCTTGATGGATCGACACCGTAGGCGTCTTTGCCAATACCGAGCAAAAACGACAAATCACGGCCCGTGCCGCAACCCACGTCGAGAATTTTCTGGGATCGAGCAAATACAGAGGTCAAGCAGTCCTCCAGAGTGTGAACTACCGTCGCATATTGTTCCGCCAGCCTGCTGGCGTTTTGCGAATAATAGACTGAAGTCTCCGAATCCATGCTTGGTTGCCAGCAACTTTATCGGCTAGCGGCCACAGTGACCAGCAATTGAGCGTGGTTTCCGAAATTGAGCCGCTTGTGAGGATCGGAGTGGTCGGAATTTAACAGAGGGCATTCGCTCGCGCCGGCAGGAAGGCGAATGGTGGCCATGGTTCAGAGTTCGTGAAGAGGTGCTGAAGGAGGGTTGGCCGGCAGCGATCGGTTCCCGCAGGTCCACGGTGTTGCCCTTCCACTGGAAGCGGAATGACTCGGGATCGTTCGGCATGACCGGTGTGTGGAGCCTGACGCCGTAAACCCGGGAAATGTGGGGAGCCAGAGTCTCGCAGACGCTATCAGGCCAGTTTTGTTTGGCCAATAGCAGAAGCATTTGCGGAGCCTTTCCGGGGAGGAACTCGGCGATGGCCTTCATGAAATTCGGGTCGGCGCTGGTGAACGGGGAGTCGAGGACGAATGACTGGTCACCGAGCAGCCGCACGCCAAGGCCGGCGGAGGTCATGTCCTCGTTGATCATCGTCCTCATTTCCGCAAGGGCGATGACGAAGGCGAGGTTGAGAACCTGTTGCTCGCCGCCGCCCGGATTGGTGACGACCAGATTGTTCCGGTCGTGCATGGAGGGGAGGAAGTTTTCCTTGTCGATCCATGCGGTGTTGCCGCTGGTAGCGACGCCGAAGTAGTGGGTGAGCCGTTCCTGGAGGATGCCGTGGACGGCCTGACGGAATTTGGTTTCTCCCTCGTTGAGCTTTTCCCGAAGGGTCTCCGCCATTTCGATGGCTTTGGCGATGCCCTCCATTTTGTCGGCTCCCTTTTTGGGACGTGCCTTGGCGAGTTCGGTGGCAAGGCCGGCCAAGGTGCTTTCCTGCTTGCGGATGGATTCCGCTTTCTCGGCTTGTGACCGCTGATTGTCGGAGATTTCCCGTTCGGCCTTGCTAACGAGGTTCACTAATTCCGAGAAACGGTCCATGGAGCCTTTCTCAATTTTTGGCATCAGTCCCTCGATGGCGTCCTGAGCACGCTTCAGCAAAGCGACGGCTGCGCCTCGCACGGCGGTCAAACGCGTGAGGCGGGCCGGGAAGGCTGCGGCTTTCTTTCTCAAGGCGCTTTCCTTGCCACCTTCAAGTGCATCGGCAAGGGCGACGAGATCACGGTTGGTCTGGGCGGCGAGGGTGAGACCAAGGTATTTGGTGAGTTCCGCGCGCTTCGTCGCGTCCAGGCAAGTGCCGCAAACGCATTGCTCGCCCTTGAGGAGTCTCTCGATGAATCCCTTGCTGACGTCGGCAGGTAACAGATTGCGGGTCCGCAGATCTTCCAAGTGCCGGTCGGCGGGGCCGAAAGCGGGTTCCAGTAAGGGAATGGCGAGAGTGCTTTTGACGAGGTCGCAGACCTGAGTGTCGGCAGTCTTGATCGCCTGTTGGGCCTGCTGTTCGTCGAGTTTGTGTTTCTGGAGCTGGGCGTAGAGTTCCTGAGAGGCCTTCGCCTGGGAACTGACTTCGGCGAGTTCGGTGTCCAAGCGGGACTTGGATCTGCCCAGCTCGGATTCCGCGGTTTTCAAGGCATTGAGGTCGAGACGGTTGGTTTCTAGGCTTTTGCGGACCACGCTTTCCCGGTGCCGGACTGCGAGATAGGCCTGATTTGCTCCCACTTCTCGGGCTTCCTGTTGGGTGAGCGATTGGATCACGGCCTGCACGGTATTGCGGGCATCTTTCCAGCGGCGGATCTGTAGCACCTTTTTCAGCGGCTCCAATACGCTGGCGGTCGCGCCACGGCCCATTTTCCCGTTGGCGGGTTCGCCTTGGAAGTAGAACCAGGAGAACAGATCCTGGGGGACGGCGTTGTCGATTTTCACCTGATAGTGGCCGTCATCCGCCTGGAATTTTTCATTCGGGCTGTCAGTCTTCTTGATCAGGAGTTTCGGCGACTCGGCCATCCACTTGTTCTCGGTAGGCCGACGGGCGGTGATTTGCCGGCGGACGGTGAGCGTCTGGTTATCCGGGAATTTCAACCGGGCCTCGACCCATGCCTTCACCTCGGTGCCCGCCTGCGTCTCGTCCCGGATCACGTCGGTGACGAGTTTCCAGGAAGTCTCCGCGCCCTCGCCGCCGAGCGAGCCGTAAAACAGGAAATCAATGGCGCGGAGGATGGTGGTCTTGCCGGTATTATTGGGAGCCAGAATGACGACCAGCGAGGTTTCGTCGGGATCGGGGAACTCAATCGTATTCGTGCCGCCGTAGCGCTGGAAGTTGTGAAGAGTCAGTCGTTCGAAAATCATGGTCGTGGACGTCTATTTGACTCTCCTGAGAAGTTCGGCTTCCAGCTTCTCCTGCTTGGCCTTCGAGGGGACTTCCGAGTCGGCTTCTAGATTCAGAGTTAGGAGCAGGAGACCTTTAGTTTTGTCATCCAGCGATCCGAAGAAGTCGCGGAGGACGGTCGGCTTGGGAGCTTTTCGCGGTTTGGTAGGCATGGGAGGGGAGCTTTATTGATTCGGAGGTAGAAGTGATCCGATAGCAGATGGTCAAGATGGGGGCAGCGTCATGGGTAATAACTGACGGAAACCTGAGAGAGTGGGAAGCTGAAATGTGGGATTCCAAGGAATTCCATTACAGGAAATTGGCCTGCATCCGATCAAGCCGGAAGGTTCGTGGCGCATTGCGGGACTGGCACCAGGCGAGGAGGTAAAACGGGGTTTGATTGAACTCTGGCAGTTCGGTTGGATCCTCGTAAAACATCCTGTGTGGGCAATAATCGGGATAGAACAGCAGGATGGGCCGGACGGTGCGGACGGCTCCCGGCTCGGTGCCGCCGGAGTAGCGGAAGGTAAGCGGAATATTGCCGGGGATGTAGCGCATGATGACCTCGGCCATGGCACATTGTTGCGGATCGTCGTGGCACTCCAGGTCTTTGGCGTAGATCTCTACTTTCGGGATTTTCCGCCACTCTTGAAGCCATTCAGGATCTTGAATGGGGGCCGTGCTGGGCAAGGCGAGTGCGGGTGGCTCGTGTCCGGGTGGCTCGTCATTTGCCATCGCAATGACCGGATTTGGCAACAGTGCGGCGGCGAGGGTCTGGAAAAAAGTGCGACGAATCATGGCGCGTGGGAATTTCAGCAGTTCAGGACTTGAATGCCTTTTTCTTACCACCCGGGGTGGGACAAATGCGGGGGCAGCCTTTGGAAATTTTGGGATTTTTTGCGGGTAGCTCGCGCGTGGTCCGGAACGATCAGGAAGACTCAACAATGGCCAGCAACTGCCGGGCCCGGCTGACGGCCATGAACCAGGAGTAGTGGTCGTAATCGCTAGCTAGGTTCTTGTGGGGTGGCAGACCGATGAGGATGACGGCTTTCGAGTCGAGGCCCTTGGCTTTGTGGATGGAGGTGTGGCGGATACAGCCGGGGCTGTCTTCATCCTCCGTGCATTCGCGCAAGTTTCTTCCGGCAAGGATCCGCCGGTCGCCTAGCGGACTTTTGGCGATGTCGGACTGGGCGTGGATGATGAGCACATCAGACGAATCGCAGAGGCCGGATTTTTTCCAGCGGCTGAGGATTGCTTCGACGAGATCGCGGGCATGGGTAGTGGCGGGAAGTGTATGGGTTTCTGGGTCGGGTCCTTCCGGAAGGTGGTCGCCTTGACCGAGGGCTTCGATCATGCCAGCGGTGACGGGGCTGGAGTGATCTCGGAAAAACTGCCAGAGAGGGCGCGTGTAACGGACGGCAGGTTGCAGTCGGACGTGTGCGGGCTGTGACCATGTTGCGGTGAGCACGGCAGGATCAAAGCGCTCGGCAGCGCGGAAAGGTGGGCGCTGGGCGGCATCATAGAAAACGCCGGCGGGAGCATTTCTACCATCATGGAGTAGAATTTGATAGATATACCACCAGCCGCCGGCTTCATCTGATAGCGTATTGATTTCCGCGTGCCAGCAAGTGTCGTGATCTTGGCCCTCGTCAACGATCAAGGCCTCGAAGCACGGCCAAATATTTCGAAAAACAGGGTCACGCGAGATTTCTAGCACGAGGCCGGGTAGTTCGATTTCGTAAAATCTTCGAATTGTTTCTGTGGTGCTACCGAACGGAGGAGGGGCGAGCGGCTTTCCCGCGAGGGCACAGAGTTCGAGGAAAAGTTCCTCCCAACCACGGACGACGACCTCGCCATGTTCGATTTGGCGGAGGGCGACGATGCGGCGGAGCTGGGCGGTGAGCGCCTTGTTGTAGGTGAGGAAAAGCACGCGCTGGCCGTCGCCTTGACGCGCGTGGCGAAAGGCGAGTTCGAGGGCATGCCAAGTTTTTCCGGTGCCGGTGCCACCGCGAATGAGGAGTTGCCGATTTTCCGAAAGTTGATCAAGCAGGGCAAAGCGGGCGGTGAACTGCCGTTCGAAAAGTTGCTCTGTGTGATCAATGAAGGCGCGCTTTTCTTCTGGGAGAGCCCCTTGCCCAAAGGCTTCCAAAACAGCGCGCTTTTGAAGCGAATCGACTGAATTGCGTGCGCGATCGCCGAAGATCCTCAACCAGGTGGGTATCCAGTTAGACAGATCGTTTCCGGTGACGAGCCAGTGGCGTGGGATGCCTTGGAAAGGCATCAATTTCAGCAGGCGCATTAACGGTCGGCACGCAAGGCGAAACCTACTAAAGTTGGGAGCGAACCCCTAGAAGGTCCACATCGCAACGCGGAGCCGAAAAGGATACTGGCGCATGAGTCGTAACAAGATCGTGCGTCACTGCTTGAATAACCAATGGCTGAAGGAACAAGGGGCTCCCGAGATGAGACTGCCATGGCCGCGATAGCGGCCCATTCAGATGCGTAGCCACTCCGCAGATCCCGACGAAGGAGGGATAAAGATCTGGATCAAACTGCACTACGGGGGCGAGTCACGGCCTGTCTCCGTCGTCTGATAGGAACCGCCGGATGCAATGCCGTGGTCGCGATAGCGGCTCATAAAAAACCGCGAAGCCTGACCGCATGGACGGAGGAACGTAATCAAACCCGCATGTCCGGTGGTGTGGGAGGGGTGACGGGCGCAATCCCGTCACCTCGACCCGATTAGCCTTCTTAATTATGTTCCGATGATGCCTCCAAGCGCACTACCAAGAATGGATGAAACTAGAGGCAAGTTCAGAAAATCCTTCAGCTTTTCAAGGGCGGTTGCTTTTTGTTCCGCAGGTAAGGATGACTCATTAATCTGCTTTATTAACTCTGTGAACGACTGAACAATCTGCTGTTGGTTATAATCTCCAATCTGCACATTTGTCGCTCCTGTGATGTTGATGTGTTGTTGTCCCATTTTCTTTTTTTGTGGTAAGCCTGATTCTTGTCAGTAGAGGTTCGAATCTTTGAGTTGGACAAGGATAACTTTTACTGCCTTGAGCATAGCTATCTGCTTCTCATAGAGCTTGAGCATCTCACCAAGTGCCCAACTCGATTTCCATTCGTCGGGATGCCTCCGAAAATGGGCAATAAATTCTTCCAATTCATCGATCTGATGAACCCATTTACCATCGAAGGAGTCAACAAATGACTTCAGCGTTGGATACTCGCCAACGTCATAATACGCGCCGAGCGCATGAGACATCCATATCGCACAGTCACGCCCGTCTGAATATATTCTTTGATGCAGGGGGCTAAAGCTGTAGAGGACGCTTCCACAATCACTTTTAAGGTTTGGCCAATCCTTCATATTGAAAGCGTTCGCCTGAGTGGCAAATAACTCCAAGCGCTCAAGTTCAGCTTTTACGGTTTTGAAATCAGGTCTCATTTTATTGGCTATCGTCAAAGAGCACGCAACCCCACTAGCGGGGGCGGGCGTTGAGACGGGAGTTGAGGTTCATGTTACAGGTGACGTTGCCGACAGTGCGGCTAGTGGGGGTTGCTGTGTCTCGTCTTGTTCGCTTCTTCGATTGACCCGGAGATTCGGGCCATACCTCTAGTAAGGCTAGGTCGATGAACGGTAAAAGTAGATGCGATTCGCGGATCGATCAACGGCATACTTGCACTGGTAATCGGAAGATGTCCACTCCTCTAGCATGAACGATCCAGCCCGGACCTTGAACTTGCCGCAATACGAATCCCTCTCAATCGGTTTGAATGCACTTGGCACCTTCCAGATCTTGGGTAGATGCAAAAAAGAGTCGATCTCTTCAGGGCGCACAGTGAATGACAGTGAAGCCGAGTAATCGCCCTGAAAATCGGCGGATCCTATCTCACCCTCTAGATCAGAAACGTAAGAGGGTACCTTAAAGCCTGACTCTCTGAAGACGTCACGGAGATAAACTTCAAGTGGACGTTGCTCGTACCACTTAGTCCAAACAATGACCCCAACAAGCAGAATTAGAGCAATCTTTAAGGCAACTAGGCCGCTCTTGCTGCTGCCGAGTGAATTGAGGCGTTCTCGAAATGTCATAGATTCTCCAGCGAACGTCTAGCTCATCCACGGCGGAAATAAAAGCCCGAATTCAAACAGGAGCGTTACCCGCCGTTGGATGGAGCGTCTTGTTCGCTTTCTTTTTCCTGGATTTGAGGGCGGCTAGTCGTCCTTCAAAGGACTTTTGTTCAACTCGCCAGCTCCGAACACTTCTTTGGTGAGTTTGCCGGACGAGTCACCAATAAATGCATTAATTATCTGAATCACTCGAAGTGCTTGGTCATGGGTAAGACGGGCGGCAAGAACACCCTTCACGTTATCTAGCTCAACTTTAGCGCCCTCCGGAAACAGAATACCCATCGCTTTAAAATAGTCAGACATGTCCCTCCCTGAAGCTTTCATCGCGCTCGTCGCTGACGTCGTGAAATTTGGGGGAATTGGCAAAATGAAGTCAGCAAGATCTGCCTTCTTTTCCCCTGCCAGAGCAGGAGAACAGAAGAGTAAGATCGCGACAAATATCTGAAAGTATTGCATATTATTTCGAGCGAACAGTCTTATTGAACGACCGGTCGGGTTTGGGGGGTGTTAACCGACCGGTCGATGATTAGGGTGAAACCCGACCCGGAAGTACGGATTTTGGCGATCTCGTTCATGGAACACTTGATAGGGTGTTCATGCTGGCGAGCCAAGCGGTAAATCAGGATATGGGGAAATTTTATCGGTTTAAAGATGGTCCAGGGGGCTGGGAGCTCCCGCTTCTTTTTGTCTGGGAAGTTGTATTGCAAAGCGCATAAGGCGACTCCCACGTCGCTCCGGGCTTGTTCAACCAAACGGCGCAGACGAATGGGTGAGCTATCGCTCACCCATTCGCAGCACCCTTTATTGTTAGGCGTTGCGGCTGTTCGGATGAAACTCGAATCGCTCGGCGATGATGTCATAAACGTCGTCGTAGGTCTGAACGAGGAAATGTGTGTGCGTGGTTGCAATGGCGTCGCCGAAACTCGCGAGCCACGCTGAGCCAGTAGCGCGGTCGAAGCAAGAGTTGGAACGCCAAGTCCAGGCGTCAATGTCGGTGTGCTCGCAGGCGGTAACGCCGAAGAACTGTAGTGAGTAAGAGGCCCACTGCTCTGTAAGAGGCGGATGGCACAAAGAGCCGTTGACCTCGCCGCGCAAGGTAACGGTGCCAGTGGGCTCGTCGTGGTGGAACTCGTCGAGGTAAATGCAATCGCGTCCGTTGAAGGTGCCGAACGCAGTCTCAACGGCATCGAAGCCAGAGCAATGCTGCCAAATGAAGAGTGCCTTTTCATCGTTCATTACAGGACGCGCGCAGCAACGCCTAACATGTTATTCGATGACGAGTCGTGATGTTTTACGACTCGTCGCATAGCAAACTGATTTTCGCTGACTCATAGGTGGAAACTGCGTGACTCGGCGTTTCCCGGCAAGGATGAATTTGCCGGGGAGTAACGATTTCGAG
>JANXMQ010000078.1 GCA_025354565.1 Akkermansiaceae bacterium
GCAGTCTGTCGGACTTAGAAAGCACAATATACAGCTTCTAGGGCCGCTTGCGACACATCAGATTGTGGTATAAATAGGTTAATTTAACAGATAGATTAAGCGGGACAGATCGTCCTCAAAATCTCGTTAAAAATGACTACCAGATATCGTCTTGGCTGTAACACCAGATACCATATGTTGATTTCGAGTGAAATTTGAAGTCCGACAGACTGCTAGTTGGCGGAATACTTTTTTTCCGCCTAAATCCAAACGGGCATTTCGTCCATATTTATGAAGCGTGCAAACAATCACGCATCAAACGAAAACAGAAACGCCGGCGTCAATTCCGGGACATTCAGACGCCCCACTTGTCAGAGCGGAGGTTATTGCCAAGGCTCTCGACGTTCACAAAAGAACGGTTTGCCTATGGGCAGAAAACGGAACGATTCCATGCCGACGAATTGGCGGAACCGTTAGGTTCGACCTTGCCGAAATCTTGCAACTAGCAAACAAGGGAAACCGGGGGGGAGCCTCATGAGCCATCCCCTAGAAACGCGAGAAGCGGCCCCCCGCCAAGGAAAGGCCGCTCCGCTCACAAAATCACTTCAGCAGTCTGCTATTTCTCACGCTCGTTTGCAACCGGAAATTCTGGATGCCTTGCGCCACCGCTTGCCGGATTACCTCGCCGCAAGCGGTGTGGACCTTCGCAGGAACGGCACCCGGCTTGTCGGGCGGTGCCCCGTCCATGACGACCGCGCCCCGAGCTTTGCGGTTTTCGGCACTCATCACGAAACATGCGGTTGCTACCCCTGCGGATTCAGCGGCGACGTTTTCGAAGTCTCGAAATGGCTAGGCCGGAGTTTGACCTTCCCGGAGGCCGTTACCGACGTTGCTGCCACCCTAGGCGTCCATCTGCCACAGGCGACCGCAGGCACCACCCCGAGGCCCGCCATGCTCGCAGCCCCGCCTTTCGTCCTATCCGCTGCCGAGCGGGAAACCGTTCACGCCGCAAGGCTGGCGTTTTCCGATGCCTTCCACGCCGGCGAACCCATCGTTGACGACATCGCCGCAAGCCTTGGACTCGACCGCGAAACGCTCCGCTTGGCATCATGGGGAAGCTCCGGGCTTGGCCTTGCCGATGGATGGCTTTGCTATGCCTATCCGCAGGGATTGAAATGGAGAAACCCGGACCCGTCCGGCAAGTGCCGTTTCCGGTGGATCGTCGGGAAAGCCCTCGCCCCTTGGCGCATGGAATGGGTGAAGCCCGACACCCGCACCGTCTATGTCACGGAAGGTGAATCTGACACCCTCGCCCTGATTGCGGCCGGATTCGAAGCCGACGGCACCGCCGCTTGCGTGGCATCACCGGGCACGTCGTTTCCGAGGGACTGGGCACCGCTTTTCCGGGGGAAGCGGGTTGTCTTGTGTTTCGACACCGATCAACCAGGGCGAACCGCAACCGCCACCGTCGCCGCGATCCTGAAAGGGCACGCCGCCGAAATCCTGACATGGAAGGGAACCGCAGGAAATGAGTGAAGCCGCCCTAGCAAAAGATGCCCGTGGCATTCTCAACACCGCAGGCCGGGAAGCCCTACGCGCTGCCGTCATGACTGCCGAGCCGGTGGAAGCGCCTGAGGCCGCACCGCCACCGCAGGCCAAGCCCGAGGATGGCGAGAATTTCCCAAAGTCGCAAACTCACTCCACCTCTCCACCTGATGCCGACAAGCTCACCTTCGACCCGGAGCGGGTTTTCTACGCCACAGAATCAGGAAGCTACCTTGTGGACACGGGGACGCATTATCGGACCTACGGACGGAAATCACCCATCGTCGCCGGTATCAAGCGACACCTGCGCGCCACCGGACATTCAGAGAATGATCTAAAAGACCTTGTGACTCATCACTTGGAAAATATCGAACTCGACCGCGCTTGTGATTGGACAGGCGGACTAGCAGGACATCGCCGGGGGATCATGCTTCGCGAAGGCAAGAAGTTTCTCATCACCGATGAACCCGACATGATCGAACCTTGCGCCGGGGAATGGCCGTTCATTCAAAACATCCTCACGCAAGCATTTCCCGAAGATGATTCCCGGAGTGTTTTCTTGGGATGGCTCAAAGGTGGAGTGGACGCCATTCGCAAACACACTCACCAGCCCGCGCCAATGCTGGTCTTGGCAGGCGAAGCGAACGCCGGAAAATCTCTCATCGCTCACATCACCAAAATCATCTTTGGAGGCCGTGCCGGTAGTCCCATGACCGCATGGACGGGAAAACTCCCATGGAATGACGACATTCTTAGAACGGAACTTCTCTTGATAGACGACAGCGTTAGCAGCACGGACCCACGGGCGCGGAAAGCGTTCGGATCAAACTTCAAGGAATCCATTTACGCCGGGGATGTAGCAATAAACACCCGCCGAAAATCATCCCTAAGCCTCCGCCCCGTTTGGCGCGTTATGGTATGCTGCAATGAAACGCCGGAAAATCTCTCTGTAATCCCTCCGCTAGAAGATGGCATTGAAGACAAAATCATCCTCTTGAAAGTCAGCCGGATCAAAACCCCGATGCCCGCCGCTACGGTTGACGAGAAAACCGCCTTTGCCGCTGCCATCCGTGCCGAGATGCCCGCCTTCATTCACCACCTCGTCGGTTTCACTATTCCTGCGCACCTAACCGATTCACGTTCGGGAGTCACAGCATGGAAGGATCAATCGTTACTGGATGCCGTCATGGAAATCTCACCAGAGAAACGTCTGGAAAATCTCATCGCCCTCGCCGTCGGAAGGGGATTCTTTCCCCTCAATTCGGGAGAATCGAAATGGATGCCAGCTGCTGAGGTTCAAAGCAAATTGGAAGATCGAGATTCACCCACCGCGTCGCAGGCTCAAACGCTGCTGCGCTTCCATGCAACTTGCGGGCGCGGTCTATCTCACCTCGCCAAGCACGGAAGCCCTTTCGTCAAGGAGACGCGCATTTTTCAGGGCACAGCGCAATATCTCATCACCCGCCCCGAAGGTGGAGAGGTGGAGTGAGTTTTCCACTTTCAGAAAATCACGAATCGCCCCGCCTTGCTTCCGAAGTCACCGCCCGCCATGCAGCCCCCTGCCCCGCCCCCCGCCGCACAAGGGGTCTCCTGTTAGGGTTGCTCCATCGCGGGTTAAAGCCCCTTTCGGTCAAAATCCATGACATTGACATTTTTTGAACCGGTCTAACAATGCCAAGGCCGAGGTGGAAGCTTACGTATTGGCGGCAACGGCTCAGGCCATCCCCGAACCGGGAAAAGTGGTTCCGCTCTTCACTGGTGAAATCCACGCCGTGTCCGACGCGGCAACGGAATGCATGTGACCGGCCCGTCACCCGTCGCGCCTTGGGAACATTTGGGAACAATCGAAAAGTGTGGGGGAGCATCACGACTTGCCAGCATCGCCGAAAATCTGCGATTGCTAGATTGGGCGGGATAGCCACCGCCACGACCGCTAAGCAATCCGAGGCGCTGGAAGCCCTGATTTCCTAAGGGTTCCGCAGGATTGGGAACAATCTGGGAACAAACAGAAATGCCTAACAAAAAGTTCCGAGGCTTTTCAGCTTCGGAACTCATTGAAAACCAAAATGGTGCGCACGACAGGACTCGAACCTGAACAGGGTTGCCCCCACTAGAACCTGAATCTAGCGCGTCTACCAATTCCGCCACGCGCGCACTGAGACAGACCTTGCGGTCCGACGGGAAAACATCATGCCATTTGGGGAATTGCAATCCCGTTCTTGAAAATTCCAAAAATCCTCATCCGTCAGCGGCCACCGCTGGTTTTCGGTGTGTCGTGTTTTCGGCGTTGCCAAACGGCCTGATCCTCAACCACGCTCGCTGCCATGCAAAAGGCGATGCCATTTTTCCTTGTTCTGATCCTCGCCATCACGGCGATCGTCCTATCGATACACTCAAATAGCCCGCCACTGATCGATCCGATCCCCGTCGCTACGCCTGCGATTTTCCCAGTTGCCCCCAAACTTACCAAACCCGTTGCTGCAATCTCCAAGGATACCACAACAACTCCGACGACACTGCGCTCTTGGCCACAAGCCGCATCAGATATACTCCCCGATAAGGGAGCCACATTCGGCATCTTGGAAAATGGCCTCCGCTACATCATCTACCCGAACGCAGAGCCCCCTAAGCGGGTGTCCCTGCGTCTCCACATCGCCTCCGGCTCCCTGATGGAGGCGGATGACCAACGCGGTCTGGCGCACTTCCTGGAGCACATGGTTTTCAACGGCACCAAAGATTTCTCCGCCTCGGAACTCATTCCGAAAATGCAACGCCTCGGAATTTCCTTCGGCGCGCATATCAATGCCCATACCTCATTCGATGAAACCGTTTACATGCTGGACCTTCCGGACCTCACGCTGGATACCATGAAACTCGGCTTCTCAGTCATGCGGAATTTCAGCGACGGTGCCCTCCTAGCGCAAGGCGAAATCGACAAGGAACGCGGCGTGATCCTCTCGGAAAAAGTCAGCCGCGATTCCGTGGAAGACCGTCTCATGGAGCAACAATTCGCCAAAATATTGCCTGGCTCCCTCGTTACCCGCCGCTTCCCCATCGGCATCGAACCCGTGATTAAATCCGCCCAACGCGAACGCTTCGTGGATTTTTACACCCGCTATTACACCCCAGAGCGCATGACCTTTATCGTCGTTGGCGACATTGATGCCAAGGCCATGCAGACCAAAATCGAGCAAACCTTCGGTTCAATGACCAACCCGGTAAATTCCGGGAAAAACCCCGAACTCGGCGCAATCAAACAACCCGAGGGAGTCGAAACCTCCGTCTTTGCTGACAAGGAAGTCGCGTCCACCGATGTCTCGCTCATGCTTGTCCGACCCTATGTGAAAAAACCGGATACGGCCGCCACCCGCGCCGAACTCATGACCCTGGAAATCGCCCATTCCATCATCAGCCGCCGGTTCGAACGACTCTCGAAAATCCAAGGCTCGGCGGTCGCGTCCGCTGCGATTAGCAACAACAATCTCTTCAACTATCTAGAACTCGGCGCCATCGGTGTCACCGCGGCTGATGACCGCTGGCAGGAGGTTGTTCCCATCTTGGAGCAGGAATTCCGCCGCGCCCTCGATCACGGTTTTACCGATGCCGAACTCGCAGAAGCGAAGTCCAACATCATCAACGCCTATGAGCAACAGGTGAAACAAAAAGCCACCCGCAAGTCCGAGGACGTCGCCACCGGCCTCGCCGAGTCCATCAACAATGACACCGTTTTTTCAGACCCCGTGACCGACCTCGACCTCGCCAAAAACGCGCTCGACGCCATCAACCTTACCACCTGCCACGAAGCCCTGCGGAAGTTCTGGGATGCCCCCGGCTACCACCTCGTTCTAACCACCAAGGAAAAGCCCGAGAATGCCGAAAAAGACCTCGCGGCCCTGTTTGAAGAATCCCGGGGAAAACCCGTGACCGCACCCGCCGCCCACGCCCTCCAGAGCTTCGGCTACACCGATTTCGGCAAGCCCGGCACCGTAATTTCACATAAGGAAATTAAGGATCTTGGCATAACCCAAATTGTCCTTTCTAACCAAGTACATATTAACCTCAAAGCCACCGATTTTGAAAAAGGCAAGATTCGCCTGCTCGCCCGCATCGGTTCAGGAAAACTCTCCCAGCCCAAGGAGATGCCCATGCTCGATTCCTTCGCCACCGCCGTCTTCGAAGGCGGTGGCCTTGCTAAACACTCGAACGACGACCTCCAACAGATTCTAGCAGGCAAGAACGTCGGCACCAACCTCACCATTGCTGAGGATACATTCGCCCTCGCCGGTGTCACCACCCCAGCGGACTTCACCACCCAGGTCCAGCTCATGTGCGCTTCACTAACTGACCCTGGCTACCGCGAGGAGGCGCTCTGGCAGTTCAGGAAATCGGTGCCGGTTTTCTATCAGCAAATCAAACACACCACTGCTGGGCCACAACATGCAATGGCAGCTTGGCTCTATGGCAATGACGCGCGCTTCTCCATCGCACCCAGCGAAAAACTTGCGGCTTACACGCTGGATAACGCGAAAAAATGGCTCACTCCTGAACTCACCAAGGGCTACCTCGAACTCAGCATCGTCGGTGATTTCGAGAGCGATAAAATTCTCCCGGATCTGCTAGCCACCTTCGGCGCACTCCCCACCCGCACCGCCACTCCACCCATCCTCGCGGCAGCCCGCAAGGTGCAATTTCCCACCGCCCCTGCCTTCAAGGTCTTCACGTATGAGTCGAAAATTCCCCAAGCCATCGCTATCAACATCTGGAAAACCGCTGGCCTCCGTGGCAATATCAAAGAGTTCCGACGGCTTAATGTGATTGGCGAAATCCTCAGTGACCGGGTCCGCGAGGAAATCCGGGAAAGACTCGGCGCTTCCTACAGCCCGGAAGCGGTTGCGACGGGTTCGGACGCGCTCGATGGTGTCGGATACATCATCGGCGAAAGCGTCGGCAAACCCGAGGATCTTGCCCTCCTCACTAAAACCATGCGCGATCTCGGGGAAAAATTTGCCAAAGAAGGGGCCAATCCTGACGAACTCGACCGTGCGCTCAAACCGACCATCGGCGAGCTCGAGAAGTCCCACCGCGACAACACTTACTGGCTCACCACCGTCATGAGCCAGTCCCAAGCCGACCCCAAGCGCCTCGACCTCGCCCGCGAGCGCGATGCCGACTACCACTCCATCACGCTTCAGGAAATCAACACTCTCGCCAAAAAATATCTATCAGCGGATAACTCACTCTCCATCTCTATCAAACCCGCAGAGTGAGCCGCATTCCCACATGCGCGTCGCCATCGTCCACTATCACCTTGATCCCGGCGGCGTCGCACGGGTCATTCAAGCAAGCTCCCGCGCTCTAACTGCCGCCGGCATTTCCCATCTCATCCTCACCGGCGAGACGGCTAACGACGACCACCATCGTCATCTCCCCGGCCTTGGTTACCTCGATGTCGCAGGCGATCCAACCGCCGAGCAACTCACGGAAACCCTCCGCGCAACCGCCTGTGAAACCCTCGGTGGCCCACCCGACATCTGGCATTTTCACAATCACTCCCTCGGGAAAAACCCCCTCATTCCCGGCGTCATTCACTGTCTCGCCACCGCAGGCGAACGGCTCGTCCTGCAAATCCATGACCTCGCCGAACAAGGTCGCCCCACGAACTATCAGCTCATCGCCGATCCACGGCCGCTCTATCCAGTTTCCCCACGCATCCATTACGTTTTCCTGAATTCCCGCGATCTCCAGCTCTTCATCGACGCCGGACTCCCCGCGGCAAACGCCAGTTTACTCGCCAATCCCATACCCCCGTCACCTACCCCACCCCCAGCTTCCGAGGCCCCCATTCTCTTCGCTCCCGTTCGCGGCATTCGACGGAAAAACATTGGCGAACTCGTCCTCCTCGCCGCCCTCGCCCCCACCGGCACCCGCCTCGCGGTCAGTCGTGCGCCGCTCAACCCTGCGGCCCTCACCGTTCATGATACCTGGCGGAAATTTACCAGCAGCCACCGCCTGCCCATCGAGTTCAACGTCGTGGATCGCTTCGCCCCCGCCCCCGGCGCGGACACCGGTTTCGACTCCTGGCTCGCCCACGCCAGCCACATCGTCACCACCTCGGTTAGTGAAGGCTTCGGCCTGCCCTTTCTCGAAGCCATCGCCATGGGCAAGCCCCTCCTCGGCAGAAATCTCCCCCACCTGGCAGCCGATCACGCCCGCCACGGCATCCTCGCCGGCCGCCTCTATGACCAAATCCTCATCCCCGGCGACTGGCTCGACATCACCATCCTCCGCGACCACCTGACCACCGCTCTGGAGCGCAACTACCGCGCCTATCGCCGACCGCTCACCCAGGAAATCATCGCCGCCACCCTCGCCGCCCTCGTTCACAACGGCCTCCTCGACTTTGGAAATCTGCCCGAACCCCTCCAGCAAGGCGTCATCGAGCGCCTCGCCGATCCCCGCAACCGCCGTGTCCCCCTCGTCCAAATCGGCGGCACGACCCATGTCCTCGAAGACTGGGTCGCCGCCGCCATCGCCGAGCGCACGCCCACCGCCAGCCCCGCCCAACTCACCCCCTACGCCCCCGCCCGCTACACGGAAAACCTCATCCGCATCTATTCCCAGCTCGCCACTCAGCCCGCCGCCCCCCTCCATCACCTCGATGCCGCCGCCATCCTCACCGCCCATCTCACCCCCGCCTCATTCCACTTCCTCCTCTCCGCCCTGCCCCCCCGCCCAACTCCTCTGGGAAATTTCCGCGCCGTCATCTTCGACCTCTACGGCACCCTGCTAGACGCTCCTCCCGGCCGCGTAAAACCCGATCCCGCCGCCGATCCCGCCCTGCGGGAAATCCTCCAAACCTTCGGCTACCTCCCCCCCGGATCCCCCAGCACCGAACTCCACACCGCCGTCCTCCGTCACCACGCCGCCCGCGGCGTCCCCTTCCCCGAGATCGACCTCCGCGTCCTCTGGCGGGAAATTCTAGCCATCGAACCCGGCACCGATCTCGCCCCTCTCGTCGCCGCCCTCGAAGCCCACTGGCACCCCGCCACCCTCATGCCCGGCGCGGCAGAAACCATCCAAGCACTCGCCCGCTCCGGCATCTCCCTCGGCATCCTTTCCAACGCCCAATGCCACAGCCTCGCCACCCTCGGTGATCTATCAGATTTATTCGCCCCCGAGCTCACCCTCCTCTCCTATCAGCACGGCGTCGCCAAGCCCGCCCCCGCCCTCTTCCAAATCCTCGCCGACCGCCTCGCCGGGCGCGGCATCACGCCTGCGGAAACCCTCTACATCGGCAACGATCCCCTCCACGACATCCTCCCCGCCGCCGCCGCCGGCTTCCGCACCGCCCTCTTCACCGACCACTCCCCCAGCCCCAGCGAATGCTCGCCGGACTTTCTGATAGCTAGCTGGCAGGCCTGGCGAATCCCTACTTATCGCACAAACCCATGACGAAACCGGATAACAAGAAGAGCGGCGCGTGGATGCGGCGCTCTTGATGTTAGGGGGAGAATGGATGGCAGAGATGCAGAATGCGTTGCCGCTCGGGCATATCGCAGGATACGGGGGAACCTAAACTCAGGACTGAAATCTGAGAGCTTTTGCATCCTCGCACGGAAAAGGCCCCGCCTGTTGCCAGACGGGGCCGCTACGATGTGGCTTAACACTACTATCCCAGGAGAATTTTTATGGAGCCATGCATGTCGCCTGATCCCTCCCATGGGCTTTCCAGTTCGTCAGGACCCACGGCGCGGTGGCGATGATTCGATTCGCAAGGCTTCATCCAAACTCCGTAGCACTCCGTCCGATCCACGAAGCCTTCAATCCAAACGGCGCAATTTTCAATCCAAACAACGCAGATCCGTAGCCTATCTCCGCAACGCGTCTCTCATCGCCGCAGCGCCTCGTCCAAAGCCAGAAGCTCTCTATCCAACCTCCGCAGCATTCCCTCCAAAGCACGCATCCTCCCATCCACCCCCCGCAGCCCTCCCTCCAAACGACGCAGCCTCAAATCCAATCTACGCAGCCCTCTATCCAATCTACGCAGCCGCCTATCCATTAACGGAATCCGCAGAAATCCAATGATTTACAGCGAAATAACTTATTTCCTCGCCCCATCTCCCATGAGCACTTCACCCCCATTCACTATCACTTTTCTCGCTAATCCCCTTGCCACTCCCAAAAATTTCTGACAAATCCTAGTCGTTTGAAAAAACTATAAACTAACACCTATCATCATGAGTACCCGTCGTAAATTCAACTTCCCTGTGGCCACCCTCACCGAGTCTGCCAGACTCTTCGAAGCTGCCATCACCGATCCTGCCTACCAGCCCGCCATGGAAGCGCGCCTTACCGCCGGATTCATCACCGATTTCCATACGAAAATCACCGCCCTTACTGACGGATCAACCGCCCAATCCGGCCAAACTGGTGATCTCTCAACCCTCACCGAACAACAGAAAAAAGACCTCGCCACACTCGAGCGCCTTACCGCCGGAGCCAAGCGTACCGCCAAGCTCGCCTTCCCCGGTCAGACCGTCCTACTCCACGCCGAGTTTGAAGTTGGTGCCCCCGACTCCAAATCCCTCGCCGCATTCATCGCCGCTGCTACCACCATCCACGTCTCCAGCATGAAATACAGCGCAGAACTCCAAGCCAAAGGCTGGCTCCCCGCCGATAGCACCGCCCTCGACGCCGCCATCCAAGCCCTCTCCGGCACCGGCACGCAGCAGGACACCGCCCTTGGCGAGCGTCTCGGTCTCACCAACGAAAAAGTCATCGCCGCCAACGCCCTTTACCACGATTGCCTCGTCATCCAAAACGCCGCCCGCCTCGCCTACCCCGCCCTCACCGATGCCGCCGGTAACGCCCAAAACGTCACCCCCCGCGCCCGTTTCCTCCTCGAAGAATTCCCACCCCGCGACCGCTCCCAACCCGACGGCGGCACCCAAGGCCTAGCTACTCCGCCACCTGCACCGGTTGCCTAATCAAAAATCAGTTTAACTGACCGCACTTTAGGGCTCTTGACAAAGCCAAAGAGCATTTCGCCGTGCCAGTCAGCCGCCTCGTTAAAAAACTGCACACGAAATTCCTCGCCAGATGCGGAGGAATCATTCAATGAATTTCCTGCCTCGAAATTTGAGGCCTTTACCCAATTCATGTAATTCTAAATAACCAAACACAACTGCTTTTGCGACCAACAAAAGCTTCTGGGCTGACTCCAAAACCAGCAAGTTTTATAGCCCAACGAAATGACAGAGCTGTCGTGCCAATCGGCGCGGCTTGTCGCGTCATTTCGTGAGGCGCTTGTCGGTGCCTGAGTTCGGGGCGCGGTCAAGTCCGCGCCCTTTGATTTCAGCAGCATCCGTTGAATCTAAATTATTTCTCCTAATGAAATCTATCCAACTCACTTTCATAACTGCCATGGCATTTATTTTGCCAGCCAGTTCGCAGGACAAAAAAGCCGCAGCTCCAGGGGAGGCCGCTACGTCCTCACTCACTACCGCCCGTGTTCTTGGCAATCTCGCAGACGGCACGCCGCCAGCTCCAGAGCCACCGAAAGCGGGTTTTGCAGTCCCCGCACGGAACATTCTATCATCCATCGTTTACGAACAGGGCGGTCGCAAAATTACCGTCCAGGAAATTACCCCCATCGCGCTGAAGGCACCGACAGCACCACTTTTGGATCAAGTCGATCCCGCGATACAGCAACGCCTCGCGGAACTACGGAAGGACACGCCTCAGAATGAAATGATGCAGATAGGAGCTACGGTTTTTCGTTCTAAGGATTCGCCGCCCCGCACTTACGCCACTTATCATCCGAACGGCGGAGAGAAACCTATCACCTTCTGGTCGTCCGCTGATTTCGCTTTGTTTTCGGGCTTTTCATCCTTCCTAGGTTCCGATGGCAAAACCCGCAACCTCATGATGATGTGGAGCACGCGAGACGCTGGCAGTGCTTTGGCAATACGGGAAAATCAGGCTATCTCAAATACCATAACGCAAATCCCCGATTTCCCGGAAGGCAAAGCCACCTTCATTATCACCTCAGAAAACTCTACCCCGGAATCCCTCGCGGCTATTCAATCGCTTCATGATGTTTACAACAACGAATTCGAGCGACTCAAAGCCGCCTACGCAGGCCGCGAAAAAGCCCGACTCGACCAATCCGCCGAGCTAAAAGCCCACCCGCCAAAGCCCAAAGACATCACGCTCAATTTCTGGCGCATTGGTGAGTCCAAACCGGCTCAAGAGAAAGGAGCCGGACAATGAAACTCTTCAATAACCGTAGCTGGAGCCTCCGGCTCCAGACCGTGCTAGGAGCGTCCCGCTCCGTCTTCCTCGCTTTAATTCTACTTTTCTGCCTGCTGGCCTCTCAAGTCTCCGATGCAATCATTGACAATAATAACAATGACATCAGCGATTTATGGGAAATGGAATACTACTCCGGGCAATTACTCCCCGGCAACTATGACCTCCAGACGGACCCCGATGGAGACGGTTGGACGATGTTTAAGGAAGCCGCCGCAGGCACCGATCCCTTCAATGCCAATCCACCCGGCGGATTCATTCTCCCGCAGGTCGAATATATACCCGCAGTTTATCTCAATTCCACAAGCGGTGGCGCACCCACCATGATCAGCCCGGAAGTCGCCAATATCACTTGGACGACGCTTTATCACAAACAATACACTCTTGAATTTTCGACAGAACTTACCGTGCCAGATTGGGTTGCTGTCGGTAGTCCACTTACCGGCTCCGGTTTACCCATGGGCAGCACCATGCAGCTTACCCAGCTCAGTGGCGACATTCCACCTAAGCTCTTTTGGCGGGTAGCAGTGAGCGACATCGACGACGACAGCAGTGGACTCACGGAGTATGAACAATATCAGTTAAGCATCCCGCCATTCAACACGGATACCGATGGTGACGGAGTTCCTGATGTGCTCGAAATCGCACGCGGGACAAGCCCTACGCTGTGGGATAGCGATGGCGATGGATACTCGGATGCGGTTGATGCCTTCCCGTTGGACCCAACGCGACATGATCCCCCAGCATCCGTGTCGGGCGACAACTCCAAACCGCTTGTGACTTTGGACACGCCGAGCAACGCGATCTATGTTTCAGGGCCATGAAATCCTGTTTTATTATCCTGATCTCCACCTTCAATAAATTACAATTTTCCCTCTCATGTCTGTCAACTACCGCAAAATTTTTTGTTCCATCATTGCCGTATGCTGTTTGCTCGGTGGGACAGTTTGGTATCTTACCAGTAAACACAATGCCACACCAACGGTAACAAAGGCCTCTCCCTCTGTTCCAGCGAGAGCGGCACGCGTGATTCTGCCAACTGCCGAGGAAATCAAGGCAACTGCCAACGCACGGCCTTGTGACCAAACGGTGATAACGAATCTTGATCTCTCTCGTCCGCCAAGCGAGTCCGACCTCATTGCTGCTGGGAATTTAGGTAAAAAGCTCACCCCCACCCGCAGTGCGGACGCGAGCCTACTCCTCGATCCCGCCGCTCGCAAACTTCAGGAACTCGATAACCTTTCCTTCGGCACCGCCATTCAAGCATGGAATGAACATCGTTATCCCGAAGCCGTCCGCCTTTTCACTGAGCATCTTCAATCGTTCCCAAACAGTCCATGGGCTGGCGAAGCTCTACTCCACACCGGTTGCCAATTGCAGTATGTCGGTCGCTTCACCGAATCCGCTGAAATGTTTGACAAGGCGATGGCGGTTTCGCCGCCAGATTCTGAGATGCACCATAAGGCACAACTCCGCCGGGCGATTATCAATATCGACCTTGGCGGACTGGATGAGGCTTCAAAAAGTTTGGCGGAATCTCTCGCCACCAACAAAGACCCCGAGGACCAATCTTACGCCTCCTATTGGGTCATGCAGCTATCTATACTTAAAGCGAATGAAACCGCTTTAAGAGACTGCGGCCAAAAGGCTCTAGCCCAAGTAGCAAGACTTCAGGGAGATTCCGAAACCGCTACAACTCTCACGAATCTACCCGCTGCCGGGCCGCATGGTTTCACCGCTGCCGAACTCCACAGTCTCGCGTTGGCAAACGGTTTTTCCTCATTTCCGGTTGAAGCACCGCTCGCCTTAGATGTTTTGCCGCTGCCGTTCATCGCCCATTACAATGATCGCCATTATGTGACGGTCGAAGCCGTGAGCAAAGACACGGTTAAACTCTATGATAGCCGTATTTCGACCACTACCGAAATGCCTCGTGGTTCGTTTGAACGCGCATGGTCGGGCTTCGCATTGTTAGTCAAGGAACCTCCTCACAACGAATCCATCCACGTTGCTCAAAATCTAGACCAAATCGTTGGCGGCTGCTGCGGACTTGACCGTCTGGTGAGTAATCTCGGGAAAGACCATTGCGACAAATCATGCAATGCTCCCGCAAATAGTGTGGATGACTCGCGAGGATTGCCCTCCTACAGTGTAAATCCGATCAACATGAATTTCAAAGTCATTGATACGCCCATGTGGTGGGACGCACCAGTCGGGCCTGCCGTGAGCATGACTCTGCTATTCAATAGCCAGGACTCGCAGAACAACTACACACCCTTCGGTGGAAAATGGGCTTTTGAATACGCCTCTTATCTGCTGATTACGCCATCCAATAACTCACAAGGCGGGGGCTGCCAAGTCAGGGATGGTGACGGGCGCATGGAATCCTTCACTTTGCCTGCGACTGGTAGCAGCTATCCGAAAACCTATGGACCGCCGCCCGGTGATTTTAGAACTCTGGTGGAAACCGCACTTTATCAGTTTGATCTAACCCAACAAGACGGCACAGTCTATCACTATGGCATCCCGGCGGCTGCCGCTGGCAACTCGAATGTCCCTTTACTCCTGAGCATCACGGATCGCCACAACAACACTATCGCCATCACGCATAACGCCAACGGCGCGATTACGAAAATCGAACACTCCGCCTTGCCCGGAAAATCCTGGGATTTGACTTATTCGACAATTGGCTCCGTCTCGCGCTGCACCGCGATTCTTGATCCATTCAGTCGCTCCGCCCACTTTGCCTACGACACTGCTGGACACCTCACCAGCCAGATCGACATGGGCGGCTTGGCCTATTCCTACACTTATACCTCCACCGGGCCGCTTTTCATCACTAGCATTACCACTCCCAGCGGCACCAGCACGGTTTACACCGAGCCAGCCGATGGAATCTATAACTCCACCAACCATTATCCAGATCCGAGTGGCGTGATGTGGCAAAACTACCGAATTACGATAAACGATCATTTGGGATTCCCCACTGAGTATTACTACTCCGGTTTTTATAGACGTGGCTATATGCGGAACCCGATCCAAATGCAGCGCACCCCCGGCAACCTTGATCCCGAGAATGGCTCACGAACTCAATTCGGATTCGAGTTGGTCGGGGGTAAGGGGCAGATCACTTCTACCGATTTGCTCGATGAGAATGGGCACGGCGTATTTCAATCACAGAATACGGGATACGACAACACCACCCGGCTTGCCTCGTATCTGTCGGACGGAAATGGCGGGCAAAATTACCTCGAATATAACCTCAAGGGCAAACCCACGCTGATCGACCCGCATGGAAACTCGGGTGACGAGGAAATTCTCATTACCTATCAAGCGAACGGAATTGATGTCGATACCATCACGCGCACTCTGCAAGGCGTCAGCAAAACTCTGGTTGATTACAGCTATTTCTCCAACCGAGACATCCAGTCAGTAACGGATGTCAACGGCAGGACCATCAGCTATCTTTGGTATTCCAATGGACTCCTCCAGCAAATTACGGATTCGGTCACTGGCGATGTGGTTGTTTTCACTTACGATACACATCTCCGGCCCAGCACCACCTCGATCAATAGTGTCGTGGTCTCCACCACCGTCTATGACACGGATGGCAAAGGCGTCCTTCAGGCATCCCTCGCGCCAAACGGCCAATACGCATCCTACGAGTATGACGATCTCAACCGTCTCACCAGAGAACTCCACTCGGATGACAGTTTCACCGCCTACCAATGGGCTTGCTGCTACATAGAAGCCACACGCTATGGCAAGATCGTCGGCGGTTCGGAGAAAACTTTGAAGCGCTCGGTAACTCATCATGATGCACGCGTGCTGCCCCTCAGCACGACAAATACGGACGGACTCACGACCCGTTACAGCTACGACATTGCCGGTCGCCTTACAGGTTTGACGGATTCGAAGGGACAAACCACTCAATGGCAACTCAATGGTCCAGGTCAGTTGATGAAAAAAATCTACCCGGATGCCAGCGAGGAAAACTACACCTATGACAATAGCGGGCACTTGGAATCTTACGTCAATCGCAGAAGCCAAGTGACATGGATCAACTACGACAACGATGGCCAGCCTCACGACATTCAGGCTTATGACAATCTATCTTACAGCATCACGACGTTCACTTATGATTCTTGGAGGAGGCTGGGCAATCTTGCATTTCAAGCGTATCAATCGGGAAATTGGGTGGCTGAAACCCATACCTTCACTCACGATCTTATCGGTCGCGTAACCTCTATCGACGGCCCATGGGCCGACGACACCATTGGCTATGCCTACAACGACGCAGCCCGCACTGTCACCCGCACCAGCCCCGGCGGCATGACTCAAACCAGCACGGCGGATGCCTATGGCAGGATCGACTCCATCGCGAACGTCCTCGGCACTTTTACCAATACCTACGACAGTGTCGGTGGGCCGCTGACACAGATCACCCACACTGGAGCCAATGCGGGATTCGATACCGCCTTCACCTATCTCGGCGATGATTTCAACCGCGCTCTCGCCACCATCACCTCCTACAAGCCGGGAGCCGCCGCCGTTTCCAAGCACACTTATACTTACGATCCGCTCGGCAACATCGCCACTTGGAACGGAACTTCCAGACTGAAGCGGCGGTTAAATTATTTGTAAAGCATTTACAATCAATTGGTTTTTGCTGATTTTCGGCGTTGATTCAATTCGACTCGCGTGACTACAACGGGACCGACCGCCGGGGCTTTTGCTGGCAAG
>JANXMQ010000086.1 GCA_025354565.1 Akkermansiaceae bacterium
TGCTGGACAACATTTTACAATGGCCAGGAGCAACTTCGCCGAAGTTGCCGCCCGAGCCGCCCGGAATAGAGCAAACAGGCGGCGATCCCGAGGAAACCCACTGCGCCGCTTAGCCCAAAATCATCCAACTTCGGTTTTCGGTTTGAACCCGTAGCGTTGGCACCTGGGGCGACGTTGAGCGTGAAGGCACCGATGCTCAGAGTGCCCAAGGTCTTGGTTGTGCCAGCGCCGGATGCAGTATTGTCCGACTGGATGGTCGTGGTGCCGCCCACGGTTGTGGGGTAGGCGGTTCCGCCCGTTTGAATGTCGAGCGTGCCGCCGTTGAGCTTCAAGGCGGAGGCGCCCGTGCCGAAGGCATTGGCATTTTTTACGACTATGGTCCCAGCGGTAAGGGTGGTGCCACCGGTGTAGTTGCCCGCGCCGGGGAGGGTCGCCGTGCCGAGGCCGGATTTAGACACCGCTCCTGCTAGGGCACTGGTCGCTCCCAATGCAGAGCTGACGGTGAGAGCATCGGTTGAGAGCGGGGTATTCAAAGTCAGAATAGAGGCAGTATTCGCCAACCCGAAATTGCCCGCACTGATCGTATTCGGGGAGCCATTCGCGGTGATGGTGGTGGTCGCATTGGATAGGTTGAGAAACGTCCCGAAGGTGGCGAAAGTCGTGCCGCTCATCGTGCCATTATTGAGCGTCACGGAAGTGGGTAGCGTTTGAGCATTCCCTGTTCCCGTAATCGTTCCTGCAATGGTCCATGCGCCGGTAGGTGCCGTTGAAAACGTATTGTGCCAAAGGTGATGTTACCGGCGCTCGCCGTCCCCACCGTGACCGTGCCCGCAACGAGCCCTTGTCCTGCCGTTCCGGTGCCGAAGTTGATGGCATCTGTCGTGGCTGTGGTGATGCTGCCGGGAGCCGTGGTGCCGGTGGCGTCGGTGTTCCAGCCGGGGATTGGCCCAGCAGTGGGTGCCGACCAAGTGCCGCCCGCCGTGCCGAAACCGGCCCCTGCGAGGTTATCCCAGTAATAGGGACCGGCGGCCTGGGTGGACTGGGTAAAACGATGCCCGCCAGCGCGAGGACGGCGTGGGAAGCGCGGAATTGAAAACGGAAGAATGGGTTATAGGAGCGGGTTTTCATAATAATTACAATTTCGGCCGTGATTTTCCACACGGTCGAATAGGGTTTTAGTGGGTTTTTAAGGCAGTATAACAGCGATATGGGTACGACCTTATGCAAGGTGGTCAATATTTTTAATTTTCCCCGAACGTATGCAGTTAGAAAATCTAGCAGCCGCTATCCTGGCGGCGGCGATCCGATGCAGTACTATCACGTCCTCGTGACAAAGCCTAAGATTGCGGAGACTTCTCGATCACGGGCAGGTTCTCCACCACCTGCGCGCTGCTCCACTCTGTTTCGGTGGCGGGTTCCAGCGTGATGCGGACGCAGGCTTCCTGAACTTTATCGCGGAGACGGATCCCCAGACGCCCCGGCTCGAAACGCTTCGGATTGGCCAGCTTCTCCACGCGGAATTCGGCAGGACTGGAGGTTTCGATGCTCACTTTCAAGATCGACTTCCCATCGCGCACGAACCAGGTTTTGTCATCCGCTTTCGCCCAGTTCGTGGTGCCGATGACCGCCGTTTCAAAGGTGCCGGTCTCGGTGAATTTCACGGTGTCGAGCACCTGCAACGATGGCTTCACGCCGCGTTTGAATGTCCAACGGCGATCGAGGGATTTGAGCCCGGTCTTCGGGTAGCACGAGCTAAGGTCGATCTCCCAGATGTCCTGTTCTGCCGAAAAGGTGCGGGTGGTGATCTTCGCCGCCGAGCTGCGACCGGTGGTCTGGAGCTGGCCATTGATCCGGGGAACGCTGTGACCGTAGGAGCTGAGGATCGGGTGATCGTAGCGCTCCTTGCTGAAGGTCTTGGCGGTGTAAACGGTGTTGCCAGGATCGAGCACCGGCAGCGTGCCGTTGAGGTCGATCACATAAGAGCCGACGTCGTTGTGGTTGTGATCCTCACCATTGTGACCGCCCTTCATCGCGGCGGAAAATGTGACCTTTCCTGCTTTTAGCACGCGCGAGATCAGCACACCGCCATCGGGAAATTCATCATGCAAGGCGAGAGGAGCCACAACGGGAGCCGCACCTGCGGGGGCGGTGGCATCGAGGCCGATGAAATACCACTGGGCAAGCGTGCCGACCATCGGCCCGTGCGGGCCTTTGCCGGGATAGGGTTCGCTTTTTCCCTGAACCAGAAGGCCAGCCCACCAGCGGGCCCAAGCATCGGGGGAGCTGTTGATACCGGCATCGGCAAAGGCGGGAAAGACCGGGCCGTCCATCGAAATACGTTCCGGATAGGTGGCGGCGGCGGACGCATTCGGGAATTGTCCAAGGCGGATGCGCCCCCCGGACTCATGCTGGAGTAGATCGGTGAGGACGAGAAAATGCCCGAAGCCATAGACCCAGTAGCCCGGACCTTCGCCGCAATAGCCGTCCTTGGTGAAGCCGGCGAGATAGTCGTGCGCGTTTTCCACGGCATCAAGGACGGCCAGTGCGCGACGGCGCTTCGAGGGCTCGAACGACAGCACCGCACCGGTGGAGCCGGCGGTGCAAACGGCATTCCAGTTCATTTTCGCCGTACGCCACCAGTGGCGGGCGGTGATGAGCGGATCATTCTTCTCTAACACGGCGAATACCGGTTCGATGACCTTCTGCTTGAGAGCGGCCTCGACAACGGTGCGGGCCGCCGGGTTCATTTTTTCGCCGAACCATTCGAGCGAGAGGGCGATATCGCAGCCGAGGTTCGCCGACGACAACTCGAGATAGACCGCCTTACCATCGATGATCTCATGGTCGTGGTCATGGGCAGGCAGGACCCATGACGGTTGCTTGCTGAGTTCCAAAAGCTGGTCCTGGATCGCCATGATGAAGCGGCCCTTGCCTTCCAAGCACTCGGCGGCGACGAAGCTCTTGAGCCGCTCCGAGCGTGGATGCAACATTTCCTCCCCTTCCCTGCGGCTGCCGGTCTTGAAGAAAATCCGGTAGGTTTCTTCGGACCACGGTGGATTCGACGATTTGAGGGCATTCTCGGCTGCCGTGATGACGCCATCTCCGAGCACCGCGCGGACTTTTTCCCAGTAGGCGCGATCGGACACCGGGTGATGCGTGACTCCCGGCTTGTCGGGTAGCCAGGCTTCCACCTCCTTGAGCTTGGCGTCCGTGTAAGGCTCGCGAGCCTGAATGACGGCAGGAACCACGGCCATCAGTATGCCGACGAGGATGAAATGTCTCACGCCGGGCTGGAACGATCCGGGCACGGGAGTTCTGTCACCCGACTGCACCGGGCTCGTTTTGGGACGGTGGTACCCGATGAGCGCTCAGTCTTTTTTCTGGAAATTAAATTCTCTCGATTTCGGCTGCTCTTTGGTGGGGAAATCCTTGGGAATTTCCTGGGTGACTTTTCCAGTGGCAGCCCACTCGGCCCCACGCTGGAAAGTCACAATGAAGCCGACGCCCTCCAAAGCTGGCGTATCATGGCCAAGAGTGGTGTGGAAAACGCGGCCTTTGTGATACTGGATCGTCATCAGGATGGGTTCATGGTGACCCGCTTTTTGGAGTGCCGGAGAATCGCAGGCCGTGGCGAGAATGGTCATATTTTCGGCGGGGCCGCGAAGCTTTGAGTAGCACTCATCCTTGTTATGCGTCCAAAAATCCGGGAGCCCCTTGGTGATCGGGTGCTCTTTATCCCGCATGGTGACGAGGAATTCGTTCTGTGCGCCGTGTGAGCCGGAAGAGCCAGGGCTTTCATCACGGACGATTTCGCCCTTGTCGTTGTAGTAAACGTACGGGCCATCTTTTTCGTTGCGATCCCCCCAACCGCCGAGGCCGATCATGCGGTTGAATTCCTTCCACTCGGGCCAACTGTTATCCGCCGCATGGACGACGACGAGGCCGCCGCCAGCTTGCATGTATTTTTCAAACTTGAGTTTCGTCTCATCCGACCAGCCAGCGGCTTTCCAACCAAAGTTACTCACCACCAGATTGTATTTTGCGAAATCCGGATTGAAGTTCGGATCGGGCATGGGTGCCGGGGATTTTTCGGATTCCCCCACACCGGCGAGTGGCAGCCAGGATTGTTCGCGCTCTGCCTTCCAAACAAAGTGCGTGCGGGCAATCTCGACTTCAAAGAGACCGGTCGCTTCGAGATATTGCTTCATCATGATGGTCGATTTCGGCCAGACTTCATGATTGTTTTGACCATCGACGATCAACGCCTTGAGCTTCTCAGCGGCGTCGAGGGGGTGAGTGAATATCAGTGGCAAACTCAACCATAATGCCGTCCAAGTAAGTTTCTTTGCAAACATGCTTGAATTCAGCACAAAGCATGACCTCGGGAAACTGTAAATTTTACCATCCACCACGTTTCAACTTTTAATGATTGCAACTCCAGAAAATCGCTCGCTGCCCATCACTCTCAGTCACTCCCAAAACGAGGAGAAAATTTGCACTCGTCGCGAAAACGAGATAGACCTCCCTCCATGAATCGCATACCATTTCTCTTCATCGGCTTCCTCGTGATCATCATCGCTCCGCTCCCGGCGAAGGAAACCGGCTTCAGCGGCGTGTGGCAGACCTCATACGGGCTGATGCGCCTCGTGCAAAAAGGCGGAAAGGTGGAGGGCTGTTACGCATGCGACGGCAATGCCACAATTTCAGGCACCGTCACCGACCGGACGTTAGATCTGACCTATCAAGAACCGGATGGAACCACTGGCGTTTCCGCTGTTGGATGCCAACTGTCTTGATTGCCACGATGCGGCGGACAAAAAGGGTGGACTGGATTTGTCGGGTTTCACCAATGAGAACGCGGTGATGAAGGACCGCGCGATCTGGCGCTCGGTGTATGAGAAAATCGAGTCGCATCAGATGCCGCCGCCGAAGCGGAAATCACAACCGACGGCGGACGAGCGGCGGAAAGTTCTGGCGTGGATCATGGACATCGCCGCGCGGCCCGATCCGGCGCTTGGCGCGTGCGATCCCGGCAAGCCGATGCTGCGTATGCTCACGCGGTTGGAATATAACAACACGGTGCGCGACCTGTTCGGGCTGGAGATGGATGTCTTCGTATTTCCCGACCGCTTGCCGCTCGCTAACAGAGCTTACTATCAGCCGGCGAAAGGCGGGCTTGGTGACGAACTACAAGTCCCAGTCCGCGAGTATGGGCTTAAATATCCGGTGTTGCTGCCGGAGTTGGGATTGCCCGGTGAGAACCGCGCGGAGCATGGATTCCGCAATCGTGGCGAAGCGATGAATCTTTCCCCGATGCTGCTAGAGCAATATCTAGCAGCCGCGCAGGACATCGTGAACAGCCCGAAGCTACTGCAGCTCAGCGACGTTTTCCGCGCACTCGTGACTGACCCGGCGCTGCCATTGAAAGCGCGGCCCGTGGAGGTGGCTGTCGGCGAGGCAACGGAGGAAATGCCGGTGTGGCAGGCAGCGAAAGAGTTCGCACCGAATTTGAATTTGCCATTCCAGGCGAAGCTGGGCGATGTGGTGACACTCGACTATCAATTCCGATTCTCGATGCAAACAGCGGCGGCCGAGGGCAGCGGCGGGGTGTGGGATGCCAACGCCCGCAGTCTCGTGGTGAAGGCGGGCAAGCCAATCCGCGTGAAATTCGGTCCCAACAACGGCAAGGCGCTGGTCATCACGCCGCGCGATCCGTTGTGGGTCGCCGGCTTCTCGACCGCAGGCGAAACCTCGGGCGAATCGCTTTTCACGAACCATGAGAAACTGCAAAAAGTGATCACGCTCGCGCTCGACATCGAAGGCGGTGCGACCGGTGAAGGCATCAACGAACTGGCCGTCTGCGCGTTGAGCCGCGACCATGAATCGGGTGGCGTGGAAATTACCGCGACATTCAGCGGCGGTGGTTCGGCCAAGCTCGCGCACGATCTCATCGAAGGCGGCGGGCGGGGAAATACGTTCTTCGCCTTCCGCGCGCCGAAGGGTGAACACATCGTCGGGCTACGCTTGGATGGATCGAAATTTTCGGGAAATTACGCGTTGTTCGATGATCTCGCCTTTCTAACTGACAGCGCGGCGGCGATCGCCGCCGCGCCCGCACCCACGGAAGTTAGAAAAATTCCCGAAGCTGAAAAACGTGACACGGCTCGCCAACGCTTGTCGGGTTTTCTCGCGCGCGCATTCCGTCGTCCGGCGGACGCGGAAACGGTTGACCGCTATGTCGGCGTGTTTGACCACGCACGAAAGCGCGGGGCCGCGTTCGACGCCGTGATGAAAGCGGCCATCGCCGCCGCACTCACGTCGCCGGATTTCCTCTACATCGCGGAGACCGGCGCGGGGCGGGGCGATGTTAGACCATTGGACGATTTTGAACTGGCGACGCGGCTCGCGTATTTCCTCTGGGCCGCGCCGCCGGACAACGCCCTTCTATCAGCCGCTGCACACGGCGGGCTGCGCGACGGCATCGAGGCGCAGACGCTGCGGATGCTGCACGACCCGCGTTCGCGCGAACTCGGCGAATCCTTTGCCGCCCAATGGCTGCGGCTCGATCAGATTCTAACGGCCAAACCGGACCCCAAGCTGTTCAAGGGCTTTTACAGCGGTCCACAAGGCAAGGTCACGCTCCATGGTTCGATGCTCGTGGAAGCGCTGCTGCTGTTTGACACGGTGTTGGTGGAGAATCGCAGCATCCTGGATTTCATCGATCCCGGCTACACGTGGCTCAATCCCCGGCTGTCACGGCTCTACGGCATCACCGCACCCGGTCAGGCAGCAACGGCCGCTAACAGCGATGTGCTCATCGATGCGAAACTGAATGCGAAATGGCTGCGCGTGCCGCTGCCCGACAAACGCCGTGGCGGTTACCTCACGATGGCCGCGCCTCTAACAGTCACTTCGCTGCCCACCCGCACCAGTCCGGTGAAACGCGGCGCGTGGCTGCTGGAAACGATTTTCAACCGACCACCGCAGGAACCGAAAGTCGCATTTGTTTTGAAGGAAGGCGGGGACGCAGCCGCAGACGGTGCGGGCGCGCTTCGAACAGCACCGCAACGAGCCTGCCTGTTATTCCTGCCACATCCGGCTGGATCCGCCGGGTTTCGCGCTGGAGCGCTTCGACGCTATCGGCGCGTGGCGCGAAAACGACGGCCCGCAACCCGTGGACGCCCGCGCCGAGTGGGACGGCAAACCCTTCGACGGACCGGCGGAATACAAAGCCATCCTCGCTGCAAATCCGCATGAGTTCACGCGCGGGTTCATCGAGCACCTGCTCAGCTACGCGCTGTCGAGGAAGCTGGAAATTTACGACATGCCGACGGTAGCTGCCATCCAGAGCGCCGCCGCGTCCGATGGCAACAAGCTCCACCGGATCATTCTGGAAATCGTCCGCAGCTATCCGTTCACCCACATCCGCAGCAAGCCATGATCACCCGCCGTCACTTTCTCCGCGGTGCCGGAGTAACCCTAAGCCTGCCATTTTTGGAAAGCCTCGCGAAGGCCGCGCCCTTACCGCAACCGAAGCGCTTCGCCTTCATCTACACGCCTAACGGCTACAACCAGTCCGCGTATTTGCCGAAGACCACCGGCGCGAATTGGGAACTAACACCCACGCTGGAGCCGCTGGCGAAACTGCGCGAACACGTCGCTATCGTCACTGGACTCGACCGCCAGTTTGTTAGCGGCACGGGCGTCCACGCGCAGTGCGGCTCGTGTTGGCTAACGTCATCCGCGCCGCAGGAGACGCTCGATGGCGGCTTCCCGACCAACACCACGCTCGACCAACTCATCGCCCGCGAAATCGGCTCTAACACGCTATTGCCGTCATTGGAACTGAGCTGCAACGATTTCACCGACAACAAGGAAACGCGTTACTACGAATGCGTCTCGTGGTATGGCCCCGGCTACGCGGCGAATGTCGAAAAGAACCCGCGCGCCGTGTTCCAACGCCTTTTCGGCAAGCCCGATGCCGACGCCACGCGCAGCATCCTCGATGCCGTCAACGCTGATGCGAAAGCCCTCAACTCGCGCCTCGGGCGCAGCGATCAGGCGAAGCTCGGCGAATATTTGGAAAGCGTTCGCGCCACCGAGCGCCGCATCCAAATGGCGGAAAAAATTGCGGGCAGTCTGAAGCCGCCAACGCTTGCCGAGCCCGCGGCATCCCGGAGTCGCGACTCGATTACCTGCGGCTTCAGGCGGAATTGATGGTGTTAGCATTTCAAAACGATCTCACCCGCGTCGCCACGCTCGTCGTGGATCCTGAACGCTGGGATTCGCCGCGGATGTTCGACGGCCTATTCGACAAGCCACAAAATCACCATGTCCTCACCCACACCAAGGGCGACGAGGCGAAGGCAATCGTCGCGAAGATTGACCGCTATCATGTCGAGTTCTACGCGCATGTGGTCGAGCGCCTGCAAGCCACCGGTCTGCTAGATAGCACCACGCTCGTCATGGGCAGCGGCATCAGCGACGGCGACCAGCACAAATACGCCGATCTCCAGGTTCTGTTAGCCGGTGGCGGATTGACAAGCGGCCACTTTCACTACGAGAGCAAGCGCCCGCTCGCCGACCTGTGGCTCACGCTTGCCCGGCAAGCCGGGATCAAGCAGCCCCGCTTTGCCGACAGCTCCGGCACGCTCAACGGGCTGGGGATTTAAAACTGCTAGAAGCGAGGGAGCGCGACACAGACACCGCGAAAAAATCCGGGTGGTGTGTTATACTGCCACGCACTGGGATTTGAAATTTTGAATTGCGCTGACAAGACTTGCTGTGAGACCTCGATTTTCGATAGACTCACGGCTTAAACACCAGCGGATCACAACCGCGACCTTAAGGACCGGTTCAAGGACTCCCGGTTTTTTTCTCCACTACACGGAAGTCTGGAAAGCCCATGATTCGAGGCATGCGGCTGTCAGGCACCGACAAGACAAAGACTATATATTTGGATTGTGGGTCGTGCTGCCAAACGGTTTCACAAAGGGGCTCCGCCCGTTCAGATCCTACAGGGACGTAGCCGATCTTGACGTTATAGTCGCCCGCAGCGGAGGCGGGTGCGTCGAGTATTAAGCGCGTCTTGGGCAGCAGGTTCAGAGTTTGAGTGCCGATCTTTCCACCAATCCGGTGAGGACTCAGATTGAACCAAAGAAGTTTTCCGTTTCTAAATCCATCCGCATCCGCATTGATGACTTGGAAGCGGATGGGAGTAACCTTGTTGGCAGGATCGCTGGCGACAAGAATATACAGATCCTGCATGGCTTCCGCCACAACTGCCGTTGGCGCACCAACCGGAAGTGGGGTCTTGGGCTCGGGCATTGTGGGAAGCATCGCGAGGGTGAGGTCTCCCGCCGGCAATGCATACACCTTGGAAAGATTCATGCTGGGCAGCTCGACTTCCTGAGCGGCGGTGCCGTCCGCTAGAAACAACTTTTGCGGTGCGCCGATGGGCGCCGACAGAAATAGGATCCGGCAGGTCCTCTTGGATTTTTCTGGAGCAGCAGCAGCGGCGGCATGTTGGCAAAAGCCTGCGATAATGAGAGTGACGACAATGCGCATGGGGCGAGAATGTTCAGATTTCAGATGGCGAAAGCCAGCGGTAGTTCATGATGTTAAAACGACGACCAAAGGTCTTGTTTGCCTGCTGGGATGGCGGCGCGGCGAGATCCGACGAGTCTGCGGAATCACAATAATCGCGACTGCGGCGGACAATCGCTTCACAGGTGGCGCGGGCGGTGATGTTGCCACTTTTGTCCCGGGCATCGCCATAGGCACGAATCGTAAACGTGTCGTCGCGGGCGGACAGAAGCGGAGCCAGCGGCCGGAGCACATCGGCTTGGCGGGTCCATCCGGGGATTCCAAACACCGAGATTCCCACAGCGGCTGCGGGAAATTTGTATTCAGCGGCGGCCGCGTCGGGGGGAGTTGCCGTGGCGAATTTCTTGTCGAGTGGAGAGTCGAGTCCGGCGATCAAATTGGCGTAAAAGTTAGTTGAGTTGTTCTTGGCCATTTCGTTCAACGCCGACTCAATCGCACCCGCAAGTGCGAGATTTCCACTCGAAAGCTGACGATTGACAAACTCTGAAAGTGAAAGGAACGGCCCCCGAAGCCTGACCTGATCGACGATCAGTTGAGCGAATGCATCGAGCTGTGTCCCATCGAGTTGGCGGTATCCCGCGAACTCAGTGGCTCCGGAAAATCCTCCTGATGCTCCTGCGGTACCAGCCTTGCTGTCACCGGCGATGCTCATCCGGCTGATCGGATAGTTGCCTTCCGAGGAGAGCGTAACGCTGCTGGAACCATTGGTGTAGGGCGTCTTTTGCTTGTAGGCATGACCGAGCAAGGCGCGCCAGGCGGTGACGGATGTGGAGTTCACGTTGAACATGCCCTCCACTTCAAGATGGGAGGCGATGTTCTTCCACGCATTGGCGTTGTTGACATACTTGTTATATAAGTCCGTGGTACTGGTTGCACCGCCGTTCGCCGCTGCGGCGTCTTCCGGCAGCGGTTTGTAGCAGCGATTGATCAACGGCACAGTGCCATTCTCGAAATTCATGAAATTCGTCTGGAGAGACGATGAACCAGTCATGCCAAAATCGATTGGATTTCCGGCTGCGATTGATGAGAGGAACCAGTCATCGAAAAGCAGGTGGTTGGCACAATAGGAATCATCATGTTGCAGGTTGGTAGTAATGGCCGAATCCGCACTGTTTACCACGGCATTTTCCGGCAACAAGGGAGTCGCATTACTGTTGCCGATGAGGTTGAAAGAGTATGGCGGAATGGGGTTTTCATAGCGGAGATCCCAGTGCTGGAGCTCGGCGAGCGAAGCGAGCGGGCGGGTGGGAACTTCCGCGGCGATGCAGCGAGAAAGACCATTGCCAGTGGTGAATCCGGTAACGATGTATCCACTTTCCCCGGTTAGGTTGGGTAAATAACTATCGATTCCGGTGTGGGCAACGAAGCTGTAATCGAAGGGGGAGTTTACAGGGTGCCCGGTTCCAGCGTAGTGATGCATAATCGTGCGCTCGGCAACGTCCTTGCCACCCATAGCGGTGTAGTTGACAAACGGACTGGTCTGGAGAAATCCCTTGGCCGGAATGTAGGTGTTACTGGCTAGGCGCGCTCCGAACATGGTTGATAAAAATGCCGTCGGATTACTTGCTTCGCTGGAGAGCGCTTTTGACTCCGAAAGGTTGGATATTTCCGGATAAGTTTGGGCAGCCACGACTGGGTCATACACCATGCGGTACACTAAATGCTCATTGTTGGCGTCGGCGATGGATAGCATGTCCAGATAGATTCCAACACCAATAGCAGCATCGTTGTAGGCATTGTCGAACTTGGCGCTGGCCTTGATGGTTGCGGAACCGGGAACCACCAGAGCTTTTGCGGCATCGTCATAGAGTGTGAAATAATGGCCCCCGGTTTTGCGAAACCCGGGCGTGATCGGTAAGGCTGAGTTACTGGCTGCAACCGCAGTAGCTGAAGGGCTATAGACTCTGGTTTGTCCCGGCGCAAGCGAGATGGTGGGACCTGGAGTGATAGAATCTATCTTGTAGGAAAGCTTGTTAGTAGGCTTGGATAGCGCATCTTCGGTATAATTGGTGCTTCCGCTAGTGAGACTTCTGTATTTGGTATATGCCGTGCCATTCACCGTGTATTTCAGAACGCAGGGAAGAGGCTTCGGAATATTAAAAGTGAAGCCTCCTGTGCAGTTTAGCGTTACGTTGTATGGATTCCAAAGCGTGATTACCGGAGTGACCAACAACTGGGGGGTGTAGCTATTTGGTGGATTTGGGGGACTCAGGGCGGGGCTGGCGTAATGCGAAAACACCCACTGCACGCGGGCAATGATCGGCAGGAGACGAA
The DNA here is from genome assembly GCA_025354565.1 of Akkermansiaceae bacterium. Lineage (GTDB taxonomy): Bacteria > Verrucomicrobiota > Verrucomicrobiia > Verrucomicrobiales > Akkermansiaceae > Luteolibacter. The sequence continues at coordinate 11,881 of JANXMQ010000086.1, forward strand.
CTTTATGAATGAAGTTGTAACTAACCGCCGGAACTGCTGAGTTGTTTTGTACCGATCTGGCGGAAAAAACGAAGGGGTTTTGGTTTTGATAGAGAAGCGCGTAATCCTTGAGATTCTCCCAACTGGCGACAGCTCCTTGTTGATAGATAGAGCGATCCGTAACCGCACCGCGGTAAGCGGACCACGGGTAAAAAATGGACTTCGGCGCTCGATAGTTGGCGGCAGATCCTTGGGGAATTGAACAGGAATTGTCTGTGTCAGGCAGTAAGCGAAACAACGGCAGTCCAGAGGTCGCCAAAGAATTATAGTTTTCAGTGAAAAGAGACAAGTCCTTGCGCCATCCGCCAGTCGCGGTATTGGTCAGCAGCCCCACGGAAACCGCGCTGAGATCGTGGAAATACTTCGTGGAGGTTTTCAGGGCTCCCGAAGAATTTGCACTGGGGTCCAGCAGGTCAACCTGTTTGATGTCCGTGGCTTTATTGGCCAGTGTAGGATCACTGAGTTTGTCCATCCCGAAGGTGACTGGATCAGCAGTAGTATCACTTTTTGCAAATGCCGCCCAATCAGCTGCGCTGGTCGGAGCTTTGACTGGAGGCTTGGGCAGGCGTGCTTTCTGATTCTCCCCACCCACCCACCATGCGAAACTGGCTTTCTGGGTGCCGACAGCGAGCTGGGTGGGGGTGAGATGGATTTGTAATTCCGGCTTAGAGGGATCGACGCTGTTTCCACCCACCAATGGGACGGTGCTGGCGCTCTTGGTGGTGCTGGGCAGATTGGCACTATTGGCGAGTCCGGCAGGATCTCCGGAAACCAACCACCTGAGAAAGCGTCCTGCCTTAACGGATTTGTAATCGGTACCTAGTGAGACAGGTCGGCCGGCATAGTCCCCCGATGTCTCATGATCCGTGCCTTCCCAGCTTTTCCAGGCACCCAGGACAGGAGGGTTGGTTTTGACGAGAATATCGGCACGTGCCGTAACCCGCGTGTCCAGACCCGTTTGTTTCTGCAACTCGCCGATCGCTAGCATGAGCGCGAGCCGGGCATTGGCTCTGGCGATGGATTGGTCGGAAGCACGCCCTGCAGCGCGAATGCTGATAGAACTCAGTGACAGCAGGCCCACCGCCACGACCGTTAGCAGGACCAATAAGCTGAGCGTTACGATTAGGGCGAATCCCCTTGGCGGATTGATGGGTTTTAAAATGGGTTGAATGAGTTTCATGGCCGTAGATGGATTTGGGAGGAATCAAGGGACCGTTCCTTTGAACGGTTGATGCAGCAGTGTGGTGACTATGTAAACTAAAATCGCTCGGATTGCAACGGTAAAGTCCAGGGCACACTCCTTGCGGGAGAGAACACGGGTTGCAAAAGATCCCCCGCATCCCAGAGCAGCCCCACCCGCAGCGGCCGGCTCGCCCGGTCATCCGGTGGCCCCACAACCCGGCGCGGGCACCCCACCCCCTGCGGTGCCAGCAGTTCTTCCGCTTCGAGCAGGCGGAGTGCCGCTTCCACGGTCTGGTGGTCCAGTCCCAGTCCCACTGCCAATAGGTTCTTGCCGGGAATTGTCCCGGTCCAGCGCCCCCGGCAAATCTCCCCCCGCAGATAACGTGCGGCCTGCTCGGCAAAGGCAAGCAGTTGAAACTCCGGTATGAGTGCCCAGCATGTTAAAATCTGTACAGGCGCAAATTTAAAATCCGCTCGCCACCCGGATAAATCTATCCCGGAATCATCCGTGCTCGATGGAGCCACTTTTATCAATCAAGTAGGACCACGAAATTATGAAAAAATCGGGGATCTGAACCCGTTTCATCCGTTCCTTTTAAGCCTCCGATCATGCGGCTCCGCCACCGGGGTCACCCTGATAGGTGGCGAACGCCGATCCTCGCAATTTATGCCTCCTCCGCTAAATCCGTGGGTAAAACCGGGGGCTAACCGCCGCGAAGCGGCGTGAGCCTCTTGAAAGTTGTCCACGACAGACCGCTTCGAGAATGGGTCTGTAACTCGTCGGAGAAGTGGACTGTTGTGGGCAACT
>JANXMQ010000129.1 GCA_025354565.1 Akkermansiaceae bacterium
GCCTTGCGCTCCGGCAGCCCAAATTCGAGTCCCTCGCCACTCCATCCTTGACCCAATATTCATGATCTCATATCAATCCGCCGCGCCCCGCACCATAGCTTAGTTTAGCCACTGAGTGGTCGGATTTTCGGGGCCGCCTCAGTCATCGATCCGATGGCCTTCTTGACGAGAATGAAAACCGCGAAAGTGAGCACGAGAAAGCAAACCATGTCCGTCACAAATTGCCCGTAGGCAAGCACGGGAGTCCCAGCTTCGTTCGGCATGCCAAGGCTTGCTGTCCAGTGATATGAATCTGGCGGTGAAATTCACCCTCACTGTGAGAATTCCAAGGGGTGCATGAACCTGTTTTTGGTTCATTTTTTGTCTCGGCTTAGTGAAGTCCTATCAAGCACTCAACGTTCCCACCACTGGTACAAGCTGTGCGGAGCCGTGCAGGTCTTGTCATCGTGGAGGATCCCTCTGATCGAATGCCTTTTGCAATCTACCGCGTGGCCTCGCAAACCTCATTATACAGTTTTTGCGACGGTTATTGCGTCAGTGCGAGAACCTGATGAATTTTCAGGTGTGAAGCGTTGGAGCAATTCAAGCGCCTGCCGGATGTCATCAGGCTTTGCAGGTTTGACCAAGTGCTGGTCGAATCCGGCTTCTGCGGTGCGCCCCCTGTCGTCATTGGTTCCCCATCCGCTGAGGGCAGTGAGAATGATGTTGGGGAAACGCTTGCGGATGATGCGGGCGGCTTCCAACCCATCGAGCCGTGGCATTCCCAGGTCGAGAAATGCAAAATGCGGCGAAAACTCTGCTGCGATTTCCACCGCTTCCTTCCCGTCATAAGCGACGGCAACCTCGTATCCCTCCATGCGCAGAAACATGCCCAAGATGTCAGCAGCATTTTTATTGTCGTCTGCAACCAGAATGCGCGCTGAACCCTGCGGGGCTGGCGTTACGCGGATTTCGTTGGAGCCAGATGAATCAGAGTAAGGTGATGAAACGGGGAGTCGCAGTGTGAACTCACTGCCGCAGCCGTCCCCATCGCTGGATACCGAAATGGTTCCACCATGAAGTTCGGCGAGGGTCTTGGCAAGTGTGAGCCCGATTCCCAGCCCCTCTGAAGAGCCGCTTGCTCCTTGGTCAAATAGTTCAAAAATTGAACTGTGCACAACTTCTGGAATCCCGATGCCATTGTCCTTCACGCGGATTTCCAAATGGCCATCCCCGCCCAAATTCGCCGTTAGATGGATTTTGCCCTCACGGGGAGTGTATTTCACGGCGTTTGAAAGGAGATTGGTGAGAATCTGGTTGAGGCGGTAGAAGTCACCCTCGATGAATAGCGGTTGCGGAGGGATCTCGCAGATGAACTCATGATTGCGCTCCAAGAGCGCTGGTAGCACGGCCTGCCTGGCAGTCTCGAGAACCTCCGAAAGCAGTACATCGGATTTCTGCAGGTTAACTTTTCCCGTCGTGATGCGCGCCATGTCCAGCAAGTCATCGATGAGATGGGCCATCTGCCCGACTTGTGTCTTGAGCACCTCAGCCAATTGCGCCATTCGTGCGGGATTTTCCAGAGAGCGCTGGATCATTTCCACTGCGGTGAGGATAGGTGCCAGGGGATTTCGTAACTCGTGTGCAAGGGTCGCAAAGAATGTATCTTTTCGCCTGCCAGATTCCCTCAAGAGCTCCATCTGCCGCTGTCCAGTTAGGTCTCGGGTGATTTTCACAAATCCCTTGAGTTCCTTTTTTTGGTTAAAAAGTGCAGTGATGGCGACATTTGCCCAAAAGCAAGTGCCGTCCTTGCGAACTCTCCAGCCCTCGTCCTTGGCGCTACCGCTCTTGAGAGCTTGGTTCAAAAGTTTAGATGGCGTGTCGATGGCGAGGGCCTCTGGCGGATAGAAAACTGAAAAATGGAGACCCATGATTTCGTCATCCTCATACTGCTTGATTCGCCGCGCCCCAGAGTTCCAGGACGTTACGTGGCCTTCTGGATCCAACGAGAAGATCGCGTAGTCCTGGACACACTCGATCATCAAACGGAGGCGTTCTTCAGTGCCACGGAGAGACTCTTCTGCTTGTTTCCTTTCTGTCAGGTCACGGGTGATCTTCAGGAATCCGGCAATCTCGCCGTTGCTCGCCCGAATCGAAGAGACGGTCACTGCGGCCCAGAACCGACTGCCGTCCTTTCGGTAGCGCCATCCTTCGTCCGCGAATTTGCCAGTATGAAAAGCTGTCTGCAATTCGAAACCCGGCAAATTGCGCTCTAGGTCCTCCGCCGAATAGAATAGGGAGAAATTCTTCCCGACAATCTCGTCGGCAGTATATCCTTTCAGCCGTAAGGCACCCAGGTTCCAGTCCAAGATAGTCCCGTCCAAGCTCATCGTGAAAATCGCGTAATGCTCCACGGAGGCTACCAATTCATCAAAATGCCCCCGTTTTTCAATGAGCCACTGTGTGGCTTCCACGGAACTTCTGAGCGGCGGGTAAGGCAATGTCATCTGGTATGCGGGTGCGCGATATCCCTTTTGCAAACAACGTGCCATCCTGATTTCCATATTTAGACAAGGCGACTGGCAAGCGGGCAGTGCAAAACGCCTTCCATCTGGCCAATAAATGGTCGAATCTGCACGATAGGTTCGAAAAGATTTCGTTGCCCTCCGTGAACGAAGGATAGGCTGAAGCCGCCTGACAATTCCGGTAGAGCGTTAGATCCGGATCGGGTGGGGTTGCACGCGCTCAGGGAAGCAGATTCATCCGCGCAAGGGCGGCGAGGACGAACGATTTGCGTTGATTTCTTAGAACCGCCACCGGATCCTCATCTGACTCTAGCGGTTCGTCCATCAACTCCATCACCATGCGGCCGAGGTCCCCCATCTCCTCCAAGGAAAGCGTGCGCGCCAGTGGCACGGGATGATAGGGATAGGGCGGACTGACGTCGGTATGCCAAGTAACGTGGGTCTCGGGGCTGACCGGATAGAGCGGAACAAACCGGGCCCCGTTTGAGTCACATGCAGTCACTGGCGTGTGATACCCGCGGTCACCGGAGTCATCGGAACGGTATTCATTGTAGGAGCAATATGGGGTTTCTTGACCGGAGAATCCGGGCAACCAGAGGAATGGCTGGGTGGCGGCAAAAAGGGTGTTGGCTGGCTGGAAGCCATCGGCTTGTTTTTGATAGGTTGCAATCATGGAAGTGGACTTGGGCATCGAGAATAACTATCGGGGGAAGCTCGGCGAGAGGCTACAGTCCCCCCGAGGAAGGACTGTATGGATTCGAAGGCTTTGTATTCCTTGCTGATCAGGATTTGACGGGTGTTGCTTCGTCCAGTGATGTGACGGAGATGTCTTGCGCACCGGCCCGCTCCAAAATGTCCTTGGCGGTCTTCACTTCGTCCGACGTTTCCGCATGGACGGAAATGAGGATGTTACCTTCGGCTATGCGATTTTCATAGCGCTTGGCTTCGAGTTCCGGAATCCCCATGCCGATAAGGGCACCTGTAACTCCGCCGACGGTGGCCCCGGCTGCGGCACCGCTCAGCGCGGCGAGCAATGGACCCGCCGCGATGAGCGGGCCGACTCCCGGAATCGCCAGCGCACCGATGCCGGCGAGCAAACCCAGCGCTCCACCGAGCACGCCGCCAGTGGCGGCCCCCGTCACGGCGCCTTCCGGGGCCTTGGTGTGGGCTTCATGGGCGAACTGATGGGTGCTTTCCTTGTCTGAAAACAACGCGGAGATGTCATTGTTGGAGAATCCGGCGTCGTTGAGGCTATCCACGATCTGAAGGGCTTGGCCTTGCGAGGTGGCGATGGCATATACTGATTTGTGGGTCATGGTATTGGTAGGTTCGAATTTCTAATGGAGAGTGGGTTACTTGGATTTGGTTTCGAGCTGGTCGGAAATCTTGGTGGCGTTGGCGTGGTTGCGCGCGATGTCGAGGATGGACTCATGTTCCGCAGAAGTTTCCACCACTCCCTTCAGGAATACTTTTTCATCCCTTGTGATGATCTTGATGTTCTTGGCATTGAATGATAGATCCGAGGAAACAATGGCTGCGCGGATGTCCTTGGTGATCTGTATATCCTTTTCGCTATTGCCCTGATCGGTCGGGATCATGATATCCTTGTTCTTCGGCTTCTCATTCTGCGCGGTGTTGTCCGGGGCGGTGACGTCGCCGCCGATGGAGTCCCGGTAGGAGCGCAATTTCTCGGTATTGACCGCGTCGCCATAGTCCGGCCATGCCTTGGATTTGAACTGCGGGGCTTTGCCAAGTTGTTCTTTGGTCAGCTTGGTTTTGAAGGCCTTCGTATTGGCGTCATATCGAAGCACGGACACGGGCACCGAGCTGAGGGTGTCGGCGATGCCTAGAAATCCGCCGGAGGAAATGACAACGGCGAGAATTTCTCCGGACTTCATATCAAGGACAAGGTCTTGGACTTCGCCAATGGTTTCATCGCCGGCATTTTTCACGTTCAGCCCGATCACCTGGGAAGCGCGCCAAGAGGTGGCGTTGCCCTTGGTGGCCGGAACGGGAGAGACAAGTTCCGCTTGATTGTCCGTTCCGGCGAAAGCCGTCAACGGGGTAAGAAATGGAACCAGGGAGATAAGGAAACTTCGTTGGATGGTTTTCATGATATTGATAGTTCAATTCCGCAATGCGGATTTGCTTCCTATCGCAATCAGTGTGCCGACCGTGCCAACTATTCGCTTTCCAGCGTAGTAAAAGGGATTCAATTATATTATCCTTTCCCGCTCCGCTCCCCACGGCGTGCAACGTGCGACATGGGCATTTGATTATCTTGCAGAATACCCGATCAAATCTACGACCACTGTCGAAGTGAGCGCTCCACGAATCACGCGCTTCACAAAAAAATGATAGTTGTCTTGTCCTTTCGATTCGCTTTCACCTCCGGTTGACTTGGTATCACTTAGCACACAGGCTCCACTGCACGGGTTTTACCAATAGGGGAACCCCTATGTTATTTTAGGGCGATTGAAGGGCAGCGGGCACGACGCAGCCAAACCTGTGGGCCTGGCCGCTACGAGTTGGATCTTTTACAACTGCCGCCGCAAGCTGGATGCGATTCGATCAAACAACTTTCCCGCGGCAGACCGGTCGTTGAACTCCGCCCGCGTCATCCGCCGCGACTTGGCCAAATCCTGATAAAAAATCTTGGTCTGTTCGGCCGCGAATGCCGCGTCATAGATGTTCAAGTTCGCCTCGTCATTGAGGCGGAACGAGCGGTCATCGAAGTTCGTTGATCCCACCGAGACCCACAGGCCATCCACGATGATGACCTTACAGTGATACATCGACGGTTGGTATTCATGGATTTCCACTCCGGCGTCGAGCAAGGCCGCCCACAACGCGCGCGACGCGCTGGCGACGATGGTTGAATCGACGTGCGGCCCGGGCACGATGATCTGGATCTTCACCCCGCGTCTGCGCGCGCTGATGAATGACTCGATCGCCAGCTCGTCGGGCACGAAATACGCCGCTTGCAGCAGAATCGATGTTTCGGCCGACGCGATCGACAGCAAATACATCAGTCGCGCGCTCTCGCTGCCCTCGGTGCTGGAACTCTTGAATACCTGGGCCAACGAGTCGCCGACAGGCTTGAGCTCCGGGAAATAAGCCGGACCTGCCAGGACCTTGGCTCGAGTTTTGATCCAGTTGTCGTTGAAAGCGGCCTGCATCTGGGCGACAGCAGGGCCTTCCAACTGATAGTGCGAGTCGCGCCAATGATCCTTGTCCGAGGCATTTCCCTGCCACGAATCGGCGATGCCCACGCCGCCCGTGAAGCCGGTCCGGCCATCGACGACCAGGAGCTTGCGGTGGGTGCGATTGTTCACGCGCGCCAGCGTGTACCAACTAACAGGGTGATAGCGCTCAAGTTCAACCCCGGCGGATTTCATTTCATCGAGATATTTTTCCTCCAGCTTGCCACAGCCCACGGCGTCCAGCAGGACATGGACTTTGACGCCCGCGCGGGCACGATCGCTCAGCGCGTCCGCGAACTGGCGGCCGATATCTCCCGACCAGTAGATATAGGATTCCAACGTGATCGTTTCACGCGCGCCGCGAATGGCAGCCAACATCGCCGGGAAAATCCGGTCGCCATTGTGAAGAGCCGTGATCCGGTTGCCTGGCAGTACTGCCGGTCCCAGCAACTGCCCGACGGTGCGCAGGAACTGCGGATCCGAAACCGCGAATTCATGGTCCATCTCGACGCGGATCTGCTTTTCGCCCGACTTGAGGTTGATGAGCAGGACGGTGGCTAATACCGTGAGTGTGGCGGTGACTGGAATCGTCATCCGCAGTTTGAATTTACGCATTGCTTCCGGTTTCAGCGGTGGGTTTTCTTCCGGGTCGTCTGGTCCTGCACAAAAATGCTGATGACCAGCCAGAAACCTCCGGAGCCGGCACCCAGAAAGCAAATGATCGCCAGCCCCGGGTAACCTAACAACGTAAACTTGGATTCAATCCTCATCAACTGGCAGGCACCGATGATCAACGCCGCGAGCACGATGCCCGTCGTGATCCGGTTGGCGATTTTCTGGAATCCCTGCATCACCAGCGTCGCATCCACGGCTTTGACTTTGACTTCCAACTCCTGATTGGTAACCGCATCCATGATCCGGTTGAGGCGGTTAGGAAGGCCGCCGAGGAAATCCTTCATTTCCAACAGCGAACTGAAAACGCTGGCTTGGGAGGTGTCCTTGGTGATGCGGTGCGATAGCAGCTCGCCCACATTGCGGCGGACCGAGGCGTTTGGATCGAACCCGGGATCGAGGATTTTCCCGACTTCATCGAGTTGTAGCAGGGTCTTTCCTAACAACGTCAATTCGCCCGGCACGAACAAGCCGTTCTCGGCGGCACCGCGGCTGACTTCCAACAGCGAAATGCCCACGTTGATCTGTTGGAGACCCTGGTTCTGCCTCGAGGCCACAAGCTGGCCGATGCGGCGCCGCACTTCCGCCCCATCGAAATGCTCACCCTTCTGGCCAATTTGAATCACCAGCTCCGCCGCCTGGTCGCCCTTGCCCTCGCTGACAGCCATTAGCAACTTAAGCAGATTCTCCTGCATCCCCGGCGTCGTGTGGCCGACCATTCCCAAGTCAAGCAACGCGATGCGACCGTCATGAGTTAGAAAAACATTTCCAGGATGGGGATCGGCATGAAACAGGCCGTCCACCAGCACTTGTTTCAGGTAGGCCTTGAACAACTCCTCGGCCAGCGGGCCGCCATCCATCTCCAGCCGGGCAAGCGGGCCAATCCCCGTGATTTTGCGCCCTTGGACATAATCCATCGTAAGCACACGCGAACTGCTGTAGTCTGCCACCGGCTGCGGAATCTCGATCCGATCGAACGCTTCCAGATTTCTGCCGACGGAAATCAGATTCTGCGCCTCGAGTTCATAGTTCAACTCCTGTTGGATCGAGAGCCGGAACTCTTCGACGATCGTCGCCAATCGGTACCGCCGGCCCATTTCACTGTGCGCTTCGAGAAAGCCGGCGATTTCTGCAAGCACTTCGAAGTCCTCCACAATCTGTTTCTGGATGTTAGGGCGCTGGACCTTGACGACGACTTGGCGACCATCGCGCAACGCCGCGAAATGCACCTGGCCCAGCGAGGCCGCGGCCAGCGGATCCTTATCGAAACGAGAGAAGCCGCTGGAAATTCGCACTCCCAGTTCATTCTTCACAATCTGTTCCACCTCCTCATAGGGAAAGGGCTTCACCTTGTCCTGAAGCCGCGCGAGGGCATTCAAATAGGGCGCTGACAGCAAGTCCGGCCGGCTGGCGAGCACCTGGCCGAGCTTCACGTACGTCGGCCCCATCGCCTCAAGGTCATCGGCTAACTGATCCGGTGTCGCCTGCCCCTCACGGGTTGGCTCCATCTCGGAAGGGTCGAGTGCGCCGTCGATGCCCATTTGCGCGGCCAGATCGGAGCGCCCGTATTTCCAGAACAGCCGGGCGATTTCCTTGTAGCGCTTGAGGTAGTTGGCGGAGAGTTTCATGGGTGGGAGGAGAATTCTACCGATTTGGCACTGTAGGATAAGCAGATGCTATTCCATGCCTCAATGAGCTCGGCATGCTTGGTTTAACGGGTGTTGCTGGCGCAGAGAAGGATCCAAAACGTTGCAGACTGCGATTCTCAATGGCAATATGCATACCTCAGCAATAATCTGCGTGGGAGCCGCCGCCTCATTCAGACTTGGGAGGCCAACGCCCGCTTTGAAATCCGGAACGTCGTGAACGTCACGCCTGGGAACTCCATTTATTCCGATTGAACTGTACGAGCTGTTTGTGGCTGCCAGCCCGGTGAAGTTTCTGTTGCTGGCGCTTAACGTGGGAATTGTTGTGTTTCTCACCATGACCCTGCGCCCGCGCCCGGTCAGGCGCACTGTGGCGGACCCGGGGAAGAATATCTCACACGACTGACGGGTATCTATCCACCCACGCTCCCGGAGGCTTTCCATTAACTATAGGAGGGCCGTCTGTGCCATGGCGAATTTTTAGACTTCCGCCTTAGGGAGGCTTCGATTTTTGTCCTCTTCGTTGAGGGTTTCATCAATCTGCGCCAGCAGCGTCTCCGGAAGCGTGGCCTGCTCGAGGATCGCGATATAAGGATCTTTGGCCGCTTCGACGCCGAGCTTTTCCGCAATCTCCTTGAGCAGTTAGAGCATTCTGGTGTTCTCCTGTTCCGCTAGGAGATTGATCTGCAAATCCAACCGGCTCCGCCGCTCGTCCCTCGGCGACTGACGGTCAAAGGAGCATGGGCGGAATCGAGCGGGTGATTCATTCTGAAAAATGCGAACCACGAAATGCACGAAGTCTCACGAAAAATCAGAGTGTTACGATAGAGGTTTCTTTTACTGGCCGGATGAACGAATCAAATCCCCGAACTTGCTGATCCTTCGTGGGGTTTTCCGTCTTTCGTGGTTTCTACTTACTGTTTAGGATGTAACCTGCTGATTGCGATTTTATCCGAACGAAGGACCAATGGCTCGGCTTTATTTTCCGGCCCGTCCGCTGTTATTTTACCTCAGGTGCCGGCCGTGGGTTGCTATCGGCCCGTTTCCCGAAAGGGCATCTAGCACCCGGGGGAGGATTGCGGACTTGAGCAGGACAGGGAGGGCCGTTTTCCCCAAGATGCCGAGTGCTCCCGTTAGGACAACGCCGGACAGTGACTTGGGCGGGGCCTTGGTGACTGATACCGTCACGGGATGGTGCATACTATCAGACGCCCGTTTGCTGCGGAAGAGAAACAACGCGGGAATGACTCCCGCCGTAAATGCTAGGAAGACCATGAGGCTGGCATGGCGATCAACCACTCGGTGCATCACTCGCGCGGGGCTGAGTTGGCTGCGCAAATGATGAACCTCGGCGCGGATCTCGGCGCGGCCCTGCGCAAGCGCGCGAAGGGCCTGCTGCTTTAGTTCTTGGTTGTTGCTGTTTTTAGCCATACGCGGTCTTTTTTCAGTTCGTTAATGCTGTCCGCAAACCAGCGTGCGTGGGTGAGCCGCTTCCACATCAGGACTAACGCCGCTAGAGCAATGAAAAGATGCAGGCCACCGGCAACGCCGGTTGCCGTCATCCAGGACAACCCCAAGCAGTGGGTCAACACTCCAACCAGTGTCGTCGCTAACAGCAACCAGCCCGCGAAAAGCGCCACCACTGCCACCGCCAGCCAAATTCCGAGGCCTATCACCTGTTGTGAAGCTTCCCGTGCCTCGATGCTTAGCAGCAAGCCGCGTCCTTCCAGATACTTGAGAACGGGGGCCAGCACCCGGTGCGGGGACGCGGTCTGCATTGGACGATCCACCGTGACCCAAGCCGTGGGAGCGCTGCCGACTGCCCGAGCGGCGGTCGGCGGCAGTCCTTGACACGCACGCTGCTCCGGGGTAACGCACCGCGCATCCGCCGAAGGCTCCGTAACACAATCGTTGGCCTCCGCATAGACCCGGGTGAACTCCGCGCCAAAAAACAAAATACACGAGGTATAGTAAACCCATAACAACAACAGCACGACCGATCCGGCCGCCCCATATGCGCCGGCGACACCCTCCCGGCCGAGATACCAACCGAGTCCGGTCTTGCCGACTTCAAATAACAGCGCGGTGATCAGCGCGCCGAACCAGACATGCCGCCAGCGGATTTGTGCGTCGGGCAGTACTTTGAAGATCATCGCAAAAAGTATAGTTACAATGCCCATCGATATTACAAAGGCAAGCGCGGCCCACACGACCGCCGGCAGCGGCAGCATCCTTTCCAGCCGGTTGTTTAATCCCGCGATGGCCGTGGTCAGCATGAGTGAAACCAGCAGCAGGAACCCAATCACCAGCACCATGCTGAAGTTCAGGAACTTCCCGCGCACTATTGCGAGGATGCCTTGGCCGGGCTTGGGCTTAACGCCCCAAATGATATTGAGCGCGTCCTTGAGCTGGCCGAAAACACCCGATGCGCCTAGAAGCAGCATCACAAAACCCAGCACGGTGGCCATCACGCCTTGCGAGGGTTGCGAGGCGCTTTCGACCATGGATTGGATGGCTGCTGCGGATTCGGCACCCACGTATCCCTTCAGTTCGCCATAGAGCCGGCCTGTCACGGCTTCAGTTCCTAACACCAGCCCGGCAATGCCAATGGAGATAACCAGCAGTGGGGCGATGGAAAAGATTGAATAGTAAGCGAGCGCGGCGCTCAGTCGCGACGCCTTGTCTTCCCTCCAATTATCCGTCGAACGCTTGACGAGGTTGACCCAGTGGTTGTCCGTGGTCGCCTTGTAGTTCATAGTTTGGTCGGTGAGGTTGGCAACTCCTGTCTTGCAAGATCCTGCTAGCGGCGGGCTTGCTTTTGAAGGAACCCGCACAACTTGGCCGCGCCCAACACAAACAAGACGGGCGGTGCCAACGCCGCCAGCAGCCGGACTTGTGATACGAGCAACGCCCGCACTGGCAATCGGTGCAGACAATAGCCAGTCCCCACCGCGATCAGGACCGCTTTGGTGGGTGATTGTTTCACCTTTGCCTCGCAGGCTTCATAGGTGCCGCAAGCTTTGGCTTTTACATCCTCGATCATGGAATTTACTTCCTGCTCGATGGTGGGTGATTCGGACATGGTGGAGGGCAAGGCAGTCATGGTTACCAGAATTTTAGGTTGTCGTAGAGGGACCGGAGGGATGAGGTGAATGTGTCGCGCGCCTCCTCAAGGGGCTCGAAGATGGCGCTCTCCTTGAGAGATGCTTCGTGGCGACTCAAGAGCAGATAGCAGGCGGCTGCACCGAACAGGGCGGCACCGAGGACCGCAGGTAGGGGGTTCTCGCGGATTTTCTCGCTGGCGCGAGCCGTGAGTGGGCTGGTTTTCTTGCACAGAGCTTCGTAGGCTGCTGAGACGGCTTCCTCTAAAGGTTTCAACGTTTGATCAACGGTGGCTGTGATTTGACCGGCATCGCCGGTGGCAGGTTTATGCTTCATGGTGTTTTTCTTGGAGGTTGTGGAAGATTGGAGTGTCTGCTGGCTGAAAAACTGAAGTTCCCAAGGAAACCCAGTGGAGGCCAAATAGGCGGAAGGATGGAGAGCCCCGGATGCGGCGAGGAAGCTGGAGGCCCGCGCATGGGAAACCCAGTGATGCATCCCATTCCCGTCCCGAAAACATAACTCTCCGGTAAGATCTTGTGCGGGCACGCGCATGGTTTCCAAAATCTCAGCGATAGTTAGATCCTCATGGGCGGCGGGTCCGGTGAATGAACTGTCGGAGGCGAAATCGCTTCGGGTGAAATGGGATTCATCTGGCATGATCACTATCCTCCTTGCAGACCGCGTTCCTGATCCGTGGGATGTAGGGATTCCCTAGGCATTAGGCTTTTCCGGGATTCCGGCCAGCGTTGGCGGACATGCAAACTGCGATGAGGTGATGCAATTTGCCCTAACTGTTGGACGGGCGGGCCCTTCGTATAACGGGCCGCCGGTGCCCGAAATGGACTTGCCGGAAAATGACAAGCGCGTCGTGGAATCGCCCCATCTAGCTCATGGCGGTTGCCTAACTCTTCAACATGGGGAGGCGCTGGCGGGGGAGGGAATGGGAGAGTGATAATGGGCTGTGGACCCGGACTTCTAATAGCCGCAATACTGGAACAGTTTTCCTCGACGCGGGACATTTCCGGTCTTTCCTTACGCCATTGATACAATGTCACCTGCTCGCCTCGATCTCGTTACCACCGTAGCCGGAATTGCCATGCATTCGGTGGAAATGGGCGGGAAGGCAGACAGGCGCTCTCCGGATTTGGTGCTTGTACACGGCCTCGGGATGTCCAATCGCTACATGATGCCCACTGTGGAACGGCTATTTGCTTGGGGAAACGTCGTGCACCCCTCCCACGGAAGGGACGCGCGGTGAACGCGTCACCTACACTGCCAACGTATCCGACTTCGACGGCGACGCCGTGCCGGTCGTCTGGCGCGTCAATGGTGCGGTCGTGCAAACTGACAATATCGCAGCCGCCACTCCGCCCACCACTCCCACCGTGCTCCATCTCGGCTCCTATCCTGCTGTGGCGGCGGCGCAGTTCCGGCGTGTCCCGCTGCGTGCTCACAGGTTCGCCAGGTCGAACCGCTTGAGTTCCTCCATCGCATCGCGCGAACCCGCAAGGTTCCCTCTTCAAAGATTGCCTCCCACTCGAAGGGTTCTACCTAGGCCCGCCGCAGGTCCCGGGTTGCCAAGTAGAGCTCTCATTCCTGAACCGCGCTGCCCACCCCCAACGCCAGCTCATCCCATCGGCTTTCATTTTTCGCTGTCACGGCATGATCATCCACCGGCTTCGCATGGCATTAAGAACTCGCTCATCCACGCCTTAACCTCCACGCTGTAACCCGGCCCGGGCATCACTTTCACCCTCCGTCCACCATTTTCTGGTCACTGATTTGCCTCCGGCCACGCCTATCTGCCGCTATACCCGTCCAAGGGCTCGCGATGCTTCCCACCATCCTAACCGCTGAAGCTGTTCCTGCGGGTGGTATTTTTCTACATTCTCTGGATCTATCAAAAAAGCGGACCAACAGCGGGTGTCTGCCTGGCACGAATTAAACGGCTGTCGCGGTGCCTGCCACCGATTTGGGCGAGCGATGACGCTTGCCGGGAATCTTGGCGGGTTCCGGGGTGAGTGACCGCATGGATTAATGCCAAGTAGTTAATCAAAGTGGGCTTTGAGGACGCTTCGTGGGAGTTGGAGGAATGGCAATGGCGTTTTTTCATGGTACTGGGAGTTTGCTTCCTCCTCGCAGCAGCCGGACCAGCTTTCACTTTGCGAGCGGATGACTCATTTTGAGCGACTTGAAACCAACTTGGCCGTTCAACTCCACCGGCTGCCGCCGACGGAATTGCAAATCGTCACCCGCCACTCTTTTGATGAAGGCAGAAAGCACGGTGCGAATGTGGGAAATGATCCAGCGAAGCGCTGACTTGTTTCTGTGGGGGGGGAAGTGTGAGGCAATTCCGACTGAGCGGTGAGAAGTGACCATCAAGCTGCGCCCGGAGTGGCCGGTCACGAAGCTGACGAAGGACGGCAAGGACATCGGCTGGAATCCGAGGACGGCGCGATCGCGGTCGTGATGACAGGCCCGGCTAAGTTGAACATCGAACACCCAACATTGAACTTCGAAGTGAAGAGGGGAACTGAGAGCTGGGCGAGACGCCGCAGCCACTTTGAGAGGAGGTGATTGGGTTGGTTTTGAAGCAGGGGAAGGCGTTGGCGAATGTTTGGACGGGGGGAAAGAAGTGCCGAGTCACCAGTGATCAGTGAAGAGGATGAGCAGACGAAGAATTCTCGATAATGCGGAGTGAACGAGTGAAGCCTAACCAGCATGGCCGAAGGGCAAATGATTGTTGATTTTGGATCTTTGAAGCCACCGGATGGGCCTTCCTTCGGCAATCAAAATTCAACAATCGGCATGCATCAATCCATCGCGGACTGACTCACCTTGCAGTGGCGTGGGAGCCGGACCGTGAAGGTGGTTTCTTCTCCCGCCGAGACGACGGTGATGGAGCCGCCATGGGCGTTTGCAACCTCACGCGCAATGTAAAGTCCAAGTCCAACGCTGCCGGCGGGTGCGTGGTGCTCCGCACAGCCGGAAGCCTGGTGGCGTTTCATCGGATCGAAAATGACACTGATTTTTTCTTCAGGGATCGGCGGGCCAAAGTTGTGAACCGCCAAGAGCGCACCGTCCGCGGAGAGGGTAGCGGTTAGGGTCACGGGCCTGGTGGCGGAGCCGTGTTGGACGGCATTTCCCAGAAGGTTGGATATAAGCTGGCGAAGACGCCCGCTATCCCATCTGCCGGTGGTGTCGCCCTCCGGTTCGGTGAAAACGAACGAGCGGGCGGGGTGGACGGACCGCAGCTCAGCGAGCACCTCGTGGCACAGCGGAAGCAGGGCCATAGGCCCCGGTCGGACCTCCATCCTCGCACCCAACCGGGCACCCGTGAAGTCGAGAATGTCGCGGACGAGGTGGTTCATCGCATCGAGACTGGAGCGTAGGATCGTGGCCATGTGCCGGGAGTCGGGATCGAGCGTGGTGGATTCCGCGAGCAAATACGCAACCAGGGTGGCCGCAGTGAGCGGGCTGCGAAGATCGTGCCCGAGGATCCCAAGGAAATACTCTCGGGAAGCGTCCACCTTGTCCGCGAAGCTGGCGATGGACTCGGCGAGCGACTGGTCGATGGCTTCGTTAAAGCGAATGATGTCCTGCCCGACATGTGGACCCGCTTCCGGGCTGCTGGAAATCCAAAGCTGGATGACACTGGCTCGAAGGGCTCGATACTCGGCGACCAACTCCCGCAACTCAAACCCGGAAGACAGCCGGCTAAGGGCATGCTGGGTGGATGCTGTGTCCACCCGCTGGCTGGCTTCAGTCTGTTCGCTGTAAAATCCTCCGCCGAGGCCCTTGGATTTTGAGCTTTGCTCGGCATCCGTCTGGGATTCCTTCATGTCCGCCGCCACGGCAGTGAGCATTTCGCCTGCATGGTCCCGTAGGACCGGGGCGCTGGCGACAGGTCCCGTCCAGATGCTGCGGGCGAAGGATTCCCACTCCTTGAGGATCATTTCGGTATTAGCGAGAATAAAGTCGGCAAGCCTCATCGGGGAATCATTGCGAAATAATGATACATTGACTAGGGGAAAGTGGAGGCCGAGGAGACTGGAGGGTAGTGAATCGCCTAAGAGCCAGGCTTCGCCACATTTTGTCACAGCCTGGTAGCGCAGGCATTGGATTGGCGGTTCCGGCACGCAGGTTACGACGTCGAACATCGAATGGAGAGAAGAAGACCCAGACCCCAGCGTGCCGCAGGTGTGCGTGGAAATGGTGGCGGAGTCCGAAATTCCTGCTACGGTTGCGGATTATGGCTCGTTCAATATGGAAAGGTGCGATCGCGTTTGGTCTGGTCAATATTCCCGTGGGTTTAACCAGCGCCGAATCCCGGCCGGATATCCAATTGCACATGGTGGACAGCAAAAATCATGCGCGCATCCGCTACGAGCGGGTCAACGCCGATACCGGCGAAGAGGTTCCCTGGGACCGCATGGTGAAAGGCTACGAGCACGAAGACGGGAAGTTCATCTTACTCACTGAGGAAGATCTTGAGGCAGTGCAGCCGAAGCTAACCAAAACCATCGAGATCGAGTCATTTGTCTCCTTGGACGACATCGATCCGTTGTTGTTCGACAAGCCCTACTACCTTGAGCCTGAAAAACGCGGACAAAAAGCTTATGCACTGTTGCGTGAAGCGCTACGCCAGACGGGAAAGGCTGGCATCTCGAAGGTAGTGATCCGAACGCGCGAATATCTCTCGGCGATGTTTGTCCGCGACGATGTGATGATCCTGATGCTCCTTCGCTTCCCGCAGGAAATCCGGGCATCATCGAAACTGGAACTCCCCGCTTCTGCGGACGTCGCCTTCCAGCCAAAGAAGCATGAGATGGATCTCGCCATGCGCTTGATCGATGAGATGGCGGGAAAATGGAAGCCCGACGAATATCATGATGAGTACCGTGAGGCTCTCATGGATTTTATCGAGAAGAAGGTCAGTGGAGGTGAGGCTGTGGATGACGTGAAACAGGGAGAGGATCGTGAGGAAGCGGGCGGCAGCAACGTTCTTGATCTGGCGGAATACCTGAAACGCAGCATCAAAGGTGAAAGCCCGGGCAAATCCCTAACGGGCGCGTCTTCCAAAACAAAGCCGTCTGCCAAAAAGGCAGTTGCCAAGAAGGTCGCCAAGAAGGTCGCCAAGAAGGCGGCGTCGAAAAGTGGCCGCCAGTCTGCATGAGCATTCGATCCTCCGTTACTTCGTTAGATCGTGGTGTGGCCGGCTAGACTCGGAAGGATTTTGCACGCGGGGAGTGCGAGATGCATGGCGATTGCCTGAGGGGCCGTCGCTTGCAAGGCGACAATCTGGCAACTTTTCCGCGTAATGGCGGGAGTGGTCAGAGACTGGATTGCTCGGCGGACAAGTGGCGCGGGCGCTGCTAAACAGATGCCGCTATGAAAACTTCAAATGACGACCTAACAAGAGATGCAAATCGGGATCCAATCACCGGTGAACCGGGTTCCCACCCCGTAGGAACCGGCCTTGGCAGCGCGGGCGGAGCGGCGGCAGGAGCTGCGATGGGAGCCGTCGGCGGACCGGTGGGCATGGCAGTGGGCGGTGTGATCGGCGCGGTGGCAGGCGCGGTGGCCGGACATGCTGCGGGAGAAGCCGTGGATCCCACCGCGGAGGATGCCTTCTGGAAGGAAAACTATCGAAGCGAAATCTATCATGATCCTCGATACGATTATGATGACTATGGCCCTGCTTACCGCTTGGGCTACGAAAAGATCGGTGAACGCTCCGGGCGAACCTATGAAGATTCCGAGACGGCCTTGGCAAGCGCTTGGGAGGATGCTCGCGGCACCTCGCGGCTCCGCTGGGACGACGCCCGCCACGCGGTGCGCGCGGGCTGGCATCGCGTCGAGCGTGCAATCCCGGGCGACGCGCATGGGGACGGCTTGTGACTGACCTGATGCTAGCGGTTCGAGGTGTTTTGGGATCGTGTGGTGCTCGGTTTGATGGCAAAGCCCCGATGACCCTCCGTCGCTTCGAGTGGCTTTAACCTTCCTGGAAGAGCAGTCGTTTAAAGATCGCAGCCATGAAAATCGCCACCTACAACGTCAATGGAATCAACGGTCGCCTGCCCGTCTTATTGCGGTGGCTGAAGGAGGCCAAGCCGGACGTTGTCTGTTTGCAGGAGCTGAAGGCACCGGACGAGAAGTTCCCGCTTTCCGCGATTCAGCGGGCCGGTTACGGGGCGATCTGGCACGGCCAGAAAAGTTGGCATGGAGTCGCCATACTGTCCCGTGGTGCGGAACCCATCGAGAGCCGAAGAGGGCTGCCGGGCGACCCCGACAACACGCACAGCCGGTATCTGGAAGCCGCGGTGGAGGGTATTTTGATCGGGTGTCTCTATCTGCCTAACGGCAACCCCGCACCGGGTCCGAAGTTCGATTACAAGTTGCATTGGTTCGAACGATTCCTGAATCACGCCAAGGGCCTTCTCGCCCAAGACATTCCGGTCGTGCTCGCCGGCGATTACAACGTGATTCCGACTGGGTTGGACGTTTATAAACCGGAGAAATGGGTCGATGACGCGCTGTTCCGACCTCAAGTGCGGAAATTCTATCAGCGGCTTGTCGGCCAAGGTTGGACCGATTCCATCCGGACCTTGCATCCGGACGAACGCATTTACACGTTCTGGGATTATCTCAGGAATGCTTACGCTCGCAACGCGGGGCTGCGGCTCGACCATCTCCTCCTAAGCCCTGATCTCGCGGAACGGTTAGTTAAGGCGGAGGTGGATCAGCAAGTCCGCGGATGGGAAAAGTCGAGTGACCACGCCCCGGTCTGGATTGAGCTGGCTGGCGCGAAGAAGTGCGCCAAAAAAAAGTCTATCAAGAAAGCCGCGCGGAAGATACCCAAGGAGAAGCCGGATGAGGCGCAATCCGTCGGCGCTCCACTCGTGAAGTATCAAGAGAAGCGCAACTTCGCGAAGACGCCGGAACCCGGTGCGCAGGTGGGTGACCGGTCCGGCCGCTCATTCGTGGTTCAGGAACATCATGCCCGCAGCCACCATTTTGATTTCCGCCTGGAGATCGACGGGGTTCTTGTTAGCTGGGCGGTTCCGAAAGGCATCCCGGAGGATTTGGTGGCCAAGCGGCTGGCCGTCCATGTCGAGGACCATCCATTGGAATATGGAAAATTCGAGGGCAGCATTCCCAAGGGCAACTACGGTGCCGGCACAGTGACTATCTGGGACAAAGGGACCTGGGAACCGATGGAGAAGAGCTGGCGCAAGGATTTCGCCAAGGGGACGTTCAAATTCCACCTCAAGGGCGATCGGCTCAATGGTCCCTATCTGCTCGTCCGGCTGAAAGAGGAGCCTAACTGGATGATGAAACTGCTGGAACCGTCCACCCACCCGCAACCGGCGTTCGAGGCGAAAAATGAGAAGCCGGACTATGTGACTCCACAACTGGCTCAGGTAGTTTCCACGGTGCCACGGGGACGCGACATCATCCATGAGCTGAAATTCGACGGCTACCGCCTGATCATCGTCAAGCACTGGGGCGAGCTAACGGTTTACACCCGCAACGGCCACGACTGGACTCACAAGTTCAAGGCGCTCGCCAAACATCTGACAGCGGTATCGGCGAAGGATTTCATCCTGGATGGTGAGGCGGTGGTGTTCGATGAAAAGGGCCGCAGCAATTTCGGCGACTTGCAGGCGGCGCTCAAAGACCGCCCTAACGAAGTCTCGTTTGTCGCCTTCGATCTTCTCCACTTCGACGGGCTGAACCTCCGCGATCTGCCGTTAGGTGAGCGTCAGAAACGGTTGGCGGAACTGGTGCCGGAAGACCAAGGAATTGTTAGGCGCTCGGCGGTGTGGGCGGCGGACATGGGTCCGGCCCTCTATAAGCAGGCGTGCAAGCTCGGTCTTGAGGGCATCATCAGCAAGAAATTGGGCGGCGTTTACAGGCCGGGCGACAGGCGGGACTGGACGAAATCAAAGTGCCGTGCCCGGCAGGAGTTCGTGGTGTGTGGCTATACCACGCCGAAAAGTTCGCTGCCCGCATTCTCCTCACTCGTGCTCGGGACCTACGAAAATGGCAAGCTGATACCTCGCGGGAAAGTGGGCACTGGGTTTTCCGACAAGGATCGCCGTGACTACCTTGCGGTGTTCAAGCCGCTCACGACCACCAGAGCTCCGTTTGAAATGGATGTAGAAGTGGTCTGGCTGAAACCCAAACTGGTGGCCGAGGTCGAGTTCGCCGACATCACCCGCGATGGCTCAGTGCGCCAGGCTTCGCTTGTGGCCCTTCGTGAGGACAAGTCGCCCGATCAGGTTCACATGGACGCGGTACAGACAGCCACCGTGGACAGCAAAGGGTCCAAGGTGGCAGGCATCACGATCACCCATCCGGACCGCCTGGTGTTCCCCGGCGACGGGGTGACCAAGTTAGAGGTGGCGAAGTACTATGAGCGGGTGGGGGAATTGATGCTGCCCTTCGTAGCAAATCGCCCGCTGGCGTTGCTGCGTGCTCCGGGAGGGATCACCGGGGAATTGTTCTTCCAAAAGTCATTTAAGACTCACGTTCCGGAAGGCGTCCACCAGAAGAAACTCCCGGATGGCAATGAGATTTTTTTCGTCAAGGACGTCAAGGGATTGGTCTCGCTCGCGCAGTTGGGGGCCATCGAGTTTCACCCGTGGGGATCTCCGCTCATAAACCTGGAGAAACCGGACTTCCTGACTTGGGATCTCGACCCGGAAGAGTCGGTGCCGTGGAAGGAGGTGCTGGGAGCCGCATTGCTGCTGCGGGACTACCTGGCTGAACGCGGGTTGCAGACCATCGTCAAGACCTCCGGTGGGAAAGGACTCCACATCGTTTTGCCCCTCAAACCGAAGCATGACTGGTCGCTGATGAAGCCGTTTACCAAGGCGGTGGCATCTGCGGTGGCGAGCTTCAACCCCCGCCGCTTCACCGTTACTTCCACCAAATCCAAGCGCACCGGGAAAATCTATATCGACTGGATGCGGAACAGTCGCGGAGCGACATGCATCGCCCCATGGGCGCTCCGCGCTCGCCCCGGTGGTACCGTCTCCATGCCCACAAAATGGGAGCACCTGCCCGACCTTGCGAAGGCGGGTTTTACCATCCACGAGCCGCCGCAAACACCGGTGGATTGGATGGAACTAGCACCCCAATCGGTGGCAATGAAATTGCTGCGCGATCTTGGCATCGCCTGAGAGGTGCGGAGGCTTTTGCGTGGGCACTCGACAACAAAACTGAGCCCGCGATACTTTGCCATTTGAAGATCTCCCGGACGTCGGCAATCTGATTGCAGTTTTGACGAGCATGGCTCTCTAGCAGTCTGCGGAGCGCCTCATCGCTCGACAGCGATACAAGGTGAGGCATGGCCTCACAAATCTGAACCTCCATGCTAAAGAGATCACGGAGTTGATCGAAGAAAAGATCGTGAGGAGTGTGGGTCTTCATAGGCGCTATTGCATTCATCGATGGTGTTGCAGGATCTGCGCCAAATCACCCAATCCGGCTCAGATCAAATTTGGCCGTAATAGTATATCCTCGTGTCAATTAAGCCTCGTCCGAAAGTGCCTGTCGGGGCGGTGCATCGCCCCGCTTGCGACCTTGACGGTTCCCCACCACGGGGGCAGGGAACTCCGCGCTCAGGACTACCCCGTGTTGCCCGATTGGCAAGCGTACGCAAAATTCGTAAGTAAGGCTAATCAACAGGCCAGTGCAGATTGACTCTCTAGGTTGCTTTTAAAAAGTCAGTTCTTCCTCGTGCTCGCCGAAGGTGCGTCGTAGAAGCATTGCACAAGGCACCAACCGTTGTTGCAGATTGCCATTTTTCCCCCTTCCAACGGTAGAAGGTGTGGGATCATCCGGCTGACGCGAAAAGCCATATCTCTAGTAAATATCGGTCTCCGGGTCGGTTCGGGGGGAAGCGCTGCTCATGTGGCGTGGATCGTGCAAGGAAAAAAGGGCAACCCTGCAGTCTAGCGCGATGGCTCCATATGGATTGTGGAGGGAGTCCCCACCCGTCCGTCGGGTAATTCATCTTCAACTCACCTCAACATTATGGAGTTTACTCACGACAAACTCATCTTCGCCCCGGGCGACGTGGACCTTGTGTTCTCGCCCATGCGGTCAAGCCTAGGGGCTGAGACCTACGTTTTGGGAGCTTTTAACCCCGCGCTGACGCGGCTGCCCAACGGCAATCTACTGATCATGGTACGCATCGCCGAGGCGCTGTCGAACGCCACCGAGGACGCGACGATTACATTGTCGCATCGGGCGAGGATGACTTGGCCTGCGGATCACGCACATTCCAAAGCGCATTTTCGCCTGATGCAGGCTAAAGTAGCAAATCCATCAACCGTTCAACCTTTCTCCCTAACCCACAAATGAACAGCAAGAGCCCCCATCGGATCGCCCTTATCGGAAATTACCTCCCGCGCAAATGCGGGATCGCCACTTTCACCCACGACGTATGTCGCGCACTGACGGACAATCAACCGGACACCGAATGTTTCGTTGTAACCGTCAACGACACGCCTTCAGGATATGCTTATCCACCGGAGGTGAGGTTTGAAATCGCGGAGCAGGATGTGCGCAGCTATCGCCGTGCGGCGGATTTTCTCAACTTCAGCAACGCCGAGGTGGTCTGCGTGCAACATGAGTTCGGGATTTACGGCGGGCCCTGCGGGAGCCACATTCTCGCGCTGCTGCGGCGCTTGCGCCTTCCGGTTGTTACGCAGCTTCACACGGTGCTAGAATCGCCGACGCCCGAACAGCGGCGCGTGATGGAGGAAATCATCGAGTTTTCCAGGAGACTGGTAGTGATGAGCGAGCGCGGACGGACCATGCTGCGGGAGATTTACAAGGTGT
The DNA here is from genome assembly GCA_025354565.1 of Akkermansiaceae bacterium. GTDB lineage: Bacteria > Verrucomicrobiota > Verrucomicrobiia > Verrucomicrobiales > Akkermansiaceae > Luteolibacter. Next base: position 21,982 of record JANXMQ010000129.1, read on the forward strand.
CGGCGAGCCGCATTGACCTGATTCCACATGGGATTCCCGACATGCCGTTCGTGGACCCTAACTTCCATAAGGACAAGTTTGGAGTGGAGGGCAAGCGAGTGCTGCTGACGTTCGGCCTCCTATCTCCGGGAAAAGGTATAGAACACGTGATTCGGGCTTTGCCGGAGGTGGTGCGGGATCATCCCGAACTGGTCTATATCGTACTTGGGGCAACCCATCCCAACCTTGTTCGAGAACAGGGAGAAGCCTATCGGTTCAGCTTGGAGCGGCTCGCTGCCGACCTTGGCGTGAAGAAGCACGTCGTGTTCTACAATCGATTTGTCGAACTTGAAGAGCTCAAGGAATTCCTCGGCGCGGCGGATATATACATCACTCCCTATCCCAACGCAGCCCAGAGCACATCGGGAACGCTCGCCTATGCCTTCGGCTGCGGCAAGGCAGTCATCTCGACTCCATACTGGCACGCGGAAGAACTGTTAGCGGAGGATCGCGGCGTGTTCGTGCCCTTCCGAGACAGCGGCGCAATTGCAAGGGAGTTGAACGCCCTTCTGAACGACGACGTGCGCCGCAACGCCATGCGCAAGAAGGCCTATCTGCTGGGCCGGGAAATGGTATGGAGCCACGTTGCGGGACTGTATGCGGCGTCCTTCGAGCTTGCGCGACGCACCCGCCGGACGGGTGGATTGTCGAGGCCTTTGCAAACGCTCGACGAGGAACCCCGCAAGCTACCCGACCTACGCCTCGATCATCTGGGCAAGCTTACGGATTCAACAGGGATTTTCCAGCATGCGGCTTATTCGCTGCCCAGTTTCAAAGAAGGCTATTGCACTGATGACAACGCGCGCGCGCTGCTGCTCACGGTGATGCTTGAGGAAACCGGTGATGACAGCGAGCAATTGCACGGCCTCGCCACCACCTACGCGGCTTTCGTGAATCATGCCTTTATTCCCGAGTCCGGGAGATTTCACAATTTCATGGGCTTCGACCGGCGGTGGCTCGACGACGATGGGGCGGACGACTCCCTTGGGCGAAGCCTTTTGGTTTTGGGAGCCTGCGTGGGACGCTCCCGGCGGGTTGATTTGCGGCGGTGGGCCGGAGAGCTGTTTGAACGTGCTCTGCCGGCGATCACCGAGACCCGCTCCCCCAGAGCGTGGGCTCTCACTCTGGTAGGGATCCAGGAATACTTCCGGCGCTTTACGGGCGACCGGGCGGTCGCCCTCATTGGGACAACGCTGATTGAGCGTCTGTTAGCAGAGTTCGGGGCGGCAAGCAGCGGCGGATGGGTGTGGTTTGAGGAAATCCTAAGTTATGGGAACGCCCGCCTGCCGCACGCTTTGATCGTGGGTGGCCAATGGGCCGGCAACTCCGAGGCGCTTGAGGTTGGACTCCGCAGCCTGCGCTGGCTGATGCGCGTCCAAACAGCGGAAGGCGGGCATTTCCGCCCCATCGGATCGGACGGCTTTTTCGTGCGGGGTGGTTCCCGCGCCGACTTCGACCAGCAGCCGTTGGAGGCATGGCTCTCCACTGCGGCCTGCATCGAGGCGTGGTATGCCACCCAAGACGAATTCTGGCTCAAGGAGGCTGGCCGCGCTTTCGAGTGGTTCCTAGGTCGCAATGACCTGAGACTTCCGCTGTACAACGCGGCGAGCGGCGGTTGTTTCGACGGACTTCATTTCGATCGCGTCAACCTGAACCAAGGTGCGGAATCGACTCTCGCTTTCCTCCTAGCGCTTCAGGAAATGCGCCGGGTGGAGCGTTCGCTGACCGTCTTCAACAAGCCCATCGACCGGATCCTGCCTGGGAGGAAAATGGAAACCCAGAGCAAACCGTGAACCCGTCACCTTTTAAAATCGTCGCACTGGAGCTGGCGGCTTCGGCATGTTCGCTACTCAACAATTCCTCCAAACTCTAGGTGTCGAGCTGGCGGCGATCGTAGGCACGCACCACGAGGCAGCCTCGCCAACCGCAAAAGGACTCCTTTGCATCGCCAATCTGATGCAGTGCTACAATCCGTTGTTTGGAGCGGTTAGGCAGCTCGTCCAATCCCGCGTGCTCGGCGACTGCCTCCACGGCTGGTTCGAAAACTACGCATGTGATTAAGGACTTGGAATCGAACATTGGTTCTGGGATCGCGGGAAGAGCGGCGGAATCTTTGTCGAACATGGTGGGAAGCAAGGCCGTCGGCGATAAAGCGGAAACGCTTGAGCAGATGAAGACATTTCCCGGCGCGCGCATGAATGGTATCTCGCTCTATGGCGGTCCGGACCGCATGGCGAAAGGGCGACACACGTCGATGAATATCCAACATCAGATCGAACTCAGTTTCGGTATCGGCGACGAAAAGATGCGGCGCTACTCGGAACTCCTGCGCTCCATGTTCGCCGAACAACTCGCCTGGATCCGCGCTCGTTCGCACGTCCGTAAAATCGCCGAGTGAAACGGACGGGATTCGCTGGCCATGGCGGTGGCGGTGCATGATCTCGCGGAAGCCACCTAGTCCGTCCCGTTAGATTAGCGGCCTATATCAGTTGCACTCCTGCTGAGCTGGCTAGGCGAAAAATGCAAAATACGACATGATTGGGCGATATGCACTTCGCCTCCACCTGCGGAGGGCATGCGTCTTGTGGTTAAAACGCTTCCCAACGAAAATCCGTTGGCACACGCAATCCGCGAAGCGTCCCACAGTCTGTTGAGTCCAATAACCAACTTACATACAAACGAAGAACGGCTTTCCAAGCTTTTACAAAGGCTGTGTCCCAAAATGAACAATTTAATAGTACAAAACCATAGGTAATTGCATTAGATAATTCTTTAGACCGCTAATGAAATAAACAGTGTTTACTATGCTATTTTCACTTGCGCTTCAAATTTCGATGCTGGATTTTCCTGAATTTACGAATTGGCACGCTGTGCGCTAATGCAAATGCTCCTTCAATGATGTCGGACTTCGGATTGTTTAAATTTTGACTTATCCAAGTTCTCTTAAGTCTAAATCGGCATCCTGATGTGGGAAAAATGAAAAACAACCGACACAAACCAAATGAATACTCCAATCGTATTAAAACATATCGAAGAAATATCAACCACCACTGGGGGTCGCCGCAGATTCATGCGCAAGTTAGGCCTGATGACGGCAGGAACGGCGGGGATCATGGCCATCCCATCTCGGGTCCGAGCCCAAGCAGCAGAGTTCCAACCCAACGCCACCGATGTGGCAGTGTTGAATTTTGCTCTGAATCTGGAATACCTCGAAGCGGAGTATTATTTGGCCGCCACTACCGCCAAAGGCCTAGAAGATGCTGGGATTGATGTGGACGGAGGCAATGGACAAAAGGCCAAAAGTGTCATCATCAAGATGCATCCAAAAGTAAAGTTTGATACTGCATCGTTCGAAGATTACGCAAATGAAATTGCCAACGATGAGGCCAATCATGTTCGCTACATTCGCGAAACGTTGACAAACAATGGCGCATCACCGGTGGCACGTCCTCAGATTGACCTTCGCGATAGCTTTAAAGCCCTTGGAAATCTCATCGGCGTTAACAACTTCGACCCATTTGCCGACGAGGTGAGTTTTCTGCTCGGCGCCTTCATTTTTGAAGACGTAGGTGTAACTGCGTATAAGGGAGCGAGTCCCCTGTTGACGGACAAAAATGTGCTCGAATCCGCCGCAGGGATTCTGGGGACCGAAGCCTATCATGCCGGCGTGATCCGGACATTGCTTTACGCCCAAGGGCCTGACGTTCGTAAGCTGGCCGGAGGAATCTCAAATGTCAGAAGCTCACTCGACAATAGCAAGAAAGACCGAGATCAGGGCATTAGCCGCAACGGAATGGCGAATCTTATTCCCACCGATGGCGACTCGATTGCGTTCAGTCGGTCAACTCGCCAAGTGCTGAATATCGTCTATGGGAAAGTAGGAGCCCAAAAGGGACTATTCTTTCCAGAAGGGGTAAACGGCTCCATCTCTTGATCCTCAGCGCAAAGTGCTGGAACCGACATACGGCCCGGCAGCGATTCCAAATCTGACTTCATCGGTTTTGGGTGATCGTTGACGGTCTCAACCGCGCCAGACGAATCACACGAATCCTCCGCTCAACCTGCATTTACTAACAATCAATCACATGAAAACACCATCCAAGCTTCTTATCATCCTGGCGCTCTCCACCCCTTTGCTCGTTGCGCAATCGGAAACCCCAGTTTCTCCGCCGAAACCGAATGCCCACATGCAGGCCGTTCTTGACAAGCTTACCAGCCTCGGTGGCATGCCCATCGAAACCCTTTCCGCCGAAGACGCCCGCAAGCAACCCACTCCCGCAGACGCTGTGATGGCCCTGCTCAAGGACCAGAAAAAAGACGCTCCAGAAAAAGTCGGCGAGGTGGATGACATAACTATCGAGCTCTCCAGCGGTAACATCAAGGGCCGTGTTTACAAGCCCGAGGGCGAGGGGCCGTTCCCAGTTATTCTATATATCCATGGTGGCGGCTGGGTCATCGCGGACCTCGACACTTACGACTCCACTCCACGCGCGCTGGCGAACGCTGCGCATGCCGTAGTTATTTCCACCCACTATCGGCAAGCACCTGAACACAAGTTCCCCGCCGCGCATGAGGATGCTTACGGGGCCTATCAGTGGGTGTTGAAGAACGGTCACCGCTGGGGTGGAAACACTAAGAAGGTCGCGGTAGTAGGCGAAAGCGCCGGCGGAAACATGGCGGCTGCCGTTTGTATCATGGCGCAGGCGGAAGGCGTTCAGATGCCAGTTTACCAAGTGCTGGTTTATCCGGTGGCGGATACCAAAATGGACACGCCTTCTTATATTGAAAATGCCAAAGCCAAACCTCTGAACGCCGCCATGATGAAATGGTTCGCCGACATGACATTCGCTAACAAGGAAGATGCCAGCGATCCCAAGATCGCCCTGCTGCAGGCGAAGACCCTGAAGGGCTTACCCTCCACGACCATCATCACCGCGCAAATCGATCCACTTCGTTCCGAGGGCCAGATGCTTGCCGAAAAGCTCAAGGCGGACGGCGTTAGCGTCCATTACAAGAACTATGACGGCGTGACCCACGAGTTCTTCGGCATGGGCGCGGTCGTGGATGAGGCAAAAGAAGCCGTGGCACTGGCAGCTGCGGATTTGAAAGCCGCGTTCGCAAAATGAGTCACCTGATTTGAAAATTCTCTGCTATAGAAACCAACACACTACAACACACGATGAAAACAAAATTACACATCACTATCTTCGCCACACCACTGCTGGCGCTAAGTCCGCTCCATGCAGCGGAGAAACCCGCCACGCAGGATCGCGCGGCCATCGACAAGATCGTTACCTCTTGGCCGGAGCGTCCGCGCCTAGGCGCACGCCAGATGATCGCCAAATATGGCGCACCGCAGGAAGTCACTCCCGAATGCCTCGTCTGGCTTGAACCCGGCAAATACAAGCGCATCACCGTCACACGCGAGGAGCATTACCACGATTTCCCGCTGCCTCACACGGACTACATGGAGCACACCATCGATTATTGCGTGCCGGCGGAAAAAGCCGATGAACTGACTAAATTCGACGGCAGTTGCACGTTTGACAAAACCCGCGGCGAACTTTCCGCGCGCTGTGATCTCGAAGGGCACAATTTGCTCACGCTCAATCTCGCGCATGATCTGATAACCGAGAAAATCGACGTCGCGGAGGCACGCAAGCAATTCGGAAAAAACGTGGAAGAGGACATGGCGGGCAAGTATCCGCCTTACACGGTAGCACTCCAATTTGAGCCGATGCCGGCCGCAGCTGACGCAGACAAGCCGACCATCGTCGGCGCACCCAAACGTGCGGGCGCAAAGCACGACGGCCTGGTGAAACCAGCTGGCGAATCGTCAACGACTGCCGAAGAGCCGGGATCGAAGAAGACGGCCAAGCCCGCCAGCGCGGATGCCGAGATTCTCGGCGTGCTTATGGCCGTTAATACTAACGAAGTCGTCGCCGCCATGGAGGCGGAAAAGAAAAAGCTCAGTCAGCCGATCGCCGATTACGCGAAAATGCTTCACGTGGAGCACGGTAAGAATGCTGCGGACACGCTCAAGCTGGGGCAGAAGATCGAGGTGACGCCTCTGGAGACGGAAAAGACCAACGCGCTCCGAGTCAAAGGCGCCGGAGAACTGGCAGAACTTGTGCCGATGGACGACGTCGCCTTTGGACACGCGTATATTGAAGCGATGGTCAAAGGCCACACCGAAGTCCTCGCGATGATAGACGAACTCCTCAAAACCGCAGAAAACGACGCCGTGAAAAAGCACCTTGTCGAGACCCGCGGACATTTTGCCATGCACCTCGAAACCGCGAAGAAACTTCAGGCCGACGACACACGAAATCCCTAACGCAACCCTACAAAACTTACCATTTCACACTGATGAATATCTCCATACATCCCCTCGCCATTGTCACGGGCGCTTCCAGCGGTATCGGTTACCAACTCGCCCGCGAATGCGCGGAAGCAGGGTTTGATTTGCTCATAGCCGCTGACGAACCGGCCATCGCCGGCGCTGCGGAGGAGTTGGGCACCCTCGGCGTCGAGGTGAATTTTGTCGAGGTTGACCTCGCAACCCTGGATGGTGTCGATCAACTGCTCGCCGCGACCAACGGACGACACGTTGACTATCTGCTAGCTAACGCCGGCCACGGACTCGGCCGCGCGTTTCTCGACCAGCACTTCGAAGACTGCCAGCACGTCATCGACACCAACATCACCGGCACGATCTATCTGATCCAAAAAATCGGCTCCGAAATGCGATTGCGGGGCGAGGGCAGGATTCTCGTCACAGGCTCCATCGCGGGTTTCATGCCCGGCGCTTACCATGCGGTTTACAACGGGACGAAGGCGTTTATCGACTCATTCTGCTTCGCCATTCGTCACGAGCTCAAGGATAGCGGCGTGACCGTGACCTGCCTGATGCCCGGTGCCACCGAAACGGACTTCTTTGAACGCGCCGACATGATGGACACCAAGGTCGGCAATGCCAAAAAAGACGATCCCGCAGACGTGGCCAAGACCGGCTTCGCGGCGATGATGAACGGCGATGGCGATGTGGTTAGCGGATGGCAAAACAAGCTCCAGACAGCCATCGCAAATATAACACCTGCGGGGGTCCTTGCCGCGCAGCATGCCAAAGAAGCGAAGCCTGGCACGGCGGAAAAATAACTCTAACCTACCCATAAAAATGAAAGCACTTGTCTTCCACGCACCCGGCAAAGTCTCTGTCGATACCGTTCCCGATCCAACGATTGAGAAGCCGGACGATGTCATATTGCGCATCACTTCCACCGCGATCTGCGGGTCGGACCTGCACATCTACAATGGATTCCTGCCCCAGACCCGACCGATGACGCTCGGCCACGAATTCATGGGAATTGTGGAAGAAACCGGCTCGGGCGTGACCAAGCTGCAGCGGGGAGATCGCGTCGTGGTGCCCTTTCCCGTCGCGTGCGGTGCGTGCTTCTTTTGCAATCACGATCTGCCCGGCCATTGTGAGCATTCCAACCCTGAAAAATATGGTCCCGAGGGTGGGATGTTTGATCAGAAAGGCGGGGCGCTGTTTGGCTACACCGATCTCTACGGCGGTTACGAAGGCGGCCAGGCGGAATACGTCCGGGTGCCCTATGCCAACAATGGCCCGCGCAAGGTCCAGAGCGATTTCACTGACGAACAATTGCTTTTCCTAACCGACATTTTGCCAACCGGATATGCGGGCATTGACTGGGCGGAGCCCAAAGGAGGCGAAGTCGTCGCGGTCTTCGGCTGCGGACCGGTCGGGTTGATGACGCAAAAGGTTGCGTGGCTCAAAGGCGCGAGCCGCGTGATCGGCATCGACACCCAGGCATACCGTCTTGATGCAGCCCGCCGCACGGCGCGCTCTGAAACTCTGAACGCATCGGACATGAAGGACACGGAAATCGTGCAGGCTATCCGGGACATGACAGGCGGCCGCGGCGCGGACATTTGCGTCGATGCCGTGGGTATGGAAGCCGACCGTAACCTGCTAGATAAGGTGAAGAACGTCGTGCATGCCGAAATGGGCAGTATCAAGGCACTCCGCACCGCCATAAGCGCCGTGCGCCGCGGTGGCTGGGTGACGGTTACTGGCGTCTATGGCATGCCATACGACAACTTTCCGCTCGGCCAGATTTTCGACAAAGGCATCAAGATGCGCTTCGGGCAGAGCACGCCGCAGCGCGACATCGACGAACTGCTCACGTGGGTCGAGCAGGGTAAAATCCACCTTGACGACATTATCTCGCACCGCCTCCCGCTCGCTGATGCGCCTCACGGCTACGACATCTTCAACAAGAAGGAAGACGGCTGCGTAAAAGTTGTCCTCAAGCCGTAATTTCCGAGAATCACTGACGGACCTTCGGAACACCAATTCCTAACAAACCATGAAAACCATTTAAACTGATCCGCTTGAAATTCCAGCTTCCTCCGCTGCCCTTCACTCCCGCAGCTGCTTCGTCGGTGGCGTGGCGACCGGGCTTGTGGCCAGCGTCGCCGGCCACCGGCCATACCTACGCTCTAGACCATTTGCTATGCGGGCAATCTGCAAAAATTGAGGAAACTCTCTGGCGGGCATTGCGGATGTTCGAGGAAAGGAAACACCTCCTCAAAACAATGACATCCAGCGCGAACTTCATCACCGCGTCCACCTCCGAGCGCCTCTCGCAGTCGGAGGAAGAAATTCGCATGCTGCGGTCGATGGTGCGCAACGAAGTTCCGGTCCGCCCTCTGGCATAGGGGGACGCCACTCCGCAGTGAGAACTCGGACCTGCGCCCCGCCATTTCACACAGGATGTCTCGTGAACGGCGCTGCTAACCGAGCCGCCAGTCAATGGTGACCTTCGACGCTCCGCGGATCGTACACAAATAGTGCCCTTCCGGGTTTTTTTGCGGCCTGCACTTTCGTTGCTGGCTGGCGTCCCGGTCTTCCGAATATACGGCGAAGGATAGCTTGCCAGCCCTGTGGCTGTTAGGAATGCAACGGATACTGTAGGTGTAATGGCGGGTTCCCGCCGCTTGGAAACTCAGCCGACCGCTCTTCGCGCCGTCGTGCAGCGTGAACTCGCAATCCATCGGGGTGACGTTGGTCCACACATCGAATGGCACTCCCGCCCAGCGATGACATGAGCGGGTGGTCAGCACCAGGGCGAGGCCGGCACCATAAACCTCCTGTCCAACCTGGCAGGCCGGATCCCGTGATGGATAAAGGTCCTCGACGGGTATCGCGAGATCCCGCCTGAGGAAGCCTTCTTTGGGCTCGGCGCACAGCGCTTCCACAGGTAGCTCGGCCGGATAGTAGAAGCGACCGCGGTGGAGGAGATTTTTTCCATACTCGGCAAGCAGTGCATCGATACATTCGGGAAGCTCCGAACCCAGAGCCTCGCTGTACGCCTGGATGAGGATAAATATCTCGGCTTCCTCGTACGGTGCGATATAAGGCGCATCGTGAAGGGGAGGGAGCGCCATGAAGGTGTGCCACGACCTGCGGGGATGCTCCGCCTCCCACATCCAAAGATGGCTCAGGATGCTGCCCATGCAAACGAAGCTGAGATCCTTATAGAGCGTGTTTCCAGTCTCTGCCCAAAGCCAGCCGAGAGCGATCGCCGCGAACATCGCGTTGTTCGTTTGATAGAGCACTCCGAACCCGAGTCCCCGCAACTTCACGGCTGCGGCTTCGGCTTCATCGAGATAGGCTTTCTCCCGGGTCATCCGCCACGCCTGCATCATGACGTGGACATATAAACCGGGAACATCCTGCTCACCACCCTCGCCCGGCTTAGTCTCCGGTTTAATGACCTTGAGGGTCTTGCGATGGTAGAAGACCGGCCAATCGTGCTTGAAGTGGTTGGCCACCCGCATGGCGTAGTCAATGCTCTTCAAAAAGGTTTCCCGATCCGAATCCCGCCCGAAGTCGGCCTGTCGGCCGAGGCTCATCAGCGTGTGGAGCAGATACCATGAGTCCATAGTATCGTGATCTTCCTCCTCGCTCGGTTCCACTTTGGTAAACCTGGCGCCCGGCAGCCAGCGCCGCATCGTACTCAACTCCGGGTCGAAAAAACTAAGTGAATAGTGATCCAAGGTGCGGGTGAGCTTCACAGGTTTTCCAAGCCATTTCTCGTAGGCTAACAGGGGAACATACAACGCACCTTGCACCATGCTTTCCGGCGGCTTGTTGGTGCCGCCGACGTAAGCGTTGAGATAGTTCTTGCCGCGGATCCTACGCAGGCAATCGTTGCCTCCATGCAGATCGGCGACGCCTTTGCGGGCCATAACTTCCCAATCGAACCATGGAGCGGCAGGGGCAGCCAAGACCCGGTAAACATTCTCCAAATTTTCCATGAAACACAATGTGCGCCCAGACTCGGTCAGGCCCCGCCCCTGATCCAATCGGATGAACGCATCTGAAATGACGACTTGCCGGCGTGCTGGCAGCGCAACCTTGGCCTCTGGCAGGCTGAAGCCGATCTGGGGCCAATTGACTCCCACACTCCCGGCCAGATCCGCTTCCGCCAACCGTCCATACGATGCCAGCGCGGTTAGGTTTTGGAAATAGAACAGGGTCGTGTCGCCAGCCGCGACAAATGCCAGCCCCGCGGTGGGTCCCGTCTGCTTTGTATAAACATAGCCCTCGTCGAGGGGCTCGAAATTCCGGTGCATCATGCAAACCTCGCGGGGCATCGATTCCATCAAAACGGCATTGGATGCGGTTCGCAGCGTGACCCGAACGCGCAGGCGCGGGATGGCGGCTTCCTCAACTTCGACCGTCGCTCGATATTTGCCCAGCCCTCCTGAAGCGGTGACGACCAGACCTTTTTCGCCCCGGCGGCGACCTGCAACATTTGCCAGTTTGAACCGCTCGGCAATAAGACGAATGCCCACGACTAAGTCTTTATCAACCATTGCGATGAGCCATAGGGAAGATTCCAAATTGAGAACACGTGTTTTTCCTGTCGCCACTAGGGGTTTCCTCGCTCCCCTGCGCAAGGCGCGTGCCAGTCCGCCTAGGCAGCCGTCTAGAGATTCAGCGGTGATAGACTTGCGGGAGAACGGAGGACTTCCTTTCATATCTTAAGTGGCAGGGTTCATGAGTCTCTTGCAATTAACGTAACTGGGGATATGGCTCGATTTTCAATGGCAGAATAATAGCGGATGGAGCTGATTAATCTTTCGCCAAACCTGGCGTCGCGCCCTACAAGTGCATAGTGAGATGCGACGTGGCGAAACGCTCCCCAACTGCATTGTATGGTCACCATTCTATAAACAGACTTTACGGTGTAACGGCTTCTCCGTGTGGTCCACTTATCGCGGAAATTGGAAAATATGGATTTGCAGCGGACTCTTGAAAAGGACTGTGGCCAGCAAGGGAAAACACTTCTGCTTCAACAGCATGAAAAGAGGGTCGTGCTGTTTCCAGATCGCTCAATAAGAGCCTGAATCGCGCGGCGATTCCGGGGAATCCCATACGATTGGTCCGTGGGACGGCAATCCCATATGCCGTCGTGGCATGCTGCTCGATCCGAAGGCAGTGTTCGATCATGACAACATCCCGGTCCCGGGGGTTGCGGATTCGTGTGAGTTCTGTGTTTCCTTCCGCCAGGATACCCCGGATGGAGTTGAGCGTTTTTCTCGCCGCAGGGCTGGCATAGCGTTTCAAAAGATCTTCCAGAGTATCGCAACGCTCTCTCGCGCTTATGGCACGACCGGACAGCAGTCTTCGAAGCCGAATATTCAACACACTCCCTGCTAGAATAGGAAGCGCCCTTGCTATTTGTGTTTCCATACAGTGAAGCTGCACGAGCTGGTCGGAGAGAATTTGTGAGGGTAGAGTCCGTTTCATTGATTCAGCGTTGTTTAATGTTCGCGGCGTTTCCCTTCCGAATAGAGGGGATGATTTATCCCCAGCAGGTCTAGGTCCAAAAGCGAAAATTCATAAGATGCTTATTACCAGCATTTCGCTTCGTAATGAGGTCGGATTGGTGGTCAATAGGTATGAGATTTGCAGTGCGCCCATGCATATTGCGAAACGTAGTTAGGCCTCGGTCATCGCTGCCAGCAGCTCCTCCAGATCCACTCCAGCGATAGTCGTGAATTTGTCGCTCATCGCGTAAGGCAGGATCACCTCGTGGCCATGCAGCAGAGCGCCGCAACTGTAAACCACGTTGGGCACGTATCCCTCCCGCTCCACGCCCTCCGGCGAGATCAGCGGATATTTCAACCGACCAATCACCTTGGAAGGATCCTCCAGGTCCAGCAGCACCGCGCCGATGCAGTATTTCCTCATCGGCCCCACGCCGTGGGTGATTACCAGCCAGCCGGCCGGGGTCTCGATGGGCGAGCCGCAGTTTCCCAGCTTCACCGATTCCCACACCTCGGCGGGGCCTAACAACCATTGCGGATCGTTCCAGTAATGAAGGTTGTCGGAAAACATGATGAACAAATTCTCATCATCCTGGCGCGAGAGCATCGCGTAGCGGCCATTGACGGTGCGGGGGAACAAGGCCATCCCCTTGTTCTGCACCGCCGTGCCGTTGAGCGTGAGTATGCGGAAATGGAGGAAATCCCGCGTCTCGATGAACTGCGGCAGGATCGCTTTTCCGTTATACGCCGTGTAGGTAGCGCAATACAGCACCGAGCCGTCATCCTCGGTCAGCCGGACGAAACGCGCGTCTTCGATGCCGTTGCTCTCGTTGGATGAGACCGGAAAAATGATCCGCTCGCTGATGTTCAGTTTGGAGGAAAAGCTCAGCTCATAGTTCGAGTCCGCCAGCCACTGGATACACTCCAGCGTGCGGAGGTGCTCGTGCGTCTCCGGATGCAGATCCTGATGCACGGCCGCCACGCTGTCGTTGAGCGCGCTGCGGGTGAACTCCTTGCCGAGCGGCCCCATCACCGCGTCCGCGACCGGGTTGTCGAATCCCATCTCGCGGAATTTCAGAATGAAACTCTTCTTCCGATAGCTGGGATTGATTACCAACTGCGGCATCGTCACGTATCGCGATACGGGGTCCAGCGTCACGCTTCCATCCGGGTCGATCATGCCGGAGCGGAACTCGATTGAGGAAATGTGCCCCTCTCCCGTCGCGCGCAGGCTCATGATGAATCGCAGCCCGCCCGCCGGAACATCACTCTGATCCGGATGCGGGACGATGGATGGATTGAACAAAGCGGCCGACTCCAGCGAATACTCGCAGGAAAACAGCGCACCGATCAGCAGCTCGCGATCATGCGAGAGCAGTGTGGTGCTGCTGATGCGCCGTGCCACCTTCCGGTAGTGCTCCATCAGCAGTGCCTCGATGTCGTAGTGGCGGGTATCGAAATCATAGCAGATCGACTTCAGTTCGCGGGCCATCTCCTCCTCGTCGAGGGCCAGCGCCCGTTGGATGATGGCCTCGACTTTTGTAGGGTCACTCTGAATGAAGGGGCGGATGATCACGCGCGAACTGTCCGGCTGCAGCATGATCTTATGACGACGGATGGTGATGGAGTTCATGGTATTCAACGGTAAGGCATGCCGGTTAGAGGGTATGGTTCGTGAGGTTCATTTCATTTTCGTCTAGGGGTGATTTTTGACGTCGTTTAAGGGCATGATTGCGGGGTGCAGGGAGTGATAAGGCGGTTTGAGGCAAGTTCGGTTGCAGCGCTTCTGGCTAGAAGTAAGGGATTTTCCTTCGAGGGACATTCCTTTCGCTAGACAAGTGCCATCCTTGAAGAAAGCGCGTCATTTTGGGAAAGCAACAAATTCCAATGCCCCGCTCGGGAGGTAAGGCAACGGGAACGCAACGTTTCCTTCGCCCCCCATGCGACATCCAAGCCTCTCGTCTTCTGCGTAGGGGAGCCAAAGGATGTTGTGCTGCCGTCGAATCGATGTCAGAGCAAGCACATGTGCGAATGCACACCCTTGGTGCGTTACCTTCGCCAATTGTAGGTTTTGTTTTCACACGTGGACTTGCAACTCGCCCGCATCGGGCGCGACCAGAATCAGAACCCGTCGTTAGGTGGTTGCAAAGTCCCTGCGGGCTAGGCTGCCCGACATTGGCTGAAGTGCCTGCATGCTCGGATCTCTCGGGAGCCTTACGCACATGAGTCACTCCCATATCTTAGGACATCAGTTTGGCGAGGGCCCACCGATGTCAGTCGACGCGAATGTGAAGATGCTTATCCCTGACGGATTTCTGACAAAACGGTGCCATCCAGTGCGAGACAATGCGACCTCAACCGAATCCACAAACGCAAAACCGATCATGAAAACGAACCAGAACGCAGCAATTACTGCAATCCCACTAAGGGGCGGAGGGGGTGGGATTCGAACCCACGGGACCTTGCGGCCCTCCAGTTTTCAAGACTGGCGCAATCGACCACTCTACCACCCCTCCGGGTCCGGCGATCCGGTAGCGGTTTTATATGCGTGAATTGCGGGCGATGGCAAGCGTTCTTGCAATCCATGAAAAACAGAATGTCGCAACACGACTTTGTGGAGGCCGGAGAGGGTCGGTTTCGTCGGGACATTTTTTGAGGGGCTCTCAACTTCAATTGAAAAACTGCTGGATTCACGGCGAAGAGTGGTTATATTGAGTCGGCCATAGCCAAATTATTATGAAATCAAAAAAGAACCTCACTCGCTTCACCTACGAAACTTCAGCCTTTGAAGGATGGCGTCTCAGTATCAGCCGGGCCGGCAGTTCCTTCACCCGTTATTTTCCAGACAAGAAATTCGGTGGCGGGCCGAAATCTCTAGCCGCCGCAGAGAAAAGCCTAGCCGACATCAAAGCCTTGATCGAAGGCTCCAAGCGCGTCGATGGCAAGCTCAGCCCCTCGACCATCAGCAAGGCTGAAAAGCTCCTCAAGGAAGCCATTCCAAAAGCGTAAACGTCACGGAGTCCATCCGCGAAGATAGTGTCTAGTTGTGGTCGCACGCTGGGACTGCCGCTAGGCTGGTAGCCATACCAAGCGGATCATTTTCAATGCGGCTTGAAGCAGCCTCCGACTCCCGAGGGGTCTTAGACTGTTTGTTTCCGAGCTGGATCAGCGCGGACTCGTTGAACCCATCAGAAAGTCGGCGATGACCATGCGGTGATCGCTGTTCCGCGTAGTCACGGCGAGGCTGCGGACAGGAATGAAATGTTGTGTGGCGTAGAGGTGATCGATGCGGAGAATGGGGAACCGTCGGTGGAAAGTATCGCCCCAGCCGGTGCCGACAGAGGAAAAGGCATCGACAAAGTCGCGGGAGAGTTGGCGGTGGACGATGTCTGAGGCTGGGGCGTTGAAATCGCCACCGAAGAGCGTGGGGGTGTCGGGAAATTTGGTGGTTTGTTCGAGGATCTGGCGGGTGAGCGAGAGTTCATTTTCACGGATGACGCGGTTGTTCCTGTGGGTCACCCAAGCGGCTTTGGTCCAGAGTCGCAGATCCGTGGCAGCGGTCAGGAGGTGGACGTTGACGACCTCGATTTCCTCACCGCTGGGAAGTAGGATGGTCAGTTGTTCGTCGCGCTGATTTGGATTGCGAATTTCGCGTTGGATTTTCCAACGGGTGACAAGTCCGTTCGTTTGGTTCGCACGGTAGTCGCCCCGGCCACCGTAGAGTACATCCGCAATTTCGCGGACTTGATGGGGATAGATGTCTTGCAAGAGGACAATGTCTGGCTGCCAGACAGAGAGGTCGGGAGCGGGGCTGCCGTATTTGAATAAGGCGCAGTTTAGCGTGATGACGCGGATGACGGTCTTGCCTTGGTAGGGTTCCGCTGGGCCGGGGAGAGGGGGAGATTTTCCGAAATTCTCCAGTCCCGACTTCTCGTCCGCACCGACTAACAAAGTGATGACCCAGACTCCCGTCATGATGAGGGATAGCGAGGCCCGCAGGAAATAAAAAGCCGCGCAAGATAGCAGCAGCCCGAAGCCACCCCAAAGCCAGATTGGCACCACGGTGAAGGCTGCGAAGATATCTGGCTGTCGCGCGAAACAATAGATCGTGAAGATGTGCAGCAGCAGGGAAGTCCCCACGAGAATCCATCCTAGGCGGCGGCGGAACATGGGGATTTGAAATTTGAGATCTCGGATTTGAAATTTCACATCCCCGGAATGCCGAGGCCGCCGGTGAGTTTTTTCATTTCCGCTGCGGACTTTTCCCTGCCCTTGGCGAGGGCTTCTTGGACGCCTTTGAGCACAAGGTCTTCGAGGAACTCAGCATCGGATGGGTCGATGACGGAGGGGTCGATTTTGATGGCCAGGACATCGCCCGCGCAAGTGGCGATGACGTGGACCTTGCCGCCGCCGACGGTGGCTTCGACGGTCTGGATGGCGAGTTCTTCTTGTTTCGCGGCAAGCCCGGCCTGCATTTGCTGGGCTTGTTTCATGAGTTTCTGGATGTTCATTGGGAGTTTGATTGGAAGTTATAGCTTATAGTGTGCGATGCCAAATTTCCGGGATGCGTTCGCCGGAATAGTAAACAAAGTGGAGGATTCGTCGATGCTTTGGTGCGGTGGCTTGCGAGGAAGCATGAAGTGTGAGTGGACGCATCAGGAGGGCGTCGCTTTTTTTCGCCAGACAAGCAACCTCACCGTGGGAGATAACATGGTTTTGAATTTCAGCAGTTTTCAAAATCCCATGACGATGAGTGCCGGGAGCGACGCGCAGTGGACCGTTCGTCTCATCGCAGTCGTCCAGATGAAGGCGAACGACTAGCAATTGTTTTAAAACGGATAAGGGAGGACGGGCGTAATGGATTCCGTCTTTGAGGCATGGGAGGTGGAAATCTTCGGCGACGACTTTGTGGGCGAATGGAAACATCAAATCCTGATGCCATGTGACTTTCCAGTTAGTGGACGGTGTTTTATCGAAAGTGATTGCTTGAATCGCCACGGCCTCCTTTGCCAAATGACCGGCGGGCGTGAGTTCTTCCCTGAGTTGAGTTGCTGTTTGCCGGACGAGAGGGTGATCAAGCAGGCAGCGCTCTCCAGCGCGATTCGCATGAAAAAGCGCGTCTTGGAGAGCACCCAGTGATTCGGAGGAAACGCTGGTTGGAACGATGCAAAATCCTTGATTTTGTAAATTCATCGTCCTGTCGAGCGCGTTAATTCTTCTAACGTAATGCTTGCAGATGGGGTTGTTTCCATTTCAGTTCAGCACTTTGCCTTCGAATTTCACGAGGGCGGCTTGGATGAGGGGGTCGTTGTGGAAGGGATCTTCGACAGGGGCCGGGGGCGCAGGTGGGGCGGCTTTGGGTTCCTCGGCGGGCTTGTCGTTTTTCCACGGTGGTGGCTCGGCGGCGGGGATTTCGCTGTCTTCGGGAGCGGCCGCGATGAGGGAGTCGAGGCCTGACATCCCGCCGGATGGACGGGGCTTGGGAGTTTGGGCGATGACTTGCTCCGAGGCGGGCTTTTGCGCAACGGGGAGCGGGGTGGGGGATTTTTCGGAAACTGGGGCCGGCGTTTGGAGATCGCCGCCACTTGGGGAGGTGAGTAGGTCGGCGCCGCGAGTGAGGACTTTGATAACGTCGGTTAGCCGCACATCGCCGAGGGATTGGATGGCCTTAATGACGCCGAGTTCGAAATGGAGGCGCTTGTTCGTCGCCCATTTCATTCGGCCTTCGGTCTCGGCGAAGACGTCGATGGCGGCGAGGATGCGGTCGGGCGGGTATTCGTCGGCAGCGGCTAACAGCGCGGTCCAGAGGTGGGCGGGGATGCCTTCGCCGTCGGCGGCGGGATCGAGCTTGGCGACTAACAGGGCACGCAGGCAGCCGATGAGTTCGCCGAGGAGTTGGGAGAGTTCTCGCCCGCTTTCGGCTTCCTTCTGGATGAGTGAGAGGGCCGCAGGGTTGTCGCGAGCGAGCAGGGTTTGGGTGAGGGAGGCGACTTTTTCGCGGGAAGTGAAGCCGAATACATCGAGAACGTTGGCTTCGTTGATGCTGTCGCCGCAGAAGGAGACGAGTTGATCTAACATCGACTGGGCGTCGCGCATTCCGCCGTCCGCGCCCTTGGCGATGGCCCAGGCGGCGGTTTCATCGAGAGTGATACCTTCGAGGCTGGCAATGTGGAGGAGGTGGGCGGAGATGGTTTCCGTGGGGATCGGGCGGAGGTCGAAGCGCTGGCAGCGGGAGAGGATGGTGGGGAGGATTTTGTTCGCCTCGGTGGTAGCGAAGATGAATTTTACATGCGGCGGCGGTTCTTCGAGCGTCTTGAGCAGTGCATTGAAGGCGGCATTCGAGAGCATGTGGACCTCGTCGATGTAGAAGATTTTGAACTGCCCCCGCGCCGGGGCGAAGCGGACGGACTCGCGGAGGTCGCGGACTTGCTCGACACCGTTGTTAGAAGCGCCGTCGATTTCGAGAACATCCAACGAGCGGCCTTCCGCGATTTCGATGCAGACGTCCTCATCCGGGTCGAAATCTGCTTTCGGGCCAGCGGTGCAGTTGAGTGCCTTGGCGAGGATGCGGGCGGTGGAGGTCTTTCCGGTGCCTCGCGGCCCGACGAAAAGATAGGCGTGGGCCAGGCGCTTTTGGGCGATGGCATTACGTAGGGTCCTTACGACGTGGTCCTGTCCGAGGACATCGTCGAAGGTTTTGGGTCGGTATTTCCGGGCGAAGACCTGATAGCTCACGGGCGGAGTGTATGGATGGCGGCGGGTTTGTCATGGCCGAGTTTTGCGGAAACGTAAAAATTGCAGGCGAAATTTCCTCGATGAGCTTAGACTTGCATTTGAAGCGATTTCCCTCCAATCTGAAACCCATTCATGGTCATCGTCTGCTGCTTCTTGAAATTCGCGTCATGGTTCCATTTTATTCTCAAACCCACTTTTTGAGTCGGGCCACGCTGGTAATGTTCGCCGGGGTGGTGGCGGTGAGTGCCCAAGTGAAGCCCTCGCGCACGGCCGGGCCGCAGGTGATCGTGCCTACGGGAAGCGGTCAGGGATCGGTCGTGCCGCCTCCGGCCACGTCCACGGCGAGGATCCTTTACCCGTGGAAAACGCGGGTGACGTGTACGATTTTCTGGATTGGCGAGCAGCCGACGGATCGGAATCCAACGCCAAATAACAAATCATCTTGGGATCAGCAGTGGCTGCTCAATTATGGTGGATGTGATGATCCTGAGCCGTCCAAGCGTGTGGCGAACCACACGACGGGTGAGTTCCGCCCCAAGGGTTTCGTGCCAAAGCTGAATCCATTTTATGTCGCGCTTCCGTACAATGATGTACTCTGCGCCGGTCAGCACAAACTGGAGGCGTCGCGGGTGATTCCGTGGTTTTCACGGCTGAATCCGGAACCGGGCAAAACGGTTTGCAAGGGCCGCTGGGTGCAAATTTACAATGGCAGTCGGAGTTGCTATGCCCAGTGGGAGGACTGCGGGCCATGGGTGACGGATGACTGGGAGTTCGTTTTTGGCAACAAGCCGCCGAAGACGACGCAGAATGGCGCGGCGGGAATCGACTTATCCCCTGCGATTCGGGATTACCTTGGTTTGAGTTCCGGGAATAAAGTTCACTGGCGCTTCGTGGAGGCGGGGCAGGTACCTTACGGGCCATGGAAAAAATACGGTCAGGAGACACCCGCCGAAGTCGATCCGCATAGCTTGGTCGCTCAGCAGCGCTATCTCGAATATCTGCGGAAATTGCGGGATGAGGAGTATCAGAAAAAATCCCTGAGCCAACTCCAGAATTAACCGGCAGGTGCGTCGCTCACGCGATGATGCGGAGCGGGATGGTGGGTTTCCAATTGCCGCGGGTGAAATCCGGGGACACTTGGGGAGTGTTAGGTAAGATGGTTACGAGTTGTCGCGGGACTTTGGCTTGGGAATGATAGGTCACTTTGCCAACGCTTTGACGATCGCGTCCACATTGTGATGATACATTTCGATGTAGCTTAGAATGCCCGTGCCGTCGGCGATCAACGCGTCGCCCAAGCTGATGCCGGTATCCGTCGTTAGGGTTTGCAGGAGCTTTGGATTGGATTCCTTTTCTGGAAAAATTGCGGCGACGTCATTTTTTTTCAAATCCGCGATCAACGCGGCTAGTTCATCGGGGCCGGGCATTTGCTCGTGGCTTAGACCTTGCACCGGATGCGCGGTGAATCCGAAATCCTTGCAGAAATAGTTAAATGCCGCGTGGGCAGTGGCGAGCTGGCGCTTGTTGCGGGGAATTTTTGTGATCTCGCGTCGTGTCCAGCGCTCCAGTTCGTCGAGCTGGTGCCGATAAGCATCCGCATTTTTTTGGAAAGTGGCGGCATTCTCCGGTGAGGCATTTGTTAGGGCCTTGGCGACGATGCCGGTGGCCCGGCGGAAACATTCGATCGAGTGCCACCAGTGCGGGTCGATTTCGTGGGCGTGATCCGAGTGGTCATCGGTGCCGTTGAGCATCGGCAGCGTGGCTCCGACCTCGACCAAGGTGGCCTTGTTAGCGATGATCGCTTTCAGCTTAGGGAGATAGCCTTCCAAACCCATACCTGCGACGAGATAGAGTCTCGCCCCCTGAGCTTTTCCGAGGTCTTCGGGCTTGGGTTCAAAGTGATGAGGATCGCCATTCGGGCCGATTAGATTGACGATTTCCACCTGCGCCCCCCCGATCTGCCGGGCGAGATCTCCCAGTAGCGGATGCAGGACGGCGACTTTCAACTCCGCCGCGTAAAGGGGGATGAGGGCGAGGAGAACGATTGCGAAAAACGCACGAAACATGATGGCAAGTTGCCTGCAAGGGTTGTTTTTGCAAGTAATTCGCGCTATTTTCGCCTCACTTGAAAATCGCCATCACCGCACGGTGGTCCGAACCGTCGTTCCACTCTGCATCGTCAATGATCTTCGCGGCGGGGAAGTTCACCTCGTCGCGGAGGCCGCGCGTCACCATGATGAAGTCGATGCGCGAATAAATGTCATTGAGTGCCCAATAGTGGGTCCATGCCTCATTGCGGGAGTCCTTGGCGGGGATTGCTGTTAGGTAAGCAGGGTCGTTGTAATTGCCCGTGACCATTTTGATTGCCGGGGTCGCGCGGGTGTCGTTGAAATCGCCATAAACGACGATTCTCGCTTGGGCATCGGTCTTGAGAATCGAGTCGATATGACGGCGCAGGAGGCGGGCTTCGTTCATGCGGATGGCTTCCTGGTCGCCTTGCTCACTTTCCCGTTTGGATTTCAAATGCACGCCGACGAAACGGTAGGACTTGCCACGGGCATCGAGGCTGACATCAAGGATTCCCCGGTTGATCGAGAAGGTCTGGCCGGCCAGTTGATATTCCGTCACCACGGGCTTGGCGGTCGATTTGATGGGGAAACGGGAGAGAAATCCGAGGTGGCGGACGGGATCGGAGCCGCCGACATATTGGGAGTTCGGGAGGTCCAGTCCGGCGGCTTTGAGCCGTTCCTGGACTTCTGCGAGATCGCTGGCTTGGCCGACTTCACAAAGACCGATCACGTCAGGGGCATGGCGGGCGAGGATTTTGATGATGGCCTCTTTCTGGCTATCGGGCTTTGGCGCGCCTTTGAGCGACTTATGATCGACGTAACGGTCCATCGTCAGCCAGTTTTCGACATTGTAAGTGATGAAACGCAGACCTTCAGAACCGGTGCCTGCGGTGGGAGCGGTGGTGGTTTCCGGTGGTTCCCGATCTTCTAGCGGCTCGGTGGCGGGAGATGCATTCGTGGTCGCAGGAGCGGGCTGCGCTTTGGGCAAGGCAGGAGGGGCGACTGCAGGCGCTGGGACACCGGGATTTCCCCAAGCTGGCGAGCCATTTTTTTTATGGCAGGAAGGCGCAACCGCTAAAACGCATGCAGCTAGCAAAGCGCAGGAAATGCCTTGCCGCTGTCTAGGCAAAGCTGTCTGTTTGCGAAACAGTACTCCCTCAAGTATTCCCATCAGGACTCGCGGGATTCCTTGCCAGGAACTTCCTTCACGACGGCACTGGTGGGGGTGCGGACTTCTGTTTCAGAGCGGGTGATTTCGTGTTCGAATTCTTCCTTCGCTTTTTTGAATTCGCCCATGCTTTTACCGATCCCGCGTGCGAGTTCCGGCAATCTTTTGGCTCCGAAGAGCAACAGGATCACGATGAAAATCATGATCATTTCTGGCATTCCAATTGGTCCCATGGTGGTAATTTTGTTGTCGGCGGGAAACTAGCCTCGTTTGCGGTGCTTGCAACGTATTTACAGGAAAATAAGAAATTATGATCAATGACACACCGGGCAGGTGTTCAGCGAAGTGAAAAAATCGTGGCCCTTGTTATCGACCAGAATGAAGGCGGGGAAATTTTCCACCGTGATTTTCCACACCGCCTCCATACCGAGTTCGGGGAAGGCGACTACTTCTTGAGAACGAATGTGTTCTTGTGCCAGCAACGCCGCCGGGCCACCTGCGGAGCCGAGGTAGAAGCCGCCGTGTTTCTGGCAGGCATCCGTCACTTGCTGCGAGCGGTTGCCCTTCGCCAGCATCACCATCGAGCCGCCGTGGGCTTGGAAAAGATCGACGTAGCCATCCATCCGGCCGGCGGTGGTCGGGCCGAATGAGCCGGACGGCAGACCCGCTGGCGTTTTGGCCGGGCCGGCATAATAGACGGGGAATTGTTTGAAATAATCCGGCAGTTCACCGTTCTCGTCGAGGATTTCCTTGAGCTTCGCGTGCGCGATGTCGCGGGCGACGATGATCGTTCCTGTTAGGGCGAGGGCGGTGGTGACCGGATATTTGCCAAGCGTTTTCAGGGTCGCGTCCATACCCAAGTCGAGATTGATTGGGACGCCTTTGAATTTCCAGTCGCGGTATTTTTCCGGAATGAAGCGGCCTGGATTTTTCTCAAGTTTTTCCATGAAAATGCCATCCTTGGTGATCTTCGCCTTGGCCTGGCGGTCCGCTGAACAAGAGACGCCGATGCCGACCGGGCATGAGGCTCCATGGCGTGGCAGGCGGATGACGCGAACATCAAGGGCGAAATATTTCCCGCCGAACTGAGCGCCGATCCCGATTTCGCGGGCGATGGCTAACAGCTCTTGCTCCAGTTCGAGATCACGGAAGGCTTGGCCATGCTCGTTGCCGGCTGTTGGCAGCGTATCGTAGTAACGGGTGGAGGCCATTTTCACGGTCTTGAGGCAATTTTCCGCAGAGGTCCCACCGATAACGAATGCGAGGTGATAAGGTGGGCAGGCGGCGGTGCCGAGCGACGCCATTTTTTCACGACAGAATTCTTTGAGGCGCTTGGGATTGAGGAGAGCCTTGGTTTCCTGATAGAGAAAGGTTTTGTTCGCCGAGCCGCCGCCCTTGCTGACGAAGAGGAAATGGTAGGCATCGCCGCTGGTGGCGTAGAGGTCGATCTGCGCAGGCAGGTTGGTCTTGGTGTTGACCTCGTCATACATCGTGATCGGCGCAGTTTGCGAGTAACGCAGGTTTTCCTGGATGTAAGTCTGATAGATGCCTTCTGATAGAAACGCCGCATCGTCGCAGCCGGTCCAGACCTGTTGGCCCTTTTTCCCGATGATGGTGGCGGTGCCTGTATCCTGGCAGAATGGCAGGATACCGTGGGCGGCGATTTCCGCGTTTTTCAGCAACATGAGTGCGACCATGCGGTCGTTTTCCGAGGCCTCAGGGTCGTCGAGAATCGCCGCCACCTGCGCAAGGTGCGAGGCGCGGAGGGTGAAATTGATGGACTTGATTGCTTCCGCAGCTAACAGGGTGAGCGCCTCGGGGGCGATCTTCAGGATCGACTGGCCCTCGAACTGCAAGACGGAAACGTGGTCCGGACTGAGGAGTTCGTATTCCGTGGAGTCTGGACCGAGCGGGAACGGATCTTGATAGAAAAATGGTTTGTCGGACATGGCTGATGCCCATTTCTAAGTCCGCCGGGGGAGGGGTGCAAACCGTTTCCCAAACTCAGATGGGTGGGTCGCCGGCAAAACTCAGGCCCATCCCCTTGGCGATGTCATTCAGTCGCAGATCGAAGGTCCAGATCGGCACATGGGAAATGAGCGACGACGCGAGGATTTGCGCGTCATTCCACTGGATGCCAAGTCCCCAAAGCTTGCGGCTTTCCACCATTTTGTGAGTTTCAGATGCGCTGGCAATCGGCGGGCGCTTCAGATTGGTTAGGTCAGTAATGGTTTGCCCGCGGTTTTTCAAAGTTCCCATGGATAACTCACCGACGACAATCGGATGGCTCCAGACCTCGCCGTCTTCGAGCATTGCCGCGAGCAGGGGATTCCGTTCGCGGAAATGCCGGATCCAGACGCAGGTATCTACGATGACAGGCTTCATGGGCGTTTTTCATCTGCGACTTTAGACGAGCTGATGGCATCTTCAGAGTATTTCACCCTGGAAAAGCGGGCTGCGACATCAAAGTCCGGCATCGTTCCACCGAGTGCGGCGAGCCTGCGTGCCGACATTCTTTTCACGTAGGCATCCAAGACGAAGTTGATCAGTCTGGACTTTTCGTCGATTCCACTGAAATCAGCAGCAGATGCCAGCAAATCATCATCAATTGTTACGGTAGTTCTCATGCGTCAAAATGTGCATCAATTTATGCCAGTTTTAAAGCGCTATTTTTATTCTCTGTAATTTTCCCTGCAAATATAGGGTTTTCGAGGCTTGCCCGGCCTCGTTCAGGGGGGTAAACCCACGCCGTCATGGCTAAGAAACCTGTAGTGCTTATCATTCGCGACGGCTGGGGGGTGAATCCCGGCGGAGAAAAAACCGCAACCAAGGACGGAAACGCGACCTTACTGGCAAAAACTCCTTTTCACGAGGTCATGTTCGCAAAATACCCGAAGGGTTTTCTAAGCGCATCGGGTCTGGATGTGGGTCTGCCCCCCGGCCAAATGGGGAATTCGGAAGTCGGTCACCTGAATCTCGGGGCGGGGCGGATCGTCTATCAGGATCTCACCCGGATTAACAAGTCGATTGCCGAGGGAACGCTTGCGGAAAATCCTGTTTTCGCGGACGCCCTCACAAAAGCCAAGACCAGTCGGCTGCATTTCATCGGCCTCGTCTCCGATGGCGGCGTCCACAGCCATCAGGACCAACTGATCGCGATGGTGAAATTGGCCAAACAAGCAGGCGTATCCGACATTTTCATCCATGCCATCACTGATGGCCGCGATACCTCCCCGACTGGCGGCCAAGCCTATCTCTCCAAAGTCGAGGACGAGGCTGCCAAGTGTGGGGCGAGGATCGCCACGGTGATCGGTCGCTACTTTGCGATGGACCGGGACAAGCGCTGGGACCGGGTCAAGCTGGCGTGGGATGCGATTGTCCTGGGTAAAGGCGAGACCCGCGAGGTGCTCGCGAGTGAAGCCGTCGCGGATTATTATCGGCTCGATAAGACCGACGAATTCATGCCGCCGATGATTTTCACCGAACCCGGCAAACAACGCATCCGAGATGGTGACGTGGTGTTGTTTTTCAATTTCCGCTCCGATCGCGCGCGCGAATTGTCTGAAGCATTTCTTTATCCGGACTTCGACGGCTTCGACCGCGAGGTCACGCCTAAGGTGCATTTCGTGACCCTTACTCAATACGATGAGAAATATGCGTGCCCGGAAATTTTTACGCCGCAGACTCTCGACATGGTCCTTGGTGAAACGGTTTCCGCAGCCGGCAAGAACCAGATGCGGATCGCGGAAACCGAGAAATACCCGCACGTCACCTATTTCTTCAATGGCGGTGAAGAAGTGGCCTACGCAGGTGAGGATCGGTTTATCATTCCGTCTCCCAAGGACGTGCCGACTTATGATTTCAAACCGGAAATGAGTGCCCAACAGGTGACTGATACCGTCGTTGCCAAGCTCAAGGACTACGACATGGTCATCTTGAATTTTGCCAACCCGGACATGGTCGGCCACACCGGCGTCGTCGAGGCGGCAATCAAGGCCTGCGAAGTGATCGATGCCGACGTGAAGCTCATTGTTGAGGAAACCCTGCGCCTGGGCGGCAAGCTTCTCATTACCGCCGACCATGGAAACTGTGAATACATGCGCAATCCAGACGGTTCGCCGAACACCGCGCACACGACCAATCTCGTGCACATTTTCTACGTGGCGGCGGATGCGGCCGACTACACAGTTCAGGATGGCATTTTGGCTGACGTCGCACCAACACTATTGGAAATGTTAGGGTTGGCCAAGCCCGCTCAGATGACAGGCTCAAGTCTCTTGGTCAAGCGGCCCTGATTTCTATGAGACGAGTCATACTGGCACTGTGTCCTGCTTCACCCATCGGCCGGTGATCAATGCCTGAAATGTCGATGTCCCGTAAAGATCATTGCCATGCCTGCGGCGTCCGCGGCGGCGATGACTTCCGCATCCCGGATCGAGCCGCCGGGCTGGATGCAGGCCGTGGCCCCGGCGTCAATGGCGGATTGCAAACCGTCGGCAAACGGGAACATCGCGTCCGAGGCGATGATGCTGCCCTTGAGGTTCAGTCCGGCCTCGTTGGCTTTCCAAATAGCGATCCGTGACGAGTCCACACGGCTCATCTGGCCAGCCCCGATGCCAAGAGTACGGTCGGCGCTGGAGTAAACGATGGCGTTGGATTTGACGTGTTTTACGATCCGCCAACCAAAGCGCATCGCCCGCATTTCCTCTTCCGAGGGCGGCCGCTTGGTCACCACTTTGGACTCCAAAAGGTCCAATCCGAGCGCGGTGTGATCCCGATCCATGACCATGATACCACCCGGACATGAGCGAATCACCGGTGATTTCTTCTCCAGCAGATAAGCCTCGTTGAGCTTCATCATGCGGATGTTCTTCTTCTTTTGTAGCAGCGCGCGGGCGTCGCTTTCGAACTCCGGGGCGATGATGACGTCAGTGAAAATTTCGTAGATCAGTCGGGCCATTTCCAACGTGAACGGACGGTTGCACACGATCACGCCACCGAACGGGGCCTGGCGATCCGTCTCGAAGGCCTTTTGCCACGCGATCCGCAGATCTTCGTCGTCTTGGCCGACACCGCAGGGATTCGTGTGTTTCAAAATCGCCACCGTCGGGCGGACAAAGTCTAGGATCAGATCGGCTGCAGCTTCGATATCCAGAACGTTCGTATAGCTCAACTCCTTACCCTGAATTTGCGTGAAAAACTCCCGGAAATTTCCATAAAGCGCACACTTCTGGTGAGGATTGTCGCCATACCGGAGTTCTTGTTCCAAAGGCAGGCTGAGAGAGAAATTGCAGCAGGTGCCGGTTCGGCATTGGCCGAGATAGTTGGTGATGGCAGCATCATATTGGGAGGTCCGGAGAAAGACCTTCACCGCCAGTTGCTCGCGGAATCCCTTGGTCGTATTGCCCTTGTTTTCCTTCATTTCCTCGATCACCCGTGGGTAATCCGCAGGATCGACGATGACCGTCACGCTGGTATGATTCTTCGCCGCGCTTCGCAGCATGGACGGGCCGCCGATATCGATTTTTTCGATCGCTTCCTCAAGCGTCACATCAGGCTTCGCGACGGTTTCCTCAAACGGATAAAGATTCACCACCACCAGATCGATCACGGGGATGTCGTTCGCCTTCGCCTCGGCGATGTGGCTGGCATCGTCCCGGCGCTGCAACAGGCCGCCGTGGACCTTCGGGTGCAGGGTTTTCAGGCGCCCATCGAAAAGTTCCGGTGCGCCGGTGAAATCCGAGACATCGATCACTGGCAGGCCCGCCTCGCGCAGTGCGATTGAGGTTCCGCCGGTCGAAAGGAGTTCCACGCCCATGGCGTGGAGTTCCTTGGCAAACTCGGCGAGGCCGGTTTTATCAGAAACGGAAAGCAGGGCGCGGGTGATGGGCATAAGAATCGTACTCGGGGTTGACGCCAACCGGCGTGTGTCGGTCAGCGGCCACCCCGTAAACAACCCGCCGCCACCCGGCAAGCGGAATAGACGGGAGCGGCGGGGTGGGCCAGCGACGGTGATGGACTGAAGCTGGGCGCAGGCGTTTCGAGTAACAGGTGGAAATGATTGCCCATCAAACCCACCGTGCACACCACCATGAACCCCAAATCCCCCCTCCGCGCCGCCATGCTCGCTGGCCCCACCGCCACGGAGAAACTGGGCAGCACCTTCAAAGACGCCATCTTTAATACCAGCGACGCCGGGATTAACATTAGAGATGCCGGGATTAATATTAGAGATGCCATCTCTAAAGGTCCGAATCGTTCCATTTTGACCAGAAATGCGATGAAAAAGCCCCAAAACACCGTTTTTTGACCCCCATTTAGCGAAAAACACCGAAAAAAGCCAATCAACGCCATGTCCGACTATATCCCTCGCCCCGACGACGCATTCGACCACTTCATCAATGTGGACTTGGGTCCCGCCGTGAACAACGCCGGCAACCCCCTCCAGCTCACCCCCGCGCAAATCACCGCCTTCAATGCCAAGCAGACGGACTGGGTAGTCGCCTGGCCCACCTACCTCGCCGCCAAACCCGTCTTCGACACCGCGCTGATGACCAAAGACGCAACCCGCGCCGCCCTTGAAGCCGCCGCCCGCATCATCAACAACACCGTGCAGGCCAACCCCGCCGTGGATGCCGCCGCGAAAACCGGCGCCGGCCTCCCCGTCCACAAAACCACCAACACCCCCGCCAGCATCCCCACCACCGCGCCCGTCCTTTACAAAGTGGACAGCACCCACCTCCTGCAGCTCCTCTGGTTTAGCGATGCGGCCACGCCCGGCAGCAAAGCCAAGCCTGCGGGCGTGACGATGCTGGAAATCCGCGAAAGCCTCGTCGCCGCAGGCGGCCCCGCGCCGGTGGATGCCGCCGCCATGCCCTTTCTCGCCAACGAGACCAAAATGCCCCACCGCAACGACCTCACCGCCGCCGACCTCGGGAAGACCGCCTACTACGCCGCCCGCTGGGTCAACAGCAAAGGCGATCCCGGCCCCTGGAGCGCCATCACCGGCACCATCGTCAGTTAAATCAAATTTTCACTTGCAAACATTTTCCAAACCAATTGAAGTAACCTCCACAGAAACCCGCCCATGAACACCAAACTGAACACCAAACACACCCTCCGCGCCGCCCTCCTCGCCGGCTTCCTCGCCGCGCTGTGCTTTCCCGCCAAGGGGATGGCGGCAGACGCCTTTTTCATCGGCAGTGCCGGCGACCACAATCTGACCACCGGCAGCAACTGGGTGGGCGGCAGCGCGGCCGGCGACTGGAACCGGTTGATCTTCGGCAGCGCTGTCGTGGATGGCAATTTGAACCTCAACAATTTCAACGGACGCAGCGGCATCACCCTGACCAGTGGCCTCACGCAGGACATCACGATCCTCAACGATCAACCGTTGATCATGGGAGCCGTGACGTCCGACGGCTTCATTGACATGTCCTCCGCCGCGCACAATCTCACCATCAACACGCCGTATTGGGCGTGGGGCGACGTGGAATGGAACGTCGGAGCTGGGCGGACGCTCACGATCAACGGCGGGCTGAGCCACGACAACGGCAACCCCTCCAGCGCCAGCCTCACCAAGGATGGCGCGGGCACGGCGGTGCTCGCGTCAGTGGCACTCTACACGGGCGCCACGACGATCAACGCGGGCACGCTGCAGCTCAATGTCGGCAGCCAGACCGGCACGGTTACGGGCAACGGACAGATCATCATCAACAGCGGCGGCACCCTGCTCGGGAACGCCACGGACGCCACCGGCTACTTCAACCACAACACGAATAACGGCATCTTCATCAACGAAGGCGGCACCCTCACCGTTCAAGCCGCATCGCGCCTGTCCATGGATCGGGACATCAACTCCGTCGGTGGCACGCTCGCCTCGCAAGGGGGGGGCGATGGGAACGGTTCCTACCGGCTGGCCGACCAATATGGCGGCTTGTATAACTTCACCTCCGCCGTTGACGGCACCGCGTCCACCTACAGCGCGCAAAACATCGGCCTTAACGGCACCGTTACTTTTCATGTCACCCATGGCGGCGGTTCGGTGGATCTCAATGTCACGGGTAACCTGGTGAACAGTTTCGGCGTCGGTGGGCTGACCAAGACCGGCAACGGAGTGATGGTTCTCACCGGCGCGAACACCTACACCGGCGGGACGACCATCAGCGGCGGCACGCTGCAGATCGGCAACGGCGGCAGCACCGGTTCGTATGGCACAGGCACCGTGACCAACAACGCCACGCTGGTCTGGAACAATACCAGCGGTTTGGACGTGGTGAGCAGCAATGCGATCACCGGGAGCGGTGCGTTCACCATCAAGGCTGGCATTGTGCGGGTGTTTTACGACAATAGCGGCAGCGTGAGCAGCGGCACGATCACGGTGGACGGCACGGGTTCGTCGAACAGTTCCTCGTATGAAATTTGGGCAGGTAACGGCGCGACGATCGCCAATAACTTCGTCCTCAACAGCATGGGGCCGGCCCAAAACCGCGGGGCCATCAATCAGGACGGCGGCGGCGGGCTGGTCACGCTCAACGGCAGCATTACATTGGCGGGCGACAGCCGTATCGGCGTCGGCGGTGGCTCGTGGAACAGCATGGTCATCAACGGCCAGGTCACCGGCGGTGGCAAGCTCTACGTGTATGAGAGCCCATCCGCAATCCCCTCCACGCAACTCACTCTGACCAACGTCGCGAATAACTACTCCGGCGGCACGGTGATTGAGAACGGCCGGCTAAGTATCACGGATGCCGCCGCCCTCGGTTCCGGCGCGGTCACGATCACCGGCGCCAACAGCCAGTTGCTGGTGGACGAGGTAACCGGCACGATCCCCAGTAACTTCACCCTCGGCGGCGGCGGCAATCCGACCAGCACCAACTACGCCTATGGCAACGCGACGATGGTCTTCCACAACGACTCCCAAACGGCCACATTATCCGGCACCGTCACGCTGGCCGGCGACGCGAAGTTTCGCGCCTACAGCAGCGGCGGCATCACGAACTTCAGCAACCCCATCGGCGGCACCGGCAACCTGACCTTTGAGGCCGGCGGGGCCACTTCCGGGCACACGCAGTATTGGGTGCTCGGCGGCTCCGCGAGCACCTTCACCGGCAACACGCTGGTGCGCGGCGATGGCTCTGCGAACTCCTATCTCCTTCTCAGTGGAGGCGCATTGCCCAGCGGGACAGTTTTGACGCTGGAAGACAGCAGCTTTGTGGGCGGCAATGACGCGGTGTTTGATCTCAACGGCCAGAACCAGACCCTTGCCGGGCTTAACCGCACCGCAGGCGCGGGCGGCTTGGGCAGCTTCGTGACCAACCGCGGCGGCAGCCAGTCCATCCTCACGGTCAATGGCAGCGCCGACAGCGTCTTCAGCGGTGTGATCGGCGTCAACACCGCCGCCGGAGCAACGGGCCAACTCGCGGGCAGCGACAATATCGCGCTCGTCAAGTCCGGCGCTGGCTCATTTACCCTCTCCGGCGCGAACACCTACACCGGCACGACGACCGTGAATGGCGGCACGCTGACAGTGAACGGCAGTACATCAACCGGCAGTGCGGCGACCGTCAGTGGCGGCATCCTCAGCGGTTCCGGCACGGTCGCCGGCACAGTCACCGTCAACAGCTCAGGCACGATCAACCCCGGCACGGTCGGCGGTGTTGGCATTCTCAACACCGGAGCGCTCAACATCACGGGCACCTACGCCTGCGATATCAGCGGCGCGAACTCGGACAAGCTGGTGGTCAACGGCAGTCTGAGCATCTCCACCGGCACCTTGGCCGTCTCCGGCACCCTGACCGCGAACAGCTACACCATCGCCAGTTACACCGGGGCGGCTCCCGCATTCACCAACGTCACCGGCCTGCCATCCGGTTATTCCGTGAACTATGCCACCAGCGGTCAGATCAAACTCGTCAAGTCCGGCTATGACGCATGGGCGACTCTCAAAGGGCTGACCGTAGGTGTCAACGACGGCAAGACCCAGGACCCGAACCATAACGGCCTCTCCAACCTGATCGAATACGTGCTCAACGGCGATCC
>JANXMQ010000131.1 GCA_025354565.1 Akkermansiaceae bacterium
GCCTTGCGCTCCGGCAGCCCAAATTCGAGTCCCTCGCCACTCCATCCTTGACCCAATATTCATGATCTCATATCAATCCGCCGCGCCCCGCACCATAGCTTAGTTTAGCCACTGAGTGGTCGGATTTTCGGGGCCGCCTCAAGGTTCCATTCCAAATCTTCATACAATTACTTTGAAACCTTCTCAAGAACCTTGATAGCATCTTCTGAAGTTTCATCAACTTTGGGCCGGACGAACATCTCGTCCATATCCGCATAGGCGCGGGCAAATTCAATTTTTGCGGAAATATACGGTTCGGTGGGTGCCAGCAGTCTCACTCGCATGAGAAGACTTTTTAGTTCGGAACCAATTTCAATTTCCCTGGCTGTCAGCTTCGCCTTCCGCTCGACCTGATATTTTAGACCTCCAAGTGAATTCCTAATATTCCCCGTCAGATTTGCAAACTCAGGATTTCTCCCTTTAAAATCCCGAAAAGCCTCCATGAATTCTTCGTCATTTTTTGATACAGTCATTTTCACGACATCATTTGAAGCTTCCTTATCGTATGAAGCGAAATAAGGAGTAGCCCCAAGCTTCATTTCTGGAACCGTTGTGGTGCCCTGAGTAACGATTTGTTCCGACCGACCATCTTTCGGTTCTGCTTGTTTGGTTTTTTCGCAAGAGTTTAAAACGATTGCCGAAAAAACAATACATGTAATTATGAGGCTTTTAAGTTCTGATTTATTGTTCATAATACTAATTTATTGAAACTGTGTATTTCATGCTTTGGGGTCCCAGATAACAGACATTAGCCTCGGACAATAAACTATTCTGGGTCCCCACTACTCGATTTCTTACGGTAATCGTCAACCTTAAGTTCATCAAAATATCTTCAATGTCTGTTATTTGAGACTGACCCCAGAAGTTTACATTTTCCATACGCTTCGCCGAGATTTAATTCATCACCAGCTTGGAGCTTTGAGCGAGGGTGATGCAGGAGCCCACCATGTTGAGTTGGTTTTGGATGCGTGAAGTCACGCATGGCTTGCTAGCCAAGCGAGGGCGGGCTGGCTAGCAAGAAAGTAAAAAACTTAACAGGTAGAATTCGGCTTTTCTCGCATTGCGTTGTAAATGATTAGCTTACGGAGTTTTCTATTGCTAGAAACAGATTGTGCGGAGTGTTTGCCCGGAGGTGTAAAGCGGTTTCCCACCTGCGGGGCGGGCTGCTTGATTGTGCGGGGCGGTTTCCCGACGGTGAGCACCGGTTGCTTGGGGGTAAGAACGCGTTTCTTGCCTGGGGGAGGCGTTTCTTGACTGCGCGGGTGGATTTCCCGGATGTAAATGACCGTTTCCGCAGTGCGTGGGAGAATTTCTCCGACGTGAAAATGTGTTGCGCGGGTGTGGATGCGGGTTGCTCAAACAAGCCCCAGCACATCCTGCATGTCATAAAGGCCGACCGGCTGGTTTTCCAACCAACAGGCGGCCCGCACGGCACCGGCTGCGAAGGTGAGCCGGGAGGAGGCTTTGTGAGTGAGTTCGACGCGTTCGCCATCGGCCGCGAAGAGGACGGTGTGATCGCCCACCACATCGCCACCACGGAGCGTGTGCATGCCGATTTCGCGCGGCTTGCGCGGACCGATGTTGCCGAGTCGGCCATGCGCCACATCGTGCTGATAGGAGGTGCCGGTTTCTTCGTTGAGAATTTCCAACAGGCGGCGGGCGGTGCCGGATGGAGCGTCGATCTTGTGTTTGTGGTGCATCTCGGTGACCTCGATATCGAAGCGGTCCTGAGTGAGAATGCGGGCGGCGTGACGGGTGAGCCAGAAGAGTGTGTTCACGCCGACGGAGTAATTTGCAGCGTAAACGATGCGAATGGATTTGGCGGCGGCGTAAATGATTTCCCGTTCCGCATCGGTGTGACCGGTGGTGCCGATGACGAGGTTGGTGCCGTGTTTCAAGGCTGCCGCGATCAGCGTGGAGGTGAAGGAATGAATGGTGAAGTCGATGGCGCAGGTGGCTTGGGAAATCGCAGTGTCCAGATCCTCGCCCGCATCATGGGTGGCGGCGATAGGGATGCTCGCCTGAGTGGCGGCGGCGATGACGGCCTGGCCCATACGGCCGGATTTTCCAGTAATGAGGAGTGATGGCATGGTGGTGGGGAGGAGAGATTGGATTGATGATTGATGATTGATGATTGATGATTGATGATTGATGATTTTGGATTTGAAGAGGATGAATGAATGAAAGCTGAGATGAATTTGCCTAACGGCCAGCCGGGGAGTGCTTGGCAAATTTTCAAATGCCTGCTAGCGCAGACTCTGGATTCGCGGTCCGTTGTTGTGGGCTTCCTCTTCTTTAGTCCTCCCAGATCATGTGTTTGAGTTGAAGTTGGCCGGCGCGGGTGGCGGCTTCTTCTGCGCGCGGGCCTTTGAAGGAAGCGATTTTCTTGGCGACGGTGATCGCAACGGGCCAGCGTTGGGCTTTTTCCAACAGGGCGAGGGCGCGGAAACCACAGCGCTCGAAGTATTCCCACTCGACGGGAGGGGTCGTGGTTTCGAGGACGGAATGGAATGCCTGGAAGGCTTGTTTTTCGCGTTTCTTCGTAGGGTCCTTTTCGTCCGGTAGTTGCTCCAGCGTCGTGCCACGGAGGTATTGCAGACGATTGAGTAGGGCAGGTTGGTCCTTGGCGCGAACTAAAAGTCTATCATAAACCGCCAGTGCTTCGACTAAAGAGGCGGGATTGCTGCTGCCTTGGGCATAAAGCGCCTCGCCTAACAGTAATCCGGCAGGCAACTGAAGCGGGTCGTTTTCCGGTAGTTTTCGGGTCCAACCGGTGAGAAAGGCGGAGGCTTCCGGGAGGCGATACATGTCGATGAGATGGCCGGCCTTTTCCAAGGTGGCGATGGCGGCGAGTGGTCCGTTAGAGGCGATGGCTTTGTCGAAGAGGATCAGTGCTTCCTCTTTGGACTGCGGGGTGCCGCCAAGTGCTGCGGCGCGGGCCGCAAGGAGCCAAGCGGCTTGGGCTCGGGCGGGATCGGTATCGGTTACGGCGAGTTTTTCCAGCACCAGGCGGGCTGGGTTGTAGCTGCCGGTTTGGAACAGCGTCAACCCGAGCGTGAGGGCGGCTTCCGCACTAACAGGGTCGCCCGGATAGGTGGTGAGGATGGTCTGGGCGGTGGCGATGGCAGTCGCTGAGTCTTTTGCTAGAACGGCCACGCGGAGTCTGGCTAGGGCGATGCGTGGGGCGGGGAGCGAGCCGGATTTTTCTGCCGATGCGGTTAGAATGTCCAACTGGGCACGGACGAAGGTGAGGTCTGGAGTGGGGCCGCTGAGCGCCGCTTCCACCGCAGCGAGGCGGGCTTCGGCGGCGCGGTGATGCTCGGGGAAATGGGCGAGAAAGGCTTCGATCAAGGTTCTGGCGGCAGCGGGTGGCGTGGTGGAAAGGGCACGCTCCAGCTCAAGATCCGCCTCCAGCGCCGGGTCCGGTGGCAAGGGTGTTTGTTGGATGAGCTGAGTGCCGTTAGGTCCGCCGCTGTGCAAGCGGGCGATGGCGGCCTGGAGTTTTGCCGTTCTGGCGGCGGGCGCACTCAGGGTTTTTGCGGCCTCGTCGAAGAGCTGGATCGCGGCTTTTGGATCGCCTTGCAGGTAGGTCACGCGGGCTTCGAGATAGGCGGCTTCACCCTTGAGGAGCGGGGATTTCGTGACCTCGCGAAGGCTTTCCAACATCGCTAGCGCTGGGTCGATGGAGCCATCGTCCAGCAGCCATCTAGCGGACTGATAGAGTGCGCGGCTGCTCAGAAAGTGGCCGGGATATTCGAAGCAGATGCGGTTGAACAGGCGAGCGGATTCGGCCTTGGCGTCCGGGGTGGCGAGGCGGTGGAGGCCGATGGCACGGGCATAGAGCGAGAATACTAGCAAATCCGTTTGCCCGTCTGGAGCGGGATAGGTCGGCCATGCGGAAGCGGCGGAATCATTGATGGCGATCGGGCCGATGGCGGGCAGCACCGAGGGCGTGATCCACTGGGCGAGGCGCTCAAGGATGGGATCGGTGGCGGTGGGTTTTTCCGGCAGCCAATTGAGAATCCGCTTGAAGATGGCTTCCAGCACCGGCGAGTCCGGGTGTTCTTGGAGAAATGCGAGTAGCGAAGTCGTCGCCGTGTCAGTGTCGCCCTGAGCTTGGATGGCATCCGCGAGTCCGATGGCGGCGGCATGGTGGCGGGTGAGGGTTTGGCCCTGCGGATGGTTGACGAGGTCTTGGAAAGCAGCTTCCGCGTCCGCCGCTTTTCCCTCTTGAAGTAGCAATTGCGCTCTGAGAAATACCGCCAACGGGTGGTCTGTTAGGGCAATCTTGTCATTGGCCGGCAGGGCGAGACGGGCATCCACAGGGCGATGCAGGTCGAGCAGGATTTCCACCTGATAGAGCTGGATCTTCACCACCGTCGCCGCGTCGGATGTCGGGATGAGGTGGGTCAGGGCATCAAGCGCGGCCTCGGGTTGGTCGAGCGTGAGGAGGAGGCTGGCCTTGGTGAATCCCGCTTCGCGGCGATGCGTGGCGGTGGGATCGGTCAGCAGGCTGGAAAAAATTTCGATCGCCTCCTTCAGGCGGCCCTTACCCGCGAGAGCCTGCGCTTTCCAGAACGGCGTTTCGGGGTTTTTCGCGACGAACGACTGACCGAGTAAATCGAGTGCATCGGTGAAATTTCCTGCCCGCACCAGTGAGTCGGCAAGGCGGATGGCGAGTTGGGATTTCTGCTCCGGGGTGAGCGTGGGGCTGGCCAGGCATTGTCTGAAATGCATTTCCGCGACCTCCCAGAGTCCGGCGGCCAGCGCGTCATCGCCTTTTTGCTCAAGCTGTGAAAGTGGTTCCACCCCCTGCGCAAGCAGGACTGGCTGCCATGCCAGCAGGATCAGCGG
Source organism: Akkermansiaceae bacterium (assembly GCA_025354565.1). Classification (GTDB taxonomy): domain Bacteria; phylum Verrucomicrobiota; class Verrucomicrobiia; order Verrucomicrobiales; family Akkermansiaceae; genus Luteolibacter. The sequence goes on from JANXMQ010000131.1 coordinate 4,894, forward strand.
GTAGAGAGGCCAAAATTTCATCGGACTGGCGGAAACTAAAAGGTGGAAAGGCTCAATGCCAGCCCGGATGCGCGGAAATCCGCTGGGTCAGCGGCAGGTCCCGAAAAGTCGATCCCCGGCGTCACCGAGGCCAGGCAGAATGTAGCCGGAACTGTTCAGGCAGCGGTCGAGGCAGGCGGTGTAAATTGCGATCTCCGGGTAGGCTTGTTCGAGAGCGAAAATACCCTCCGGCGCGGCCACCAGGCAGGCGAAGCGCAGGTGACGGGCTCCGGCTTCGCGCAGGCTGCGGACGGCCTCGATCGCAGACCCGCCGGTTGCCAGCATGGGATCAAGGATGATGATCTCACACTCGCCCAACTCCGGCGGGTGCTTGAGGTAGTAAGGTTCGGGAACCAGCGTTTGCTCATTCCGCGCGAGGCCGATGTGGGCGACGGAGGCCTGGGGCAACAAATCGAGGAAGCCATCAAGAAACCCAAGTCCCGCGCGTAAAATCGGCACAAGGATGATGCCGCGCGTCACCTTGAGACCGGCGGTTAGTTCCAACGGCGTGTTGCAGGGAACGATCGTGGTTTCGAGATTTGCCGTGACGGCAGGGACCATCATCGAGGCAATCCGCCGCACCCTCTGGCGGAATTCGGGCGAGGGGCAGGCCGGGTCTCGGAGTTTCGTCAACTCCTCGGCGATCAGCGGATGTTCGACAGGGTGAAGCATGTGTTATTCCTTGCGGGCTAGCAGTTTCCGGAGATCCCCGATGGGCAGGTTCAGGGATTTTGAGGCCTGTTTCACATCACCATCGGCGCGTTCCAGCATCCGTCCGACCACTTCGCTATTGAGCCAGCCGAGTAAATCGATGCCACTGGGCGCGGCGTTGATCAACTGGTCGATCGCAGCGTTGAAACCCGCCACCGACTTGCGCGGGGCCGAGGCCAGAGGAATATCCGCAGGCAGCAGGATTTGGGATGAGGCGAGGGCGCAGGCGCGGGCGATGGTGTTTTCCAACTCGCGGACATTGCCCGGCCAGGTGTGGGTCTGCAACGTGGCGATGGCCTCCGCTGAGATGCGGATGCGGGCCATGCCGTTTTTGCGGGTGATGCGCTGGAGGAAATACTCGGCTAACAGCGGGATGTCCTCCAGCCGCTCGCGCAGGGCAGGGATCTTGATCTCCACCACGTTGAGGCGGTAGTAAAGATCCTCGCGGAAACGTCCGGCCGCGACTTCATCCGTTAGATTCTTGTGCGTCGCGGCCACGATCCGCACGTCGGTGGTAAGCGTTTCATTGGCCCCGATGCGGGAAAACGAGCCGTCTTGCAGCACGCGCAGGAGTTTCACTTGGATGGATAGTGGCATATCGCCGATCTCATCGAGGAAAAGCGTACCGCCATCGGCCTGCTCGAAGCGTCCCGCCCGGCGGGCGATGGCTCCGGTGAAGGAGCCTTTCTCGTGGCCGAAGAGTTCGCTTTCTAGCAGGTTTTCCGGAATTGCGCCACAGTTGATCGTGATCATTTCCTTTTGCCGTCGCGGGCTGTATTCGTGAACCGCCTTGGCGACGAGTTCCTTGCCGGTGCCGCTTTCCCCGGCGATCAGGACCGGTGCATCCGATCGCGCGACCCGGCCGACGAGTTTGAAAACCTCCTGCAAGGCCCGGGAAATTCCGATCATTTTCACCCGGCCATCGTGCTTCGGCAGTTCCGCGTCGGGTTGGCCCGCGCTGCGGCGGTCGTCTTGCGTTTGCAGGGCGGACTCCACCACCGGGCGCAGCTCGAAGGCCAGAGATTCCTTGCGCAGCACATCATGGGCACCGCGTTGGGTGGCCTCGATGATTTGGCCGGTGGTCGGGAAACCGGCGGTCAGCACCACCAGCGTCTGCGGGCTTTGCTGCAATATCCGGCTTAACAACTCCATCCCGTCGAAGGGTTCCATCTCCATCGCCGCCACCACCACGCTGACCGGCGTTTTCTCGATCACCTTGATCGCGTTTGCCGCATTGTCACAGCGGAGAACGCGCAAATTCTTCGCGGAAAGATGCTTCGTCGCCCAATCCAGAAAATCGAGATCGGGATCGACTAATAACAGGGTGTCTTCTGGAGTGGTTTCCGGCATCGTGCGAACGGCGGCAGTGAACAGGGACGCGGCGGAATACACGATAAAAAAATTATCGCCCCATCACCCCAGCTACTCGAAAAACCGCTTCAAAGCCCGCTGCTCCGCTGGATCGAGGGCGTCCCGCCACACTCGGTCGCCGCCCTTGCCCGTCGCTTCGGTGTTACCGCCCTGCGACACGCGCGATGGCGATTTATCCACCTCGTGCTGGCCATCTTGCAGTTCGAGCAAATCACCCGGCGTGGAGCGCGACAAATCCTTGGCATCGAGACCAGTGAGTTTGCCGATTCCCACCTTATCCTTTTCTGCGCCTAGCACCGAGGGATCGTGACCCGGCCCGCGGTCCACTCCACCTTTGCCGACGCCGTCCTTGCCCTCACCTTTGCCGTCACCTTCCCCCTTGCCTTGACCATCGCCGTCACCTGCCAGCAATTCATCCGACCAATCCTCGCCCTCGCCCTTGGCCGCCTTCATGGCCTCTGCATTTTTTTTCAAATTTTCCCGCATCTGCTCCAATTGCTCGGGGGTCAGCTTTGCCATGTCCTTCAAATCGAGCTGTTTCATTTGTTCCAGCAGCGCCGGATTCGGCTTCATCGCGCCATTTTGCAGACCTTGCAGAGCTTGGTCGAATTCCTCCATCATCCGGTTCTTTTCGGCTTGGTTGGACGAGCCAGCGTTTTTCTCCAGATCCCCCAGTGCCTTCTCCGCCCGACCCAACTCGCGCTCGACCCGGGCGGCCTCGGACTCATGCGCTTTTTTCAATGAATCCGTCGCCTCTAACGACGAGTGGCTGAACCATTGCTCCTCCGCCTGCGCTTTCAGCTCGTCGAGTTTTTTGCGCGTTTCCTCCAGATATTTTTCATCGACGACTTCCTCCTTGGTCAGTCGATCCAGCTCCGACCCCAGTTTTTTCCATGCCTGCGGCTGCTCCGGTGGGGCCACGGTATTCGTGCCAAGGGCCGAAATCGGCAGCCACAATCCCGCAGCGAAAAGCACCAGCGCCCCAAGCGGCGGCACCAGTAGCCGCGACCATTGCCAGCGCAATCCCGCATCCACCTTCGCCACCGGAGCTGGCCAAGGAGCCACGCCTGCCAGCGCCGCCGAGAGTGCATTCCGCAAACGCATCGCCGCTTCGATCCGCACCATCGACTGCGCGGGTTGTTCAAATTTCCGCACCGCCCACGCCCAGCAACCCAGCGCCAGCACGCTCATCAACCCGCCGATCGCCGCTGCCAACTGCCACGGCGCGAGATGCGGAAACTCCCGCCTCACCACCAACAAGCCAGCCGCCCCCGCGATCCCCGCGATGAGCAGCGGCACCGACAACGTTTCCAGCCACCACGCCAGATTCACCCGCCGCGCCACCTGCCGCGCCTGCGTCTGCCAATGCTCGCGATTCGAAGTCTCCGCCCCAGATGTCATCGCGGGAAAATTACCCGGACCGCACGCAAAAGCGACTCGAAAACTTCCGGTGATTTTCATCGACAGCGGTCGGGTGTGATCTCGGATTGTAACTTACTCATGATGAAATGATCGAAACCCGCAGGCAGTCGAGTTTGCCTTGTGCCTTCTCCACTCGCCCCGGCTCCAGCCGCCGCCGCTCGAAATCGCGACTCCCCGGCCAATTCATCCTGTCTCGAAGCCATTGACGGGATGCGGCGGAGGCGTTAGGGATGAGCGATCAAAAATCCTCTCCCCGTGGTTTTCTTGGCCCTGATTTCCATCGTTTCCCCGTGCCTGGGCGTGCCGGACACGCTGGAAATGACGGATGGGAGCAAGCTGGAAAAAGTCACGGATGCCGTGATGGAAGCGGGAAAAGTGAAAGTGACGCACGCGGGAGGAATCGGCAGGATCGCGCCGGAGAAATTCACGGCGGAATCCCGCAAGGCGCTGGGTTTGGCCGGTGGGGAGAATCAACCCGTGCCCGTGCCGGAAATCACGCGGCTGGAGACGACGAAAGGCGAGGTTTACGAGGGAATCCGTTCCTTGAGGGTGAAGCCGAGTTTCATCAGTTTCGTTTACAAGGATGGATCGGCCTCGGTGAGGTTTGAAAAGTTGAGCGAAAAAATGCGGGCGGATTTTTCCTACAATAAAGAAATCGCCGACGAATTTGATAAAGAAAGGGATGATGCTGAAAAGGCGATGGCAAAAATAGAGTTGGCGATGGAAAAAGCCAAACTCCGAGCAGAGGCCAAGGTGGCGCTTCGGAAACGAAGGGAACAGGCTTTCTGGGAACTGCAATTCACGTCTTTCGGTACTAATTATTGGCTGAGTGGTCCGAGAATGAGGGATCTTTCCGATGGCATTTCATTAAGAGCATTACGGGAAGGTGGATTTTCAGCGGAGGAAAGCGTTTATTATCTGAATCAGGCAAAATACCGTTGAGGATGAACGTTCAGGCGAGGAATGAGGCGATGTGGCAACGGGAAGATGACTTGCACGCAGCCATGCGGGCCAAGGCATTGTGGGGATGGTGAATAGATAATTTATTAAACCTAATGTGCCAAATAACTTTTAGATAACCTGCTCCAATCAAAATCAGGCGTATCATCTCTAGGTAATAAGAGATCAATTTTCCGGTAAAGACTCAGAAAGCGGGTGGTCCGTAGTCTAAGCGTATCAAAGTCGCTCAAACCTGTAAGATCCAAGGGAGATTGGCAATACCTCTCCGCCTTGGGCAATGCTGCTGAAGAATGATTACACGGGCATCATCGTGACGATGATCCACAAGTTCCGCGACATGCCGGCGGACCTGAACCTGCGGAAGAACATCTATGTGCTGATCGACGAGGCGCACCGGACGACGGGCGGCGATCTGGGGAACTTCCTGATGGCCGGCCTGCCGAACGCGAGCTACATCGGCTTCACCGGCACGCCGGTGGACAAGACGGTTTTGCGAAGCACCCGGCTGGAAGGACGGCGAGGCGGAGTTGCGCGAGCTGGTGACGTTTGCGGTGTTTTCGGAAGAGGAGGATTTGGAGGAGGTGACGGCGACAGTGGAGGCGTTGTTTAATCTGTTGGTGGAGGCGTTTCGGAAATGAGGAAAAGAAGTGGCGAGTCAGCCGTGAGCAGACAAGATTGAAGAGGCTCGGGGCGAGACGCCTCGGCAACGGACTGGAGCGAGACGCTCCAGCCACTGCTCCTATCGATCACTGGCGTGACCGGGAGGAGTTTAAGTCACGAGTGATGGAATCCGCACGGAAGCTGGAAGTAGATATGCGATGCCAAGGCTCGGAGTTGTTTTCCCCTGCGCGACGCGTAGGCTCCCCTGATGCAAATTTCCGATTTGACTGCCGAATCCCCGATGGGGGTGATTCTTGAAATGCTGCCTGGCGCACGGCGGGCCATTTTCGCCCGCTATCATCTCGGTGGCTGCCAGAGTTGCGCGTTTTCCAACGAAGAAACGCTCGCGGAGCTTTGCAAGCGTTCGGAGATCCCGGTGGCCAAGGTGTTAGAGCACCTGCTTGCCAGCCATATTCACGATTCCGCGCTGTGGATGGAGCCGGCCACCGCCAGCGAACAATTTTCCCAGTTCCGCCTTATTGACCTTCGGACGCGTGAAGAACACGAGGCGGCGGTGATTCCCGGTTCGGAGTTTTTTACCCAAGAACTCCAGCAGCAACTCTTCGCCGGCCCTCCTCTAACGAAAATTCTGCTTTACGACCACACTGGCCGCAACGTCCTTGATCAAGTCGCATGGTTTCGGGGGCACGGTCTCCAAGAAACCTACGCCTTGCGTGGCGGGATCGATGCGTGGAGCCGGGAAATCGACAAGTCCATCCCACGATACCGCGTCGAGATGGACTAAGATAAGGAGCGAGATTTTTATCCCTCCTTCTTTGTTCGTGCAATGAAATGACGATAAGATCGTTGCTCGAATTGCACGTAGTTACGGCTGATTTCCTGAGATGAAAACGAGGAGCGAGACGCTCCTTACACGGTCTGGAGCAGAGATGCTCCAGCCACTTTGCCGCAACTATACTGCCGCGCCTCAGGATTTGTGGAGTAAGGAGAAGGGACCTTATTGTCCCTTTCTTTCGTGTTGACGGCAAAGAGGCGACAATAAGGTCGCCACTCCTTATAAAGCAAAACCACAAATCCTGACGCGTGGCAGTATATCTGCGATTTGTCGCGACTCCTTTCCTCACTTGTGCAGGATCTTCGCAACCTTCGGCGCACGCAGGCGGTGAGGTTCAGGAAGTCCCGAGCCTAACAGCGGACGACAGTAATTGTGAAATTCCTGGGTCACGCCATTGCCCTCGGCATTGATGAAATGGTCCGGCATGTGACGAGTCTTGCCAGCGACTTTCGCGATGTCCACCAGTTCGTAATCCACGCTGTAATCAAGCACCGGGCGCTTGATGACCACTGAGCCATCGACGTTGTCCCACATCGCGTATTGGACGGCCTTTTCCCCGACCTCGCGGGACTCGCGGGCGTCGCGGTCGGACTGAATGCCCATGAACGAACGTTGCAGATAGCCAAAGGTGTCGGAGCGGACGCGTTTGATGCCGAGTCCTTTGCGGATTTCGTTGGAGAGTAGATCGCCAAGTGCGCCGGTCCCGGAGAGTTGGACGTTGCCGTGGGAGTCCCGTTCCTCGGAGCCTAGCAGTTTGACGATCATCGCAGTGCCTTCGGGATCGGAAATTCCTTCTGAAACGGCGATCGTGCAGAGGCCGTGTTGCTGATAAACTCGGTCCACATCGGCGAGGAAATTTTCCATGACGAAGTGGCGTTCCGGCACATAGACGAGGTGCGGTCCGTCATCGAAATACTTGCGTGCGAGTGACGAAGCGGCGGTGAGGAATCCCGCGTGACGCCCCATGACGACGCCGATGTAAACGCCCTTGAGTGCGCGGTTGTCGAGGTTCACCCCGGTAAACGCCTGGGCCACAAACCGCGCTGCCGAGCCAAATCCAGGGCAGTGATCGTTTTCCTCGAGGTCGTTGTCGATGGTCTTCGGGATGTGGATGGCGCGCAGCTCGTAATTCGCCTCCTTGGCCTGCTCTTTAACGATGCGAACGGTATCCGAAGAATCGTTGCCGCCGACGTAGAAAAAGTAGCGGATGTCGTGCGCTTGCATGACCTTGAACATGCGTTGGCAATACTCTTCATCCGGCTTGTCGCGGGTGGAGAGTAGGCCGGACGATGGCGTGCCGGCGACCTGCTCAAGATTGTGCGTGGTCTCACGGGTGAGATCGACGAAGTTTTCATCGATGATCCCGCGCACGCCGTGGACTGCGCCGTAAATCGAGGTGACTTGGCTGAATTTACGGGCCTCGAGGGCGACGCCGACGATGCTCTGGTTGATGACGGGAGTGGGGCCGCCACCTTGGGCGACGAGGACTTTTCCTTCCAAACGATTGCTCATGGGGCGGCGAGAGTTGACGATCCGCGCGGAGATGCAAGCGTTTAAGAAGTTGATGGTGGAGAGTTGATGGTTCATGCTTGGAAGAAATTTTTAGATTCGATTTTCGAGACATTTTCTGCCTTATCCCGCCATCAACTATCAACTTACCGCCATCAACTCACTTCCCTGCCCGCACCTCCCGGAAATTTCCAGGATTCACGATTTCTCGCTGACCCGGCGGCATGGCCAAGTCAGGGGAACTGCTTTTTATCAGGATGCCCTGTGCTACGCGCAATCGCAATGGCTCGCGGGCAAGCCTGCGCAGGCGATCCTCCAGCTCAACAAAGCTTGGATGGCTGACCTCACCGGTGACGAACCGGAACTCTGGACGACCCCGCCGCCTTACCGGGCGCTGGTTTGGATTCTGGAACAATCCGCCACCGGCCAATGCGGCTATCTCGGCAACCCTGTCCGTCATTTTCAGCATCTCGCCAGCCGCATGACCGGGCCACGGGCCGAGATCCGCCGGTGGCGTGCATGGCTGTGTTTTCATCTCGCGGAAACGGCTTTAGGCGGTGGGGGATTTCCACGCGATGGGGATCAAATCGCGCGAGAGGGGTTGTGGATCCCAAGTTTTGAGCAGGCTTTGGAGAAAATTGCCAATCTAGGATGGAAGGGTGAAATCCAAGCAACCTTTGCCTGACAGCGCCCGGTGCGTCAATGACAGCGGCCCGCTTGCGAGATGAACCAAGGTGTATTATTAAGATTTCCTAATAATATATGTTTGCCAAAGACTATAAAATTTGTTCCAATCTCAGTGTTGCACCCAATTACCACCCGATGAAAACGCCCAATTCCCTGAATCCCATTCTATTTCTCGCGCTGATCGCACCGCTTTCCGCCCAGAACATGGCGACTGCGGTCTCATCATCCGAGATCGTCGCCAAGCGCGGGAATCTAGATTCCAGCCAGAATACCGGCTTTGTCGTGACGGCTCCTTTGCTCAGCAATCGAGAGCTTCCCACTTGGAAAAAGGCCAGTGGCGATGGGCCAATTCAGAAGCCGGTTTTCGCTGCGCAGGACGCCTCCACCTTGGATATGCGCCTGCCCACCCGCCGCAATGTCGATGCGGTAATCGATCTTGACCTGCTGCGCGAGCCTTCTCCTTTTCAGGAAATTTCAAAAAATTCCACCAGCGCCACGTCTGCGGACCGTGAAATTCCAACCGAGGGATTGAAAAACGGCCTCGCGCTGATTTCAGCGCTTTATCGGGAATCCGGCAGGACCGAAACTGCTACCGATTGCTCCAGGATTTCCTTGTCCGTGGAACAAAGTGTGAAACTCGACCACGCTAGAGTGCTGGAAACGGTGGCCGCCGAGGTCGGTGCTAATCCATCGTGTGCCTGTGAAATCGTCAAAGCAGCGATCAAGTCCAGTGAGGCGGATGTTGCGACGGTGGTCGCCATTGTCAGCGCTGCCATTCATGAGGCTCCGGAAACCATGCGGATCGTCTCCCAATGCGCGATCGCCGCTGACCCGGAGTCTTTCGCCGAGATCCAAGCTCTCCTTGCCAAACTCGATCCGAATGGCGGCGACTCGGGCACCAGTGCGAAAAGCTCCAAGAGCGGTAAGGATTCCAAAGTCGCGATGGAGGTTCCGAAACAAACGGTTGCGGATCAGGGGAATCCTCTCGATTTCCCTGGCCATGGCCCGATCGGGCCAAATCCGGGGACGACTGGTGGAAATCCGCTTTTTCCCATCATTCCTCCGATCATCATCGTGCCTCCATCGACGTCGATTGTGAATCCTTGAATCGTTTGGCACCTATCTATTTCCCGCTCCAGCCACCGCCGAGAGCCTTGGCGAGGGCGGCTAGTGAAATACGCTGCTGGGCCTCGATCTGGCTGAGAGCGAGGCGGGTTTGCAGAACGGTGCGATCGGCATCTACGACATCGAGGTAGCCAGTTAAGCCCTTGTCAAAACGCTCTTGGGAAAGTTGGCGGGTATCGCGCGAACTGGCCAACGCATGGTCAAGAGCCGTGCGGGATTTGGTCAAGCCGTCGAGGTCGAGCAGGGCATCCTCCACTTCGCGCAGGGCGACTAGCAGGCTTTGGCGGTATTTGGCCAGCGCCTCATCGTAGCGGCTGCGGGCGGCCTGATAGTTGGCTTTGTTGGTCCCGCCATCAAGGATTGGCGCGGCGACCCCGGCTCCGAGTGAGAGCACGCGATTTTCCCAATCCAAGAAACGTTTGGCATCGACGGATTCAAATCCCGCACCCGCTGTGAGGCTGAAATTCGGATAGAACGCAGTCTCGGCGACGCCGATCCGGGCATTTGCGGCACGCAGGTCCTGCTCGGCGGCGCGCACGTCCGGGCGACGCCTGAGCACCTCCGCTGGCAAGCCAGCGTGGATCGTTGGCAAGGCCCGAACAGCAGAGTCTCCGGACACCGAGAAATCCGATGGTCGGGTCCCACAAAGCACGGCGAGTGCGTGTTCCGCCGCCCCGCGCTGGCGTTGGACGATGGCGAGATCATTGTTCGCCAGTTCCACCTCGGTGCGGGCGCGGCTGGAGGAAAGTCCGTCGATCAAACCCGCGTCGGCCTTGGATTTCTGGATCTCTAGCGCGGCCTGACGACTCTTAACCGTATCATTCAGCACCGCCTCCTGAGCATCCAATCCGCGCAGGAGAAAATACTGGCGGCAGACCTCGCTGGCAACCCCAAGGCGCAGCGAATCTAACAACGCCTCGCTGGCATCCGCTTGCGCGGATGAAGCCTCGATCTGGCGCTTGTTCCGGCCCCAGAGATCCGGGTCGTATGCGAGATCGAAGCTACTGCGGTAGCGCTGGGCTTCCAGATCGACACTTGCACCGGGCGGGAGATTGCCCTTCAGCGCATCGGCGGAACTGCGGGAAATACCGGCGGAACCGGACAGATCGAGGGTTGGAAAAAGTTTTGCCCGATCCACTCCTACCAGTGCGCGGGCGGTGTCCACACGGGACTTGGCGGCTGCTAGATCGTTGTTAGCGGCCAGCGCGCGTTCGACCAGACGGGTCAGGCTGCCATCGTTGAACAAGCGCCACCAGGCATCGGGCAGGCGGGTGCCGGACACCGACTTGGACTCCTTCCATTTCAGCCCGCCGGTCGCGCCGGGAAGTTTGAAATCCGAACCTAACCTGCAAGCGCCAAGCAACAAGGCGGCAGGAAAAACTAGCAGAAATGGTTTCATGGGTGTTTGAGGCGGTCGGGAGCTTCGATGAATACATCCACTTGCTGGCCGACGTAAAGTGGCGGGTCCGCCGGGCGGACGAGCGAGTAAATCACCTGCAAAACCCGGGTGTCCACCCGTTCGGTGCTGGAACCTGTGAGGGAGACCTTGGGGATGACGTAGGGCTCAACGCGAATGAATTCGAGCGGGAAGGTGACGTTGGGATCGCCTTTCAAATAACCGTGGGCTTTCTGCCCGACGCGGATGCGGGTGGCGTTCTGCTCATCGATGTCGGCCCGGACTTGCAACTTCTCGGTATCCCCAAGAATCATCGCCGGGGTTTTCGGCGAGGTGGCGGCGTATTCACCGGCGCGGATATTTACTTGAATGATCGTGCCATCACGCGGTGCTCGCACGGTCAGGCGCTCGATGAGCAGGGCGATGCGTTTCAACGAGGTCTCGGCTGCGGTGAGTTGGGCCTTGGCGGCAATGAGTTGAGCCTGGGCGACGGTCACGTCCTGCTTGCGGTTTTCCAGATCGTCACGACTTACCGCCCGGCTGTCGCTCACGGAATTCAAGCGGGCAAGCTGGGACTCCAGTTTCGCAAGCTGGGCCTCGCTCACTGAAATCTGTGCCCGCGAGATTTCCTGCTGCGCCCGCGTGGCGAGCTGCTCGGCTAGCAAATCGCGGTCGTCGAGCTGCAGCAGCGCCTGGTCTTTTTTAACCACGTCGTTCACCTTCACGGAAACTTCAGTGACCAAGCCGGGCAGCGGCATTCCGATGGCGACGTTTTCACTCAGAGCCTCGAGGATGCCGGTCGCCGCCACGGCTTGGGCGAACGGCTTCTGTGGCGGCATGACCGGCGGATCACCGGGAGGTGGCATCGCCCGCTCGGCTTGGATGCGCGTGACATTCACGATCATGATCACCCCGAAGATGGCGGCGAAGATGGAACCGTAGCGGACGAGTTTTGAGAGGAGGTTCATGCGGCAGTTGGATGGAAGCTGGGAGAGAGTAGTGCAAGACGCTGAGGACGCAAAGGGACGTTGAAGTAAGCGGAAGTTTTGAAAACACGATCCAGCAAACACCGGATTTCACGGGATTATACGGATGCCGTGGTCATGGGAAAGTCTTGAACCTTGCGATTATTCCAGACAAAAATCAGCACCGCATGGACAATCCGGGCGTATGACTGCATCGCGGTCCCTTTGCGGCGCAATTCCCTTCTTCAGAAAATGCTCGAAATCAAGCATCTCCCCGGACTCATCGCCTATGAAGACGGCCTGCGCATCCAGGAAGCACAGGTCGCCGCCATTCTAGCAGGTGCCGGCGGCGATACGATTTTCCTGCTAGAGCATCAACCTGTTTACACCATCGGTCGCCTGCGCGATACCTCCTCCCTCCGCGATCCGGAATCGCTGCCTTATCCAGTGCATGAAACCAACCGTGGCGGGCAGGCGACTTATCACGGTCCGGGCCAGCTCGTCGGCTATCCGATGCTTGATCTCACCCCGCGTGGCAGGGATCTTCATGCGCATTTGCGGAAACTTGAAGACGCCTTGATCCGTGCTTGTGCCTGCTTCGGCGTGAATGCTGGCCGCCGGGACGGACTGACCGGCGTCTGGGTGGAAGATCGCAAACTCGCCTCGATCGGTGTGGGTGTTAGAAAATGGATTTCCATGCACGGCTTTGCGATCAATATCACGCCGGAATCTCTGCCGCCGTTTTTTGCCATCACTCCTTGCGGTATCGACGGCGTGAGCATGAGTAGCTTGGAAAACGAAGCGGGACGGGCGATTGCGGTGCACGAGGCCGCTGCCGTGATCGCGGAAGAACTGCGGACCCTGCTTGAAAACTAACAATTCAAGGAGTGTGCGCGTCCGGCCCACACGTCACCGCGCTGCCAAAAGAATTTTCCGTTAATTCGCGAAAATGGTCGCGTAGTCTTGATCCCAAGGAGCGGCGGACTCCGATCCGCCGTGCCCATGATAAGCCAATGGGATGAGGCTTCACCGCTTTTCAGGGTCACTTCATGGGCACCGCGATTCGGAATGCAGAGCGAGCGATAGCGAGACTCCTAAAGTCGCAAAGCGCATCCCGCATGGCCGGAGGGAAATCGCCGCTCCTAGATCTCGGGCGCCGCCACTCACCGACCAAACAGCAGACAAATCGGGCTGGGAGAGGGGACCGTCAATGTCGGTTCGCCCAACATTCCGGTCTCATCATTGAGCGGCAGCACGCTGATGGTGTTAGAATCCTGATGGGCGCAGAGCAGCCATTTGCCGCTGGGATCGATTTTGAAATGGCGCGGGATCTTGCCACCACAGGGTGCGCGTTGGAGAAATTTCAGCGCGCCACTCTCACCGTCGCGCTGATAGACTACAATGCTGTCATGGCCGCGGTTAGACGCATACACGAATTTTCCGTTCGCATGGACTTCGATCTCGGCGGTGGTGCTGGTGCCTGTGAAGTCCAACGGCAGGGTGAGCGTGGTGCTGATGGGTGAAAATTTTCCGTTGCTGTAAGCGGTGGCCAGCAGTGAGTTGTCGAGTTCGTTGATGATGTAGGCGTTTTTTTCATCCGGGGAAAACGCGAGATGCCGGGGACCGGAGCCTGCCACGCAGGTGAGAGGCGGCAAAGGGGTGCCAAGCTTGGAGGTCGCTCCGTCGAAGGGATAGATGAAGATTTTGTCCAGCCCCAGATCTGGCTCGAAGAGGAGGTCGTTGTTTTTGGAAAAATAGACTCCGTGCGCGTGTGGTCCCTTCTGGCGATTTGGGTTAGGCCCACTGCCGTTGTTGGTGATCACGGTGACCGCCGCAGTGGGAATGCCATCCGCATCCAACTTCACCGTCGCCAGGCTGCCATCTCCATAATTTGCCACAGCGAGCGTGCCGCCGGTGGCATCCACGGCGACGTGGCAGGATCCTTTCCCGCACGCAGATGTCTCGCCGATCAATTTCAAGGCGTGGTCGCTACCGATGCTGAAGGCCGCGACCGAGTTTGTCCCATCCGCATAGGGCTGGGTCGGCTGACCGCAGGAGTAGAGGATCGGCTTCGACGGATGCAACGCGAGGAAGCCGGGACTTTTGTATTCCGCCGCGAGTTCCGGGACGCTTAATTTGCCGGTGGTGGGATCGAAATCCGCCAGATAGATGCCTTTGCTCGCGGATGCGCCGCCGGTGTTGGTGCCGATGAAAACCGGAGTCGCGTGGAGGGCGGCGGTGAAGAGAAAGAACGGGGTGAGGAGTTTGTGGGTCATGATATTTGTGTTAGGAAAAAGCATTAAACGTCGAAGCCGAAGTGGCGCTTGGCATTGCCGAAGCACACAGCTTCCACGAGCGCGGAGAGGGCGGCGAAGTCATCCGGTAGTTCACCCCGGTCTGCCTCGCCACCGATGAGGTTGCAGAGGATGCGGCGGAAATATTCGTGGCGCGGAAATGATAGGAATGAGCGGGAATCAGTGAGCATCCCGACGAAGCGCGAGAGCAGGCCGGTGGCCGAGAGCGCGTCGAGTTGGAGTTCCATGCCGTTTTTCTGATCGAGAAACCACCAGCCCGAGCCGAACTGAATTTTACCGGCGCTGGTGCCATCTTGGAACGCCCCGGTCAGACAAGCGAAGAGGTAATTGTCGCGCGGGTTGAGGTTGTAGATGACCATCTTCGGCAAGGTCCCGACGCTGACCAGCGCATCGAGATACATCAAGAGTGCGGCACCTTGGGGCGTGTCGCCGATGGTGTCATAGCCAGTGTCCGGCCCAAGTTTTCTGGCCATTTCCGAGTTCACATTCCGCGCAGCACCGAGGTGGAGCTGCTTGGTCCAGCCCTTTGCCGCGTCGAGCTGGCCGAAGAAGAGCATCAGATAGAACGAGAATTTTTCCTTCTCCTCCGGTGTGGCCGGGTGGCCTTTGCGGGCGCGGTTGAAAATCATCGCCGCCTCCTCATCGGTGCAATACAGGGCGGGCAGCCGGTCCAGTCCGTGGTCCGATAGACGTGCGCCCACCGCGTGGAAATCATCGTGGCGTTTTTGCAGGGCAGCTAACAGATCCGAGAAATGGACAATGCTGGTGTCTGAGACGGCTTCGAGTTTATCCAACCACGAAGCGAGCAAATCGGGTCGATCCACGTGAAACGCCTTGTCCGGGCGGAAGGTCGGCACCACTTGGGTTTTTAAATTCGAGGCGGCGATGGCCGCATGGTCGTCTAACGGATCTGCGGGATCATCGGTCGTGCCCACCACACGGACGTCGAATTTTTTCAAGATGCCGTGGGTGGAAAAATCCGGCTCGGCGAGTTTCGCATTCGCCCGCTCCCAAATCTCATCGGCGGTGGCAGGAGTGAGCAGGAGGTCGATGCCGAAGTAGCGTTGCAACTCGATGTGCGTCCAGTGGTGGATCGGATTGCGCAGGGTGAATGGCACGGTTTCCGCCCAAGCCTGGAATTTCTCGCGGGGGGTGGTATCGCCCGTGATCAAGTCCTCGCTCACGCCGTTCGCCCGCATCAGCCGCCATTTGTAATGATCGCCGCCGAGCCAAATTTCTGCGAGATTTTCCCAGCGATGGTTGGTCGCGATTTCCCGGGGCGAGAGATGGCAATGGTAATCAATGATTGGCTGGTCCTTGGCGAGTTCATGAAAAAGCCGGCGGGCCATCGGGGAATACAGCAGGAAGTTTTCGTCGAGGTAAGCCATTTCGGCATCATCACACTCGGTATGCCGCCGGGGGCCAAGCGCGAAAGTCGCAATTTGCCGGTTATTTCAAACGGTAATGACCCGTCAGGGGAAACCGGAACAGCATGTCGTCCTCGTGCGTTCCAGCGCCGCTGTTGTGGATGACCAAGGGGACGCCGCCCGCGGTCTTGCGGTCGCTGACGAGCATGACGTGCGGCAGATTCTGCGGGACGGTGCAGGTCACGATGTCGCCGGGAAGAAATGGGCCGGGATCATAGGAAACCGTAACGCCGATCTGCTTGCGGGCGGCTGCCACCAGCTTCTCCCCAGTCTGCGCGTGCAGATGCAGCAGTGTGAGCAATAGCAAACCAAGGTAGTTCATGGCGGCGGATAGGCGAGACGAGTGGCAAGTATTCATGAGGGCGGGTGGGGAAGTATTGCGACGGTTGGAGGGGCAGGTCATTTACCGTAGTTCTCCGTTAGTCTTCCTCGATGTATGCCCAATGATCACTCATAGGAGTGATTGCCAAAGATTGAATTTGGGGCACTTGCATGATAAGATTAAAGCGTTCGTTTGACATTCGCGTTTGACCCGATTGATTGGGGGCAGCCATGAGTGATATGACCTTGCCTGAGTCTGGATCGAAGCGGAAATTATTGGATGTCGCCGAGCAATTGTTTGCCGAAAAAGGCTTCGGCGCAGTTTCCATCAGGGACATCACTGGACTCGCGAAGTGCAACGTGGCCGCTGTGAACTACCATTTCGGCGGGCGGGAAAAATTGATGGGTCTGGTGATGCAGCGCCACATGACCCCGGTCACTGAGGAGCGCCTGGTGCGGCTTGATTCGCTGGAGCGGAAATGGGCGGGTAAGGTGGTGCCGCTGGAGGAAATCATCGACGCCTTGGTGCGACCGCTGGTCAGCCAGGTAAAAAAATCCGGGCTTTCCGAACAACTTTTTTACAGGCTGATGGGGCGAATTTTCGCGCAGCAGGGCGATGGTTTGCCAGCGGTCATCGAGGCTCAACTTCAGAAAACAAATGATCGTTACATCCGATTGTTTGCTAAGTCGTTACCCACGCTCGCGACAGAAGATCTGGTCTGGCGCGTCCATTTCATCACGGGCGGGATGATCCGCTTGCTGACCCACCACGACTTGCCCCAGCGACTCACTAACGGAGCCGCTGGCACGCCGACGATGGAGGCCACGCTTGGTCGCTTCATCCGCTTCGCCGCTGCGGGCCTGCGCGAGGGGATTGAGGCCGCCGATCCGCTGAAAAAGGGGCCGCAGGCGATGTTTGATTTCTAATTCAAAAATGCCAGAAATGGAACTGTTCAAATCATTCCGCGCTTCTAGGTTCCTGCTCCCATGTCTGCCAAGATTCGTTTCACCTCCGCCACCGCCGTCGGGCTGGTGCTGGCCAAAGTTGGCCACCCCCAGCGCGATGAACCGCTCCAGACCTCCAAGGAGGTTTTTAAAATCTCGGAGCACGATCAGGAGCCGCTCGCCGCTATTTTTCTCAAGCCATTCAAGAATCTTACGGCCCACCGCTTCAGCCACCATTCGTCGCTCGATCAGCATGAGATGAATGCCTGCGCGGCGGCGATTTTCGCTGCGGACGATGGGCTGCTAGAAAAAGGCTGCGACATCGCCAAGCGCCTCTATGCCAAGTCGAATCATCCGAACATCAAGTCTGGCGACCTCTGCATTTCGCTCATCAAGGACATCGACATCGATGGCACGCTCACTCAGGGCTTGTGCATACTCAAGTCCGAGAGCGTCGTCCCGTTCCTCAGCATTTCCACCCGCGATGGCGATCTACAACTGCACACGGAGCAGGGGATCAACCCGGAAAAAATCGACAAGGGCTGCCTGATTCTTAACCACCTCGCGGCCAAGGGTTATTATGTTCTAACATTCGATCGCTCGGGATCGGATTCGCGGTTCTGGGTGCGGGATTTTCTCGGCGTGGTGCCCATCACCGATAGCCCGTTTTTGACGAACAAATATGCGAATATGGCGGTTGCCTTCATGGAAAAGGAAAAAAAGCAGCAGCCGAGCACCGCTGCCGATGCGCCACCCTGGGACAGCTCGAATGCGGCCCGCGATGCGATCACCTATTTCGAGGAAAAGGAAAATTTCAGCCTCCATGAATTCGAGGACGAGGTGCTGAAAACGCCCGAAGCCAAGGCAAAATTCGCCGCCCACCGATCGCAGATCGAGGAGGAGCAGGGGCATCGGTTAGAAGATAACTTTGAGATTTCCAAGAAGGATGTGACCAAGGCCAAGCAGAAGATTCGCTCGATGATGAAGCTCGATACGGGCGTGGAAATCCGCTTGAAGCCAGCGCTGGCAGCCAAGCCGGACACGATTTTGGAACACGGTTATGATGAGGGAAAGAAGATGAAGTTTATCAAGATTTTCTTCAACGAGGATTTGGCGGATTGAGTGTTCCGGAGGTTCCTGGATTCCGCGCTCGCCACATGGCATCCGGCACGGCTTGCTTTGCGGCGTGGGCGCGAAACGGCAGTCTGGGAAATCGAAAAGCGACGGTCATGGGCCGCTGCTACACGGAGGTGATGTGATTCGAATCAAGGGTGCGAGGCAGCATCATTTAAAGAACATCGATGTGGATATTCCGCGAGGGAAGCTGGTGGTCATCACCGGGCCTAGCGGGTCGGGTAAGTCGTCGTTGGCATTTGATACGCTTTATGCCGAGGGGCAGCGACGGTATGTGGAATCGCTGTCAGTGTATGCGCGGCAATTTCTCGATCAGTTAGAGAAACCGGATGTGGATGCGATTGAAGGGCTGAGTCCGGCGATTGCGATCGAACAACGGGGCGGGGGGCTGAACCCGCGCTCGACGGTGGCGACGGCGACGGAGATTTATGATTACCTCCGAGTGCTGTGGGCGGCGGCTGGGATTCCGCATGATCCGGTGACGGGAGAGCGGCTGGAGCGGATGGGGGCGTTGGATATTGTGAACGCGCTGGCGGCAATGGCGGAGGGGACGAAGGTGGTGTTGTTGGCCCCGCTGCCAATGGAAGAGTTGGGAGATTCTGCTAGATTGCTAGGTGACTTGCAGCGGCAGGGATATATCCGGGTGCGGGTGGATGGTGTGGTGTTAGAAATCGAGGAAGCGGCGGCGCAGTGGCCGGAGTTTCCTACTGCGGTAGAGATCGTGGTGGACCGGTTTGTGATTCGTGCCGGGGTGGAATCGCGGTTGGCGGACTCGGTGGAAACGGCGCTGCGACTGTGTGGGGTTGAAGCGCGGGCGGCGGTGCAGGAACCCGGCCAAGATGCATGGCGGGATCTGGTTTTTCAGACGAGTTATCGGAATCCGCGCACGGGTTTCATGATCGAGGACCTCTCGCCGAAGCATTTTTCCTTCAACTCGCATCTGGGAGCATGTGAAGGCTGCGAGGGGCTGGGGACGGAGATGTTTTGCGATCCGGCGTTGTTGGAAGCAGGCGCGGATGGGGAGGGGATTTTGCGGAAATATCGGGAAGCGAAGTCAGAACTTACGCGGCGGAAACTGGCGAAATTCATGGCGCATCGGGCGTGCCGAGTTTGCGATGGGAAGCGGTTGAAGCCGGAGTGGTTGGCGGTGAAGATTGAGGGGAAGAGGCCAGAATTCAGAGACCAGAAACAAGATGAAGAAGTTATAACCGCACAGGCGCAGAGGTCACAAAGGGACGCGGAGGAAGAGGGAGATTTTTCTAACACTCAACAAAGTGGCCAGTGGCTGGGCATTCAGGATTTTTGTGAGTTGGGGGTCACTGATGCGATGCGGTGGATCGATGGTATGACGTTTGAACCGGGGAAGGCGGAGGTATGCAAGCGGCTTGCGGACGATGTGCGGTCGCGACTGGCATTTCTAGCAGAAGTGGGGTTGGATTATCTAACATTGGAGCGGACGAGCGGGACGCTGTCAGGCGGGGAGGCGCAGCGGATCCGTTTGGCGACGCAACTTGGCGCGGGATTGTCCGGGGTGATTTATGTGTTGGACGAGCCGAGCATCGGGCTGCACGCGGCGGATACGGGACGGCTGATCGGGGCGCTGCTGCGCTTGCGGGATTTGGGAAATACGGTGGTCGTCGTAGAACACGATGAGGAAATCATCCGCGCGGCGGATTGGGTGATCGATCTTGGACCGGGTGCGGGACGCGCAGGGGGTTACGTACTGGCAGCAGGGCGTCCGTTAGAAATTGTTTCGCCGACGGGAGAGTGGTTGAGGGGGAGAGTTCAGAGACAAGAATCCAGAATCCAGAAAGAGGATGGAAGAGGGGAGTTGGTGATCCGGGGAGCGCGGGAGCATAATTTAAAGAATCTGGATGTTGTGATTCCGTTAGGGCAGTTGGTGTGCTTGAGCGGACCGAGCGGCAGTGGAAAATCGACCTTGGCGGATTCGATCCTGCGGCGGGCCTTGGCTCGGCATTTTCACGGATCTGGCGAGACACCGGGGAAACATGATGGGATCGAGGGCTTGGAGCGAATTGAGAAATGTGTAGTTGCGGACCAGTCGGCGATTGGTCGCAGCCCGCGCTCGAATCCAGCGACATTCACCGGGGTGTTTGATCAAATTCGCGACCTTTTCACAAAACTAAAGCTCTCCAAGCAGCGTGGCTATGGGCCTGGCAGATTTAGTTTCAATGCGGCGGGCGGTCGCTGCGAGCGCTGCCAAGGGTACGGGCGCTTGAAGATTGAGATGCATTTCCTGCCGGACGCGTGGGTGGCATGTCCGGCGTGTGGCGGTCGGCGATTCAATCGCGAGACGCTGGAGGTGACGTTCAAGGGCAAGTCGATCGCCGAGGTGTTAGATATGGCGGTGAGTGAAGCGACGGTATTTTTTCGGGCGATTCCGAAAATTTTCCACATCCTCAATATTTTGGACGAGCTTGGACTGGGATATTTACAGCTCGGACAAGCCGCCAACACGCTATCGGGAGGCGAGGCGCAGCGGCTGAAATTGGCTGTTGAGATGGCCCGTCCGCAGGCACCGCACACCTTATATTTATTCGATGAACCGACGACTGGGCTGCACTTTGGCGATGTCGAGAAGTTGCTGGATGCCTTCCTTCGGCTCCGCGATGCGGGACATAGCGTGCTCGTCGTGGAGCACCATTTGGACGTCATCGCCGCAGCAGACTGGGTGATTGAGCTCGGCCCAGGTGGTGGGATCCACGGTGGAAACCTTGTCGCTCAGGGGCCGCCCTCGATCATCCAGATGAATCAGATGTCGCCGACGGGTCGGGCACTGGCTGGGCGTGACAGGAAAGGTTGATGCATTTTAAAATTCCGGTGGACAATCCCACGCTAGGGCGATAACGAACTCGCCTCTTTGCGGGTTACATACCACCCCGTGATTGAATCCAGGCAGTATAGCTCAGTGGTAGAGTAGGGGACTCATAAGCCCTTGGTCGGTGGTTCGAGCCCACCTACTGCCACTATTTTTCAGCTTCTCCCCCGCCGCTGACAAAAAATAGAAGAAAAAGTCAAATTAGGGCTTGTCAGGTTGGGATCGGCTCCTAGAGTCGCCCCCCCCACAGCGAGGACTGCTGACGTTTTAATCGAAGCAGTTCAAATTACAGGGAAAATTTATCGGGTCCAGCTCCGGAAAAAAGCTACTACAAGGTCGCCTTGTCGTCGCTCCGGTTTGTCCCCAAATCTCGGGAAAATCAGAACCACGCAGGAAATCATGCCGACCATCAATCAGCTCGTTCGCAAGGGACGCCTCACTCCGGCCGAAAAGTCGAAGTCCCCCGCTCTTGTCAATTGCCCACAGCGCCGCGGAGTATGTCTTCAAGTCATGACTCGGACGCCAAAAAAGCCTAACTCGGCGCTCCGTAAAGTCGCCAAGGTGCGCCTCACCAATGGATTCGAAGTCATCGCTTACATCGGCGGTGAAGGCCACAATCTCCAAGAACACTCGATCGTCCTCGTTCGCGGTGGTCGGGTGAAGGACCTTCCAGGTGTGCGTTACCACATCGTCCGTGGTTCGCTCGATACCCTCGGTGTCGATAAACGTCGCCAATCCCGTTCGAAATACGGCGCGAAGCGTCCGAAGCCCGGTGCCGTCGCCGCTCCTGCCAAAAAAGGCGGGAAGAAGTAATTTTCAAATCAACTAACACACCATCCCAACGCCATGCCACGCCGCAAGCGCATTTTCACCAAGCCAGACCGTCGCGATCCTCGCTACGACAGCGCTCTCGTTGGTCACCTTATTACCAAGGTGATGGAGTCCGGAAAACGTTCGCTCGCCCAGCGCATCGTTTACGCCGCAATCGACCGCGCCAATGAAGGCGTCGATACCGTCGATCCTCTCGAAGTGATCACCCGCGCCGTGGAAAACACCAAACCACGCGTGGAAGTGAAATCCCGCCGCGTCGGCGGTGCGACCTATCAAGTGCCGCTCGAAGTCGCTCCGGATCGTTCCGAGTCGCTCTCGATGCGCTGGCTCGTGAACTACGCTCGCAACCGCAAAGGCACCCCGATGCACGTCGCTCTCGCCAACGAGATCAAAGACGCTGCAAACAATCAAGGCAGTGCCGTCCGCAAACGCGACGATGTGCACAAGATGGCACAAGCCAACCGCGCCTTCGCTCACTTCCGTTTCTAATCAACTGGCAGCGCTCTAGCAATTACCGTCCGTGAATCCGAATAGTCCAAACCGCCAATACGTGCTCGAGCGCACCCGAAATATCGGGATCGCCGCGCATATTGACGCGGGCAAGACGACCCTCACGGAGCGGATCCTGTTTTACACAGGCATGATCCACAAAATCGGCGAAGTCCACGATGGTGGCGCGACGACCGACTGGATGGAGCAAGAGCGCGAGCGTGGGATCACGATCACTTCTGCGGCCGTTACCACCGAGTGGTGGCAGCATGAGGAAACGGGAATGACGAAGTTGTTCCCCGGTGTGAAGCAGCGGATCAACATCATCGACACCCCCGGTCACGTTGATTTCACCGCTGAAGTCGAGCGCTCGCTGAGGGTGCTGGATGGTTGCATCGTCGTTTTCTGCGGTGTTGCTGGTGTCCAACCACAAACCGAAACCGTCTGGCGGCAAGCGACGAAATACAATGTTCCGCGCATCGTGTTCGTCAATAAGATGGACCGCACGGGTGCCAATTTCGACAGCGTTTTCAACGAGGTGAAGGAAAAGCTCGGTGCCAACGCCGTCCGCATCCTGATCCCGATCGGTGCCGAGGACCAACTCGTCGGCCAGATCGACGTGGTGAACCAAAAGGCGATCTACTATTCCGACGACGACAAGTTTGGTTCCACCTACACCGTCAAGGATCTCGAAGGAGATCAAATCCAACTCTGTAAACTGGCCCACGACGAACTCGTCAATGCCGTTGCTGACGTGGATGACGCCGTGGGCGAAAAATTCCTCAACGAAGAGCCGATCACTCTCGAAGAGCTCAAGCAAGGCATCCGCCGCGCAACGATCAACAACCTGCTGGTGCCCGTCGCCGGTGGTTCCGCTTTCAAAAATAAAGGAGTCCAATACCTGCTCGACGCAGTGCTCGACTACCTTCCAAGCCCGCTCGACATTCCGGCGGCCATCGGCATGAATCCCGATGACCACGAGAAACAGATCGAGGTCATCACCTCGGACAACGAAAAGTTCGTTTCTCTCGCATTCAAGCTCTGGGCAGACAAGTTCGTTGGTAAACTGGTTTTCTTCCGCGTCTATTCCGGTGTCATCAAAAAAGGCGATACGGTTTACAATCCACGCACCCGCCGCTCCGAGCGAGTCGGCCGTTTGATTCAAATCCAAGCGAACGAGCACAAGGACATCGACGCTTGCTACTCCGGCGACATCGCTGCTATGGTTGGCATCAAAAATGTCACCACCGGCGACACGCTGGCCGCCGACAACCACGACGTGGTTCTGGAGCCCCCGACTTTCCCGGAACCGGTCATTTCGATGGCTGTCGAGCCTAGGACCAAAGCCGACCAAGAGAAGCTTGGCATGGCACTCGGACGTCTATCCGAAGAGGATCCGACCTTCAAGGTGAAGACCGACGAGGAAACCGGTCAAACGATCATCGCGGGAATGGGCGAACTCCACTTGGAGATCATCATCGATCGCATCCGCCGCGAATTCAAAGTCGAGGCGAACACCGGTGCCCCACAGATTGCTTACCGCGAAACGATCACCCAAGCCGCTGGCGGCGAAGGCAAGCTCATCAAACAATCCGGCGGCCGCGGCCAATACGGCCACGTCATCATCGCTATCAAGCCTAACGAAAAGGGCAAGGGCCTCACCATCGAAAATAAAGTCATCGGTGGCACCATCCCTAAAGAATATATCAACGCCGTTTATAAAGGCATCAACGAGTCGATGACCAACGGCATCATCGCCGGTTATCCCGTGATCGATGTTCACGTTGAAATCCTCGATGGTTCCTACCACGACGTTGATTCCAACGAAAACGCTTTCACCATGGCAGCCATTTTCGCCATGAAGGACGGTTTCAAAAAAGCCAAGTCCATCCTCCTCGAGCCGATCATGGCCGTGGAAGTTTCCACCCCAGACGATTACCAAGGTGACGTCATGGGCGATCTGAGCCGCCGCCGCGGACAGATCCAGAACACCGAGTCCAAAGGCAAGCTCTCCATCGTCCATGCCAATGTGCCGCTCAAAGAAATGTTCGGCTACTCCACCGCCGTCCGCACCCTCTCCTCGGGACGTGCTTCCTATGCGATGACCCCATCGCATTTCGAGCAAGTCCCAACCAATATCGTCGAAGAAATCGTCAGTGACCGAATCGGTTGATTTCTCGCCCTGTAGCCCAACCACGTAAACCGTCAAACAACCTTCTCCACCATGGAAAATCAGAAAATACGCATCCGCCTGCGCGCCTTCGATCACCGCGCGATCGACCGCTCCGCTCAAGAAATCGTGGAGACCGCGAAACGCACGGGAGCCCGTGTGGCTGGCCCGATTCCACTACCGACCCGCATCGAGAAGTTCTCGGTCAACCGTTCGGTTCACGTGAACAAAAAGTCGATGGAGCAGTTCGAAATCCGCACTCACAAGCGCCTTCTCGACATCGTCGATCCAACCGCCCGCACCGTGGATGAGCTCAAGAAGCTCAACCTGCCAGCCGGTGTTGACATCACTATCCGTATCTAAGCGGTGCTCACTCACTGAATCTCAAATTTCAAATCTCAAATTTAAATCGCCATGTCACTCGGCCTCCTCGGTAAAAAAATCGGTATGACCCGTCTGTTCGACCAACAGGCTGGCATCATGATCCCCGTCACCGTCATCGACGTTTCCGGCAACACGATCCTGCAATCCAAGACTCCTGAAACTGACGGCTACACCGCAGTTCAAGTCGGCTATGGCGATCGCAAGGAACAGCGCGTCACCAAGCCCGCTCTCGGCATTGCCAAGAAAGCCGGTTGCGCACCGAAGCATTTCATCCAGGAATTCCGCGTCGAAAATGGCGTTGAGCTTCCAGCGGTTCATCCGGGCATGGATACTTTCACGGAAGGCCAGTGGGTTGACGTGATCGGCGAGTCCAAGGGCCGCGGTTTCCAAGGGGTTTACAAGCGCTACAACTTCGGTGGCCTTAAGCAAACCCACGGTTCCATGATGCATCGCAGAACGGGAGCCATCGGTTGCCGTTCCACTCCAGGTCGCGTTTGGAAGAACCAAAAGATGCCCGGTCACATGGGCACCACCCGCACCACCGTGCAAAATCTCAAGATCGTCGCCGTTCGTAAAGAAGACGGCGTGATCCTCGTCTCTGGCGCGGTTCCCGGTTCTAACGGTCACTACGTCACCGTCCGCCCAGCCAAGAAGAAGTCCGCCTGATCCGGTGGCATTTTTGAAACCTCTCACGATTCCCAGTCATGTCCGCTAAGACTTTCACCGCAGAAGACGCTCAAGCCGCCAGCCTCGTGTTGGTTGGTGCCGAGAAAGGTCGCCAAGCTGTCCACGATCTCGTGGTCGCCTATCGCGCCAACCGCCGCACCGGCTCCGCTTGCACCAAGACCCGGGGCGAGGTCTCCGGTAACAACCGCAAGATCTACAAACAAAAAGGCACTGGTGGCGCACGTCACGGCGACAAGCGCGCTCCGATCTTCGTCGGTGGTGGTGTGGTCTTCGGCCCGCGCCCACGTGACTATTCGAAGAAGGTTCCTAAGACCGTCCGCAAGCTCGCCCTGCGGCGCACTCTTGGCGATTTGGTTCGTGCTGAGAAAATCATCACAGTCCCGTCTTTCTCGATCGCTGATGGCAAGACCAAGTCCTTCATCACCGCGCTCGATGCGATGACCAAGCCAGGCAAGATCCTCGTAGTGGGAAATTCATTCGACGATAAAACCTACCTCGCTGCCCGCAACGTTGCCTATGCCCAACTCGTCACGGGTTCGGACCTCAACGTTGAGCAACTCCTCCTCGCTAACACCGTCATCCTCGTGGGTGATGCCGTGCAAACCCTCGCGGCCCGCACCGCCTGAACCCCGGACCACACACCGAGATCATGAAAGACATTTACCAGGTCATTAAAAACGTCCGCCTCTCCGAGAAAGCCACAATGCTTCAGGAGACCAACAACGAGGTCACCCTTGAAGTGGATCGCAATGCTAACAAGCTTGAGATCAAACAGGCTGTCGAGCAACTCTTCGGAAAAACCGTTCTGGCCGTTCGCACCGCCAACTACGACGGCAAACTCCGCCGCCAACGTCGCGCCGATGCCGGCCGCACGAACCACTGGAAAAAAGCCATCGTCCGTCTGAAAGAAGGCGAGTCGCTCGATCTCATCTGAGCGGTTTACCCACTGTCTCTAACGTAACCACTCAACGTTCCGATTGTCATGCCCCTGAAAAATTTCAAGCCAATCACGCCTTCCGCCCGCTACAAGAATCTCCCGTCCTTCGAGGAGATTACGAAGAGCAAGCCCGAGAAGAGTCTGCTCACGCCCCTCAAGCGCAGCGGCGGCCGTAATAATACCGGTCGCATCACCACCCGTCACATCGGCGGTGGACACAAGCGCCATTACCGACTGATCGACTTTAAGCGCGGTAAACTTGATGCGCCCGCTACCGTCCTCGGCATCGAATACGATCCGAACCGCACCTGCCGCATCGCCCTCATTCAGTATGAGGACGGCCAGAAATCCTACATTCTCGCGCCACTCGGCTTGGAAGTCGGCACGACTATCGTCGCGGGTGCCAACGTTGCCCCGAAAACGGGCAACGCAATGCCACTCAGCGCCGTGCCGCTCGGAACCTCGATTCATAACATCGAACTCATCCCTGGTAACGGCGGCAAAGTCGCCCGCGCTGCAGGTCAGCTCGCCGTGCTATCCAACCGCGATGGCGGCTGGGCGCTGGTGAAAATGCCTTCCGGTGAAATCCGCCGCTTCAACGACCGTTGCTTCTGCACCATCGGCCAAGTCGGCAACCGCGACCACATGAACGAAACCTCGGGTAAAGCCGGCCGCACCCGCTGGCAGGGTGTCCGCCCGACGGTCCGCGGCATGACGATGAACCCCGTTGACCACCCGAACGGTGGTGGCGAAGGCAAGTCCAAGTCCGGTGGTGGTCGCCAGCACCTTACCAGCCCATGGGGCCACGCGAAGGGCGAGAAGACCCGCAACAAGCGCAAAACCACCAGTGTATTCATCGTCGAGTCCCGCCACAAGGCGAAGAAGAAGTAATCCCTTCTCTATCTGAAATCTCAAATCTGAAATCTCAAATCTCCCATGCCACGTTCCCTCAAAAAAGGCCCTTACGTCGATCAAAAGCTGCTCGCTAAGATCGACGCCGTTGCCGATGCCGGATCTGATCGCAAGCCGATCAAGACCTGGAGCCGCAAGTCGATGATAACCCCCGATTTCGTCAGCCATAACTTCGCCGTCCACAACGGCAAAACCTTCGTTCCCGTTTACGTGACCGAAAATATGGTGGGCCACAAGCTCGGCGAATTTTCCCCAACCCGACTTTTCCGCACCCACGGCGGTATCGGTAAGAAATAACTTCCGCGATTTTCATCTCCACACTCATGCGCTCCACCTTCCATCTCACCGCACTTGCCGCCACCTTCGGGTTGCTGGCCGCTGCTGGGATGTGCGTGGCTCAAGCGCCGACGGTTGGAGAGCTTCAGGGAATCATCACCGCACTTCAGGAACAGAACCGCACCCTCCAACGCAGTTTGGTCGAGGCGAACAAGGGCGAAAAGCAAGCCTCGGAGCAACTCGCTCAAGTCCGCGAACGCCTCGAAGCGCTCGGCAAGAACCTGCTCGATGGCGGGGACGACCGCCTCGTTCAAGCCGCCGCCGATCTGCAGCTTGCCAACGAACGCACCGCCGGCCTCGAATCCTCCGTTGCCCGCCTCGCCGCCGCTGTCAACGACTACCTCCGCAAGGCGGTGGTTTCTGATCCTGACACCCGACTTCGTGTCGAAACTTCATTAAGAGAGCTTGACGCTGCCCTCGGACTGCGCAAGAAGCCCCGCCCCGACATCCGGACCGGCTCGCTCCAGCAGGCCCGTGTTGTCAGTCTTGATCAGGAAAGTGGCATGTTGATTTTAAATCTTGGTGAAAACCAAGGCGCGAAAATCGGCATGACCTTTCAACTCACCCGCGGGCAACAGCCCTACGGAAAAGCCATTCTCGCCGATGTCCGCAAGGGCGTATGCGGGGCCTTTGTCGAACAACTCGACAAAGCCGCCGAATCTCCACGCCCCGGCGATCTCGCCGTTCTCGAAACACAATCCTCTCAATAAACACCTCAAGTCCGACGACCCATGGAAGTCAAAAGCACCACAAAATTCGTTCGTCTATCGCCGCAAAAGGCGCGTGACGTCGCTCGCGAAATCCAAGGTCTCGCCGTCTCGAGCGCCCTTGATATTTTGACCTTCACGCCCAAGAAAGCCGCCCAGCTCATTGGCAAGACTCTCAAGACCGCCATCGCGGATGCGGAAAATAATTTTTCCCTCGACCCTGCGACCTTGGTCATCAAGGAAGCCGTGATCGGTGCCGGGCCTACGCTCCGCCGCTTCAAGCCGCGCGCGAAAGGTTCCGCCGGTCCGATCCTCAAGCGCACCAGCCATATTTGCATCACTCTCGTCGGTTCCGCCCCCGAGAAGAAAAAGAAGGTCGCCCGCAAAGCCGCTCAACAAATCAAGGAAACCCCGGCACCTGCCGCCGCGGTTGAAGAAGTCGTCTAACACCCTCTCATTTAATCCAATCCCTCACCGACCATGGGCCAAAAAGTAAATCCGATCGCATTCCGTCTCGCCGTCAACAAAGACTGGCGCTCGAAGTGGTATGCCAGCGGCAAAGACTACACCAACAAGCTCCACGAAGATCTCGCGATCCGTGGCTACCTGAAGAACAAGCTGATCAATGCCGGCCTCGCCCGTGTGGTCATCGAGCGCGCATGGAACAGTGTTCGCGTCACGCTTCATACCTCGCGTCCCGGTCTGATCATCGGCCGCCAAGGCAAGGAAATCGAAGTGATGACCAAGGATATCACTAGCCTTTGCAAAGGTGCCCAGGTCAAAATCGACATCATCGAAATCCGCAAGCCTGAGCTGGATGCCCAATTGGTCGCAGAACAAATCGCCGTCCAACTGGAGCGCCGGATCAGCTTTCGCCGTGCCATGAAACGGGCACTCCAAACCGCCATGGAATTCGGTGCCGAGGGCATCCGTCTCCGTTGCGCCGGTCGCCTCGGTGGTGCGGACATCGCCCGTGCCGAAGGCTACCGCGAAGGCAAGGTGCCGCTGCAAACTCTCCGGGTTCCGCTCGACTACGGCTTCGCTGAAGCCCGCACTCTTTACGGCATCATTGGCGTGAAGTGCTGGGTCAACAAGAAAGAAGACGACGGCACCGGCAAGCAACCCCAAGGTCGTAACGACCGTGGTGACCGTGGCGGTGATCGCCGTGGCGGCGGCGGCGGAGATCGTGGAGGCGACCGTCGCCCGAACAACCGCAACTGATATTTCAATCTCTCAATTTTCAACTAACACTTTTCCAAGGAGGACCGAGTCATGCCATTGATGCCCAAACGAACCAAGTTCCGCAAGAGCCACCGCGGAAGCCGCTCTGGCAATGCCCAGCGCGGAACCACCGTCGCCTTCGGTGACTTCGGCCTGCAAACCCTCGATCGCGGTTGGATGACCAACCGTCAGATCGAAGCCTGCCGGATCGCGATCAACCGCTCCCTCAAACGGAAAGGCAAAGTCTGGATCCGTATTTTCCCACACAAGTCGATCACCTCACGCCCGCCGGAAACCCGGATGGGTAAAGGCAAAGGCGCTGTCGAAGGTTGGGTCGCTGTGATCCGTCCAGGCAACATGCTCTTCGAAATCGGCGGTGTCCCTGAGTCAGCAGCCAAAGAGGCCATGCGTCTCGCCTCCTACAAACTCGGCATCCGCACCCGCCTCGTCGCCCGCAATCCGCACGCCTGATCCGTCCGCATCATCCCATCTAACATTCTCTAACCATGGCCAAAACCAAAGCCAAAGAACCTCGCCACCTTTCCGCCGACGAACTTCTAATTCGTCTCAAGGAACTCAAGCAGGAATCTCTCAATCTCCGTCTCCAACGCGCCACCGGCACCTTGGAAAACCCCGCACGCATCAAGCTGGTGCGCCGTGAAACCGCACAAATCCTCACGGCCATCACCGCGAAGAAGAGTGCCTAACCCTTGCCCCGCCGCCTTAACCAATTCCTATCATGAGCGAGACCCCTACGGACGCCCAAGTCCACCTCCGCAAAACCCGCGTCGGCGTGGTCATTTCCAATAAAATGGACAAGACCCTCGTCGTCGAACACGTTGCCCGTGTTCCCCACCCGAAGTTCAACAAGATCGTCAAGCGCTCGAAGAAATACTACGTGCACGACGAAACGAACCAAGGCCAGATCGGCGACCGCGTCCGCATTGTCGAGACCAAGCCGCTTTCAAAACTGAAGTGCTGGACTCTCGCCGAAGTCATTTCCCACTGAGCCAGGCTCCGCCGGATTTCAAATCTCAACTCTCAAATTTCTCCAAGTCATGATTCAGATGGAAACCATGCTCGTCGTCGCCGATAATACCGGTGCCCGCAGCGCAAAAATGATAGGCGTGCTCGGCAAACGTAGCCGCACCGCATGCATTGGTGACGTGATCACCTGCCACATCCGCGATTCCATCCCGACCGCCTCCGTAAAAAAGGGCAGCGTCGTCAAGGCCGTCGTCGTTCGTACTGCCTACCCTATCCGCCGCGCCGATGGTTCAGTCCTCCGCTTCGACTCGAACGCTGTGGTCATCATCGACAAGGACAACAACCCACGTGGCACCCGCATCTTTGGCCCCGTCGCCCGTGAGCTTCGTGAACGCTCGTTCATGAAAATCGTCTCTCTCGCCCCCGAGGTGCTCTAAACCCGGTATCAAACTCCTCACTCCCTAATT
Source organism: Akkermansiaceae bacterium (assembly GCA_025354565.1). Classification (GTDB taxonomy): domain Bacteria; phylum Verrucomicrobiota; class Verrucomicrobiia; order Verrucomicrobiales; family Akkermansiaceae; genus Luteolibacter. The sequence goes on from JANXMQ010000131.1 coordinate 35,644, forward strand.
TCATGAGCCGCATCAAGACCCACGTCAAAAAAGGCGATCAAGTCGAAATCATCGCAGGCAATCACAAGGGCAAGCGCGGTACCGTGCTGCTCGTGAATGCCGCCAAGGGCAAAGTCACCGTCGAAGGTGGTCGCCCGATTCAAAAGGCCGTCAAGCCAACCGAAGCTGAGCCAAACGGTGGTATCAAAACCATCGACGGCCCCGTCCATATCTCCAACGTCAAAAAAGTGGGCTGAAGCGCAAGCTTCCGCCCGCGCTTAAGCGACTAACCAATAATCGCTGACCCGCAAAAAAATGAGCACTCCAACACTCCAACAACACTACAAGGATAAGGTGATCCCGACTCTCAAAAAGAAGCTCGGTTACACCAACTCCCATCAGGTCCCGCGCCTCGAAAAAATCGTGGTCACCTCCTGCATGGGCAAATCACCGGATCGCAAGGTCGCCGTCGATGACGCGGTCAACGAGATCCAGAAAATCACCGGCCAACGCCCATCCGTCACATTCTCGAAGAAGGCCGTCGCCAACTTCAAGCTGCGTGAAGGGGAAGCCCTCGGTGCCCGCGTCACCCTCCGGGGTGCCCGCATGTGGGAATTTATGCACCGCTTCATCAACGTCACCGCACCGAACATCCGCGACTTCCGGGGGATTTCCTCGAAGTCCTTCGATGGCCGCGGCAACTACGCCTGCGGTATCAGCGACCAATCCATTTTCCCGGAAATCGAAATTGACCAGATCAAGCGCACCATCGGCTTTGACCTGATTTTTGTCACCACCGCCCCTACTGACGCCGAAGGCCGCGAGCTCCTCATGGAGCTGGGCATGCCTTTCCGCGACATGAAAAAGGCCAACGAAATCGAGGCCGTCGCTGCCAACTAACACCCCGACCCCACTTCAATAGAATCCCTTGTTATGGCAGTTCTCACCGATCCAATCTCCGACTTCCTCACGCGTTTCAAAAACGCCGCCCGCGCTGGCAATGAGGAATTTTCCGCTCCTTACTCCAAGATCAAGGCGGACATCGCCCGCATTCTCCAGGAGGAAGGCTACCTCTGGAACTACGAGGTCGTCACTGGCGACCGCACCACCCTCAAGCTCAAGCCGAAGTTCATCGACGGCCGCTCGGTCCTCACCGACCTCAAGCGCGTTTCCACTCCCGGTCGCCGCCACTACATCGGCGCTGGGGAAGTGCCTCGCGTCATGTCCGGCCTTGGCATTTCCATCCTTTCCACCTCGAAAGGCGTCATGTCCGGCGGCTCCGCCAAGAAACAAAACCTCGGCGGCGAACTCCTCGCCAACGTCTGGTAAACCCCAGCTCGAAACAGAAAATACTACCATGTCACGAGTCGGACTCAAACCAATCTCTGTCCCCGCGAAGGTCGCCGTCAAACTCGACGGCCGCACGGTGATCGTCGAAGGCCCCAAGGGCAAACTCGACTTCCCACTTCCGGAAGGCATCTCGCTCACCAGCGAAGACGGCACCGTTGTCGTCTCCCGCGCCACCGAGCTTCGTCAACACAAAGCCCTCCACGGC
>JANXMQ010000146.1 GCA_025354565.1 Akkermansiaceae bacterium
TAGGGAAACTTACCGCGGGCGTGGCATTGGATTTCGCAAGCTCCGAAGCCCCTAAATCCAAGGACTGATGCATAGGCCGTGCATTCGCATCGGTTCACTCTTTAGATTGCGTCTCGGCGGCAGCCCGCTCTTTTTTGCCGTCCTCAACCATTCGAACAATTTCCTGAGGCATGATCGCCGGAAGTGTGATTTTTCCTCCCGGTTGCAAACCAGACACGGTGGCCACAACGCCGCGTAGTATTCCGTAAAGGATGCTTACTCCGTTTAAGCGTATCAATGCATCCCGGCTTTCGTCTTCAGAATCTTCGGGAAATTCAAAGAAGCCGGTGATGGTCACCTTCAGTTTGCATCCGAGGGGTTTATCCTCGGCGTCAAACTCTTGGAAATTATGGATCAGTTTTAGGCGGTAGGAAACGTTACTATCGTGCTTTTTGGCAATGTCGTAATCAAAGCCAGATTTGGTGCCTACAATATGTCCGTCAGTGCCGGATGAAGGCTCCACATAAGTTAAATGGAGGCTGGAGACGTGAAAATCCGCAAGATGGATGACAGGAGTCATGGTCGAAAGGTTATGTTCGACGGCTTTCAAGCGGCGAGTGCGAGAACATTTGAGTCTGCTGCCGAACATGAGGCAGCGACCTCAGGGGTAGGGAGAACGCCTTGGATGAGGCACTGATCGTCGTTTGAAAGATAACCGACTATGGATGATACCGAGGAGTGTGCGGAGGCCAAAGGAACAGCCAAGCGGCGCGGCGTACTCATTTTAACAAATACAGCAGTTGGTAGGGCGTCGGTTAATTCCAGTTTGAACCGCTTCCCTACGACCATGGCCAGTTCCACCATGGTTTCGATGGTGAAATTGACCTTTGCGCTCTCGTCGAGAATGCGGTGCAGATACTGTCGAGTTTTTCCCCAGCGGCGTGAGACTTCGCTTTGGCTGAGGGAATGCTTAGCCATGCCGTCTAGGACACTGTTTACAAAGAGCCCCTTATAATAATCCGCTTGAAAAGCCGGGTTGTCGTCGAAAGACCGTATGGTCTTTTCCAGCTCATGAAGGTCCTCGGTGGAGACAGTCGGAATACTGTCTAGGTAGGCAAGTATGTCCTCGGTAGTGTTGATTTCGGGGATCATCTAAGTTTCATGGTTTGTGTTGAAAATAAAGATCGCGGAGCGCGGCGCAGCGCGCAAAAGCCGCATCTTGGTCGCCGCCCTTTTCGAACGGATTCGTGCAGATGATGATGGATGCGTTCTGCTCATCGTAGAAGAACATCAGGCGGCAAACACCCGTGCGAGCAATCATCTCATAAGCATCGACGTGTTTCGGATTGCTCGATTTTTTGACATGTTTTGGATTCTGAACGCGTTGCTGCTGTGTCGCCAATTTCATGACTTTGACGATGGCTTTGAGTTCATTGGGGTATCGCTTTTGCCATTCCACCAATGCGGCTTGGACAGAATCCTTCCCCTCAATCGCGAGAGAGCGGACTTTCCAGACCGTTTGGCACGCATCGTCTAGGCCGGGAATCTCGTGAAGCTCTACGCGCACGTCAACTTAAAAGTTTACAAGATTTTCGAAATCCAAGTTCACGAATGGAACTTTGCGGTGGAAGAGCGCCAGCTTTAATTGGACCTGAATAAGGGGAGAGCGTGCAAAAGATTGTAGGCGAGGAACTTGATTGTAAAAAACAAAGGGGGGCGACAAGAATGTCACCCCCCTGATTTTTAGCCGCTTACTGGCAAGCCTCACAGGTGCCGCCGTTGAGCATGGCGTCGATGGAGCAGGCGTTCTTTTCCTCGGCGGTGAAGGTTTTTGCTCCGGCGGCGGTGGCGGCGGTTTGGGTGGCCATGACGCCGCGTTGTTCCTTTTTAACGTCGATGGTGGATTTCTCGATGTTGGAGGCTTGGAGGGTGCGGAGGTAGTAGGTGGTTTTGAGACCCTTGTCCCAGGCGCGGCGATACATGTGCGACAGGGTCTTCATGTCCGGGGTGGCGAGGAAGAGGTTGACGCTTTGGCTTTGGTCGATCCACTTCTGGCGGCGGGCGGCGGCGTCGATGATGTATTCGTGGTCGATGCCGAAGACGGTCTTGTGCTTGTGCTTGAGGGCTTCCGGGATGTCGTCGATGGCGTCGAGCTCGCCGTCGAAGTACTTGAGCTGGTCGAGCATTTCCTGGTTCCAGAGGTTGGCCTTCTTGAGGTCGCGGACGAGTTCGGCATTGAGGATGATGAATTTCCCGCCGAGGTTTTCCTTGGCGTAAAGGTTTCTGTAGTTCGGCTCGATGCAGGGGGTGGTACCCATGATGTTCGAGATGGTGGCGGTGGGAGCGATGGCGAGGACGTTGGAATTTCTCATGCCGTGTTTGGCGATTTTTTCGCGGACGACGGACCAGTCCATTTTCCCGCCGCGTGGGACGTCGATTTTACGACCGCGCTCGGCTTCTAGGAGATCGACGGTGTCTTGGGGGAGGAGGCCGCGGTCCCATTTGCTGCCTTTGTAACTGCTGTAGGTGCCGACTTCTGCGGCGAGGTCGCTGGAGGCGTTGTAGGCGTAGTAGGCGATGGCTTCCATGAACTCGTCGTTGAACTCGACGGCGGCGTCGGAGGCGAAGGCGAGGTTGCGTTTGTAGAGGGCGTTCTGGACGCCCATGACGCCGAGGCCGATGGGGCGGTGGCGGGTGTTGGCGGTGCGGGCGGCTTCGGTGGGGTAGAAGTTGATGTCGATGACGTTGTCGAGGGCGCGGATGGCGACGGTGATGGTTTCCTTGAGCATCTCGTGATCGAGGGCGCCGTCACGGGTGATGTGGGTATCGAGGACGACGGAGCCGAGATTGCAGACGGCGGTCTCGTCGGCGGAGGTGTTGAGGGTGATTTCGGTGCAAAGGTTGCTGGAGTGGATGACGCCGCAGTGGTCCTGGGGGGAGCGGACGTTGCAGGGGTCCTTGAAGGTGATCCATGGGTGGCTGGTCTCGAAGATCATCTTGAGCATGGATTTCCAGAGCTCTAGTGCGGGGAGCTGGCGAGACCAAATTTTCCCATCGGCAGCCATTTGCTCATATTGGCCGTAGCGGGTTTCGAAGGCGGAGCCGTAGAGGTCGTGAAGATCGGGGACTTCGTTAGAGCGGAAAAGGGTCCAGGTGCCGCGCTCTTCCATGCGTTTCATGAAGAGGTCGGGGACCCAGTTGGCGGTGTTCATGTCAGGGCAGAGTCGGCGCGGGTCACCGGTGCCGACGCGGAGTTGGAGGAAATCCTCAATGTCGTTGTGCCAGGTTTCGAGGTAGGCGCAGCCGGAGCCTCGGCGCTTGCCACCTTGGTTGACGGCGACGAGTTGGTCGTTGTGGAGTTTTAAAAATGGGATGATGCCTTGGGATTCGCCGTTAGTGCCTTGGATGTAGCCGCCAGTGCCGCGGACGGCGGTCCATGAGCCGCCGAGGCCGCCGGCCCATTTCGAGAGGAAGGCATTTTCGGCGATGCCGCGATACATGATGGACTCGATGGAGTCGTCCACCTTGTAGAGGTAGCAGGAGGAGAGCTGGGAGTGGAGAGTGCCGGCGTTGAAGAGGGTGGGCGTGGAGGAGCAGAAGCGGCGACCTTTGTAGAGGTTGTAAAGGCGGATGGCCCAGTCCTCGCGCTTGGTTTCCTCTTTCTTGAAGAGACCCATGGCAACGCGCATCCAGAAGAACTGCGGGGTCTCGATGCGGCGGTGTTTTTCGCCTGTTTTATCGACAATCAGGTAGCGGTCGTAAAGGGTCTGGATGCCGAGGTAATCGAAATCGAGGTCGGCAGTGGGGTCGAAGGCGTTGGCGAGTTTATCGAGATCGTAGAGGTCGAGTAGCTCGGGGTTGAGGCGTTTGATGGCGACGCCGTGTTTGAGGTATTTTTTGAAAGCGAGCTTGTGAGCCTGCTTCAATTTATCGACGCCATCCTTGAGAATGGACCAATCGAGGACTTCCTCGTAGATGTAGGAGAGGAGAATGCGTCCGGCGAATTTCGCGAAGTCGGCATCTTTCTCGATGATGGTCTTCGCGTTGAGGATGATGGTCGCTTTGAGATTTTTGGCGGAAATTTCATTCCCGACGGAGCGGCGAAGTTCGCGTTCGATTTCGGATTCAGACATGTTGAGATCGAGGCCGATGGAGGCGAAGGAAATACGTTTGCGGAGGTCGTTGCCGTCCCAGAAGTATGAAATGCCTTCGTCAGAGGTGACGGTGACCATCAGTTCTTGGGCGGGATCGTCGGCGAGGTCTTCCTCTTCCTGACGGAGGCGGGCGCGTTCGTCGCGGTAGCGGACGTAGTGGGTGGCGGCCTTGAAATGGCCTTGGCGCATGAGTTCTTCCTGGACCATGTCTTGCACGTCCTCGATGTGGACGAATGAGGAGTCGCCCTGGCGAATGCGGTCGGTCACGCCCTTGGCGATTTCGACGGCTGGCTCGGGGTTTTCCTTGATGGTGAGGAAGGCTTTTCTAACGGCGATCTCGATTTTGGTCTCGGACCATGGGACGACGTTGCCATTGCGGCGGATGAGTCGGACCGGCAGGGAGTTAGGGCTGGTGTGTACATCGACGGTGCCGGTTTTTTCCATGGAGCGGCGGAAGGCGAGGGACTTGGCGACATCGTAGGCTTCGTTTTCTAACAAGGCTTTCTCAATGAGGAGGTAGAGGTCGGATTCGGATAGGCGGAGGCGTCCGTCGGATTTGAGAGAAGTGGTTAGAAACGAGGCGACGGAGTGGGCGACATCACTAACAAACTTGCGGTTGACCTCGGAGAAGATGGATTTTTCATCCTCGCGGCGGGAGATGAGGAGGTCGGCTAGGGAATCGCCGATGGCGTCGGCGACGTCTTCTAACGAGAAATGGGAATCGGTGGTGCCGCGGGTGATGGTGATGTCGGTGACGGGCTGGCGTTTCTCGGTGGAGAGAACGTCGCGCCAGGCAAAGCCGCGGTCGGTTAGGGAAAAGCGGTCGGTTACGACCTGCTTGAGGGCGAGGTCTTCGTTGAGGTTGAGGGAGCGGTACATGGGATGGTGGATGTGGAGTTTTTGGGAAAGAGTTGGAGATTGGAGAGAGAAGAGGGATGCGCGGGGCGAGACGCCCCGGCAACGGACTGGGGCAAGATGCCCCAGCTACTTTTAGAGTCAGAGTTCGTCGTCGTGGACGGTGGAGAGGGCGGAGGCTTTTTGGTATTCGGTGGGGCGGCCTTCGAAGAAGTTGGTTTCCTTTTTGATGTCCATCATTTCGGCGAGCCAGGGGAATGGGTTGCTGACGTTTGCGTTGAGCGGGGCGAGGCCGCAGGAGGTGAGGCGGCGGTCGGCGATGTAGTCGATGTATTGCTCGAAATCGGCGGAATTGAGGCCGAGGCCGGCGACGGGGAGACAGTCGCGGATGAAGGATTTTTCGAGGGTGATGCCTTCTTGCATGGTAGCGCGGAGGTCTCGGCAAAAATCCTCGGTCCAAATGTCCGGATTTTCGTCGATAAGGTCCATCAGGAGTCTGCGGAAAACCTCGATGTGGTTCGATTCGTCGCGCAGGGTGTAGCTGAACATTTGGCCGATACCGGGGAATTTGTTTTGGCGATAGAGGCTGAGAATCATGCCGAAGAGGCCGTAGAACTGAGTGCCTTCCATGATCTGACCGAACATGAAGATGTTCTTGGCGAGAGCCTGTTTGTTCGCGGTGATGGTGAGGTCGATGTCACGGCGGAGAGCTTTACTGTTAGATACGACGAAATTGTTTTTCGCTTGGATCGACGGGATGTCCTCGAACATCGCCTCGCACTCGTGAGGATTGATGCCGAGCGAGGAAATCATGTACACGAGGCTGTCTGCGTGGATATTTTCCTCGTGGGCGTGGCGACCGAGCACGAGTTTCAGCTCAGGGGCGGTGACGACCTCGCGGACGACGTGGAGGACGTTGTCGCCGACGATGCCTTCTGCGGCGGAGAAGTAGCCGATGCCCATTTTGATGATCCAGCGCTCGACGTCGGAAATTTCATTGGACCGCCATTGCTCGACATCTTTCTGCATGGTGATTTCCTCTGGCTCCCAGTGGTTGTTCTTCATGGTCTTGTAGAGGTCATACGCCCACTGGTATTTGAGCGGGAGGATGTTGAAGAACATGGTTTCCTTGCCGTTGATGACGCGCTTGCCGGCGTAGGCGAGTTCGGCTTTTTCGCGGTCGAGGGTGAAGGTTTTGTTTCCGAGTGAGACGGTGGTGGTGGCAGATAGGGCGGCGGCGGTGGACATGGTTTTGGGTGAATTCTGAGTGGGTGAAAAATTGGCGCATCGTCAATGGCGTAGCGTCGTGGAGACTGACAGCAAGTGCCGGGCCGGGTCAATCCGATTTTGCTCATGTGGTATCCACAAATTATTCACAATACAAGATGCTGTGGTTTGCATGAGGTGATTACCATGTAAAAAGCAAGTGACTTGTAGGACTTATGGACCTCTCCAAAAACCGGGGTGCCAAGTCTAGGGGGTGAATTTTTTTTGGGCGATTGTTAGAGGGGGAGGTGGAAGGCTGAATTTGAAAAAATTAGTTAACCAATCCGAATAAACGGTGATAAATTAGCTTGATTTTGTATAAGAGGTTGGAGATTCGCAGGTAAAATTTTTAAAACAGTGGGATAATGGGACGTGGCTGGGAAATTCCCTGATGAAGGGGCCTCAAGTCGTGGTGTCCGAGGATGGAGATGCCGGAAGCGAACGCGTTGGGGGATCGCGGATTTTGATGGGGTGGGGGTTTCGTGCGGAATGAATTCCGCGCTCCAGTTTCTGACGAAATAAATTTGCCTAAGGGCCAGCCGGTCAGGGCTTCGCCATCATTTTCATGCCTGCTGGCGCAGACTCTGGATTCGCGGTCCGGGCCAGTCGGTCCTTGCCTCAGAATTTCCAATCGTGCTGGTCTAGCTCGCAGACACAGGCCGCGAGGAGCTGGATGCAGGCGGCGATGTCCTCCTTGTGGCAGGTCTCGATGGTCTGGTGGATGTGGCGCGTCGGGATAGAGACTGCGCCGGCGATTGAGCCACCAGCGACCATGCGTTGGAGGCTCGCGGTGTCGGTGCCGCCCGCAGCGAGAATTTCCGGCTGCCACTTGATTTTGTGATGTTTGGCGGTGGTTTTCATAAACTCGATCATGCGGTAGTCGCAAATCACGGAGGAGTCCATGAGCTTGATAGCCGCGCCCTCGCCGAGGGTGGTGCAGCGTTCCTGCGGGGTGGAGCCCGGGACGTCGTAGGCGATAGTCGTATCGAGGCCGAAGCCGAAGTCGGGTTGGATTTTCAGGGCGGCGGTTTGAGCCCCTCGGAGGCCGACTTCTTCCTGGACGGTGAAGACGGCGTAGAAATCGTAGGCGGGTTTGCGCTTGGCGGATTTCAACTCACGGAGGGTTTCGAGGAGGACGAAAACGGAGGCGCGGTTGTCGAGGGACTTCACGTTCACGCAGTCGCCGAGTTCGATGAGCGGGGAAAAACGGGTGACGAAATCCCCGACGGCGACGATTTTTTCGACGGCTTTTTTAGGCAGCCCGGTGTCGATGAAATAGTCAGAAATCTTGGGGACTTTATTTTTTTCCTCCGGCGACATGATGTGGATGGGCTTGGACCCCATGACGCCCATGATGTCCTTGCGGCCGTGGATGATGACGCGCTGGGAGGTGAGGGTCTTGGGATCGAAGCCACCGACGGGATTGAAGCGGATGAAGCCCTTGTCATCGACGTGGGTGACGATGAAACCGATCTCGTCCATGTGGGCGGCGGCCATGGATTTTTTCTTGGAGGATTTGCCTTTTTTTAGGGCGATGACGTTGCCCATGTTGTCCACGCTGACGTCATCGGCGAGACCGGCGAGTTCGGCGAGGACGAGCTTGCGGATTTCCTTTTCAAAGCCGGGGGCACCGGGAGCTTCACAAATCCGGGCAAGCAGGGGAACGTTGATGATCATGTTGAGGGGAAACTACTGCGGCAGCCGACGGTGACCAGCGGGAAATGCGAGAGACAATTGTGGCTTGGCGGCAGGCGTTGTGAGGTTACATTCCGGGCATGAAAGGACGATTGATGATCGACTTAGCCAATCTGCCGGACGAGGGGAAGGCCTATGCCGGAGAGCTACCGCAGGAAATTTTCGACCTGCCGGAAGACGACGCACGGCCAGTGGGGCCGTTGACTTACGAGATCTGGGCGCAACGTTTCGGGTCCGAGTTGTTGCTGACTGGCACGCTCACTGCGACGTTTGAATTTACCTGCGTGAGGACGCTGCATCCCTTCGTGCAAACGATCCGCCTGGACAACGCGGCGGTCTCGCTGGAAATCGAGCGGGAGGGGCAAATCGACGCCACGGAAGCCTTGCGGGAAGAGGTGCTCATCAATTTCCCCGTGGACCCCAGATGCGAGGAGGGCGACGTGCCGCAGCAGTGTGAAATAGATTCCCGATATTTATCAGTGGACAAGTCCGCAGAAGATGGGCTACCCACTCCGCCCCGCGCCGGGAGCGACGACCGTTGGTCGGCTCTCGACATTCTCAAGGACCTCAAGGACCAACCCTAACCGAACTCAAGACCATGGCCGTACCAAAACGCCGCCAATCCAAAAGCCGTCAGAAAATGCGCCGTGGCGCGACCCGTTGGCGTGCGCCGATCTTCAAAAGCTGCCCCGAATGTGGTAGCAAGGTGCCCTCGCACATCGCCTGCCCATCCTGCGGTTATTATCGCGATCGCCAGGTGCTCGATGTCGAAGCCCTCTAAAGCTGGCAACCCGTTTGCCCAATCCATTTGCCGCCTTGGGATTTCCTCGGGCGGTAATTTTTCGTAGTTGTTTTCGTCTCTCCAAATGCGTAACTGCATACCCAAGCCTGCATGAAAGTCGCCCTAGACGCCATGGGTGGGGACCACGCCCCCGCCGTCAATATCGGAGGAGCCATCGACGCGCTGCGATACTACCCGAAGCTGGAACACCTTTATTTGGTGGGCATTCAGGAGGTTCTCGAGGAGGAGTGTCATAAACAAGGACTCGATCTCAACGACCCGCGGGTGAGCATCATCCACGCACCAGAGGTGATTGGCATGGCCGAGCCGGGAGCGAAAACGGTGCGTCGTAAAAAACTATCCTCCATCAACCTCGCCATGGACATGGTGAAAGATGGCCGTGCGGATGCTTTTGTTTCAGCCGGAAATACTGGGGCCGCCGTGGCTGCCGCGACTTTGAAATTGCGGACCTTGCCGGGAGTGGACCGGGCGGGAATCGCCTCGGCGCTGCCGAACGAACACGGGCTCTGCCACATCCTCGACGCCGGGGCGAATCCCGAGGCCAAGCCCGAGCACCTCGTCGCCTACGCCGTCATGGGCACCGCATTCTCGCGGGGTGTGCTGGGCATAAAAAACCCGAAAGTCGGCCTCATGTCGAATGGTGAGGAGGATGAAAAAGGCACGACCTTCACCAAGGAAACCTTCAAGCTCCTCAAGCAAACGCCGGGCATCAATTTCATCGGCAATGTCGAGGGCCGCGATCTTTTCGAGACCGAGCTGGATGTCGTCCTGTGTGATGGCTTCGTCGGCAACATCATGCTCAAGACCATCGAGGCCACGGCGAAGGCGGTTTCCAAATGGCTGAAAACCGAGATCCAGGGCAATCCACTGCGCATCGCCGGAGCCATGTTGGCCCAAGGCGCATTCAAGGCCTTGAAGGAAAAAAGCAGTTATGAGACCTACGGCGGCAGCCCCTTGCTCGGGGTCAATGGCGTGGTGATCATCGCCCACGGCTCATCCACCGCGCTGGCTGTGCGAAATGCGATCCGGGTCGGTTTGGAAACGGTCGAAAACGGCGTGAATCCACGGATCGAGAAGGCGCTGGCAGCCATTTCAGTGGGAGCCTCGGCCGAGGTCTAACATTCTGACAATTTGATTCACACTTCGCGCTTGTGGCGACCGCTCGTGGGTTTCAATGTTCCGCCGCATGAGTGAAGATACGTCCGCCATCCAAGTTTGCATCGCAGGAACCGGCAGCTATCTGCCGGAGCGAATTCTAACAAATGCCGAACTGGCGGCGACGGTGGACACCAGCGACGAGTGGATTCTCAGCCGCACGGGCATCCGTGAACGCCGGATCGCCGCCGCCGGGGAATTCACCTCGCACATGGCGACGCATGCCGCGCGTAAGGCGTTGGAACAGGCTGGCCTCGCCGCCGAGGACGTCGAACTCATCATCGTCGCGACCATCACGCCTGACACGCCGACGCCCGCGACCGCCTGCTATGTCCAGCAAAGCCTCGGAGCCAGCCGCGCGGTGGCCTTCGACATTTCCGCCGCGTGCTCGGGCTTTCTCTATGCGATGAAAATTTCCAAACGCCTGATCACCAGCGGCGCGTTCACAAATGCCTTGATCATCGGTGCGGAGAAACTATCCGCTGTGACGAATTGGGAGGATCGCTCGACCTGTGTGCTCTTCGGCGACGGGGCCGGTGCTGCCGTGCTGCGTATTGCGGCACCCGAGGAAGGCTCGATTCTCGCGACGGAAATGGGAACCGACGGCAATCTCACGCACCTGCTCAACATTCCCGGCGGCGGCACCGCCTGCCCAATCACAAGTGAGAACGTCGGCCAACACCTCGGCACGCTCACCATGATGGGCAAGGAGGTCTTCAAACACGCCGTTAACCGCATGAAGGAGGCGGCGGAAAAAGTGATCGAACGTTCCGGACTCCAGCCGGAAGACATCGCCTGCGTCATCCCCCATCAGGCGAATTTACGGATCATCGACGCCATCGCCGATCGACTCGCCGTGCCAAACGAGCGGGTGTTTGTGAATCTCGATAAATACGGCAATACCTCCGCCGCTGCGGTGGCCATCGCGTTTGACGAGGCAAACCGCAGTGGTGCCTTCAAGCGTGGGGACCATATCGTGCTGGTCGTCTTCGGTGCCGGGCTGACTTGGGCTGCCGCAGCGATCCGATGGTAGGATTTCAGGCGCACCCATGTGAACGCGTGCCTTTTGAGAGTTGACTGGATAGATATAGCGGCCTAAATTTCGCAATCTTGAGCGCTCACGGTGCCTAACTCTCGGGAGCTTCAAAATGGAACGTGTGCATATCCAACAGACGCTTTGAACGAATCCCCCCGCATGCTCAAATCGCCAATGCTTGAAATGTTCCGATTGGAGTCCAGCTCTGGTGAAATTCCTGCGGCGACCCACTCCGCCATCGAAAAAACCGCCCGCCTCGACGGTGGAAAGTCGCGCGTGAAGAGGCGCAAGGTACTCATCGTGCAAGGCGATTGGGAAACGGGCATGACGCGCCTCGCTCAGGACTTGAAAGAGGCGGGTCACAAAGTGGGGAAAGTTGTGTTTTGTGCGCCGGATCTCGTTTATAAGCTAAAGGGAATAAAAACCCACACCTTTCGTAAGCCCTTGGCTGAGTTTGAGGATTGGCTGCGCGACTTGATTGGAAAATCGAAATACGATACCTTTTTCCTCTACAATCACTATCGGCCCTACAATCAGGTCGCTTGGAATCTCGCTGCCGAGTTGAATCTCGGCTGCTTTGTCTTCGAACTGGGGTTGATCCGGCCGAACTGTGTCACCGTCTTCAGCCGAAAGGCCGTGCCCCTGACGACCCTGGCAACTGCTTGGGACGCGTTGCTGGCCGGTGCTCCGCCGCCGCAAGCCGTCGTCACTCCGCCGGAACTCTGTCAAGTCAGCACCCTGGCCAAGCTGGTCGCGTTTTGCTCCTATTTTTTCCTCAGCAGAATCACCTCGCCGTTCTTTCCGAACTTCGTTGACCAACGGGAAATGGGACTGTGGAGCCACTTCAAGCACGGCCTCATCTACCTCTGGCGTTTCGTTGAGCGCACCAGTGACTGCGAGATGGACCCGCTTTTCGCCGCTGAAATGTCGGGTAAATACTACGCGGTCCCCCTGCAGGTCCACAGCGATACCCAGATTCACCAGAATTCCAGATTTAAGTCCATCGAGCAATTCATCAAGCGGGTCGTCTATTCATTCGAGCGCCATGCCCCGGCCGATACCAAACTGGTGTTCAAGGTCCATCCGATGGACCGTGGCTATAAGGACTACACCGATCTAATCGCCAGGCTCGATAACCGCTTGGGCGGCGGGCGAATTCATTATGTGGACCGCGTTCATCTACCCACCCTGCTTGCCCATTGCCGGGGGGTGGTCAATATCAACAGCTCCGTCGGCATCTCCGGGCTGGTTCACTATGTGCCGGTCATCACCTTGGGCACCGCCGTGTATAATCTGACGGATCTGACCTACCAAGGCGGCCTGGATTCCTTCTGGACTAAGGCCGAGAAGCCCAATCATCAACTGGTGAAGCATTTCATCAACTTGCTACTGCAAACCAGCCAAGGGCGGGGGACGCTTTCCCAGCAATGCTTCGATGTTCCCGGCCACAGCAAGATCCAATGGCCGGAACCGTTCCAGAAAGAGTTTTTCAAAGCGAAGGTGAAATCCGAGTCAGGTGACTGATGCCGGAGGATCGAGCTCGATGCATTGGATCTAGCGAGCGGGGATAGGCTGGTTCCTCGGTTGCGCGAGGCAGAGCGCTGAGGTAACTGATTTAATGGATTCATTGCGGTCTTCTGAGCGCTATGAAGGAGTGTGCGAAATGGATCATATCGTCCTGCTACCGGTCCACGGTGTATTGGTTTTAAGCGAGATTCTTTTTGACATTCGGGTTCCAACTCGGTAATTTTTTGAAAATTACTTAAGAAATTATGAATTTCAAGCTATCCATCATTATTAATTCCCTTGCGTTTGGCCTCTGTGGATCGGGCATGGGGCAGAATTTGGTCACGAATGGCGACTTCGAGACCATTGGGATAGCGGGATATTCCGCGCAGATTGGGGCATTGCCGCAGGCTCCGAGTCAGTTGTAAACAGTGACGAGCTGGAGCACGACCGGATATAATTTTTTATTCCTACCCGGAACCGGCACGACTACGGGAGCCAAGACCGGCTTCAACAACCAACTCATCTTCTGGGGCAGTTCCGCGCAAAATGGCGGGGCCAGCACCTTCAATTTCCCGAATAACAGTCCGAGTGGTGGAAATTTCATCGCCTTGGATGGTGGTTACTCGCCGAACACCAAAGCGATTATCCAGACCGTCGACGGTTTGGTGGCGGGCGGGGATTACCAGCTTACTTTTTACTGGGCGGCTGCCCAGCAGAAGGGGTTCAACGGTGCGACGACGGAAGCGATGCAGGTGACTTTCGGTGCGCAAACGCTCTCGACCAGCACCTACAATCTGCCAAGTCATGGATTTTCCGGCTGGATGTCCGCGACCATGGATTTCACCGCCACGGCAGCGTCACAGACGCTGTCGTTTCTGGCTAAGGGAACACCCGAGGGCCTGCCGCCTTTTTCACTGCTGGATGGGGTCTCGGTGGTAGCGGTGCCGGAAGCGTCCACACCGATGATGATCGTGCTCGGGATGACGGGGCTGTTAATGATCAGACGGCGTTCCGCGCAGTGTGAGTAACAGCTCGCGAAGATGCTTCCGCTCGCGAGTTTATAGTGCCAAGCTCTGGCCATGCCTGAAGAGTTGAGCCGCTATGCCCATGGATTTGCGTCCGACGTGCTGCGTCTGGTGGTTTGGTTGGTGCTGTTAGTGGCGGTTTTTGTGCCGTTGGAGCGTTTGTTCGCACTGCATCCGGCGAAAATCTGGCGGAAGCAGGTGGGTGTGGATCTGGGTTGGTATTTCATCAACAGTCTGCTCCCGGCGCTCATCATTGCAGTGCCGCTGGCAACCCTCGCCCGGGCCTTGCAAGGGGTTAATCCCTGGGGCTTATACACCGCTGTCGCCGCGTGGCCCTTGGGAGTGAAATTGTTGCTGACCCTGGTGGTGAATGATGCGGGTGCGTATTGGGGGCATCGCGCTTCCCACCACCTACCATTCCTATGGCGCTTTCACGCAATTCATCACAGTGCCGAGCACATGGATTGGCTGGTCAACACCCGGGCGCATCCAGTGGATATGGTGTTCACCCGGCTGTCGGGACTGGTGCCGGTCTATCTGCTAGGATTGGCGCAGGCCAGCGGGCACGGTCTTGATACCGGGGTGGCGCTGGTGGTGGTGCTGGGGACAACTTGGTCGTTTTTCATCCATTCGAATATCCGCATCCGCCTAGGTCCGTTAGAGTGGCTCATTTCCACGCCGGCCTTCCACCATTGGCACCATACCAACGACCAGCACCGGAATCGCAATTTCGCGGCGATCTTCCCATGGATTGATCGCGTGTTCGGCACCGCTTGGCTGCCCAAGCACTGGCCGCCGGTCTATGGCATCGACGCACCGCCGCCGCCGACTCTAGCGGGGCAATTGTTGGAACCGTTGAAGGATAAAAAGTAGCAATTGCCAGTCCCGGCTTACCGACCCGTAAGCAGTGGCGATCAGCCTTTGATCTCCAACAGCATCTGCGGGTTGTTCGGGAATTTTTTCTGGAAAAACAACAAGCGTTCCATCGCTTCGGCGGGGCGATGGCCGGACAGGCCACGGCGGATGAGGTGGATCTTGTGGAGCATGTGATCGGCTAACAGCAGCTCCTCGCGGCGGGTACCGGATTTAAAAATATCCACTGCCGGATAGATATAGTTTTCCGCGATCTTGCGGTCGAGGACGAGTTCCATATTTCCGGTGCCTTTGAACTCCATGTAAATCGCCTCGTCGGCGCGGGAGTTGGTCTGGATCAGGGCGGTGGCCATGATGGTTAGGGAACCGCCGCCACGGGTGTTTCTAGCAGCAGCGAACAACCTGCGTGGGACTTCGAGTGCACCGATAGTAAGGCCGCCGGATGCAGTGCCACGGCCACGGTTGTTCATGTTGCCATTGTAGGCGCGGGCGAGGCGGGTGATGGAATCCATGATGAGAAAGACATCTTTCCCGGCTTCTACCAGCCGCTTGGCACGCTCAATGGCGAGCTCGGCGATGCGAGTGTGATTGCGGGCCTGCTCGTCATTGGAGCTGGCGTAAATTTCCGCACCAGGCAGGGCGCGGCGGAACTCGGTGACCTCTTCCGGGCGCTCATCGACGAGCACGACCATGAGGTGGATCGCTTCGTCGTATTTCTCGCGGATCGCCTCCGCCATGTGGAGGAGCAGCGTGGTTTTTCCCGAGCGGGGAGGGGAGACGATGAGGCCGCGCTGGCCACGACCAACCGGGGCCATGATGTCGAGGACGCGGGTGGTGTAGCGGTCGGGAGTGGTCTCGAAACTGATGCGGCGGGTCGGGTTGATCGCCTTGAGTTCGTCGAAATGTGGCAGCTTGGCAGCCTCCTCGGGCGTCATGTCGTTGATCTTCGTGATTTCCACGAGTTGTGGGCCGCGGTGGCTGTCCTGAAAGAGCCCGTGAATCCACTGGCCGAGGCGGAGGTTGTATTTGCGAATGATCTCGGGTGTGACAAACACGTCGTCGCGGGCTTGTTCGAAATTTTTCTTCTGCACGCGCAGGAAACCGAAGCCTTTCGGTGCGAGTTCAAGCATCCCGTCGGCCTCGATCATGGGGCCGCTGAGTTGGACCTGGCGGCGGTCGTCGGGATCGAAGACCGGGCCATCGGGGCGGTGGTGGCGGTTTACGTGATGCGGGTTGGCGTTGGGCTTGTGATTCGGATAGGGCGCGCGTCCGGGTTGTTGTTGCTGGCGGTCGTTTTTCTTACGCTTGCGTTTTTCCCGGCGCTTCTTGCTGCGGCTCTCGGTTTGCTGGCCTGCGTCGTGGCGTTGCGGCTGACCGTCTGGCTGTTGGAAATTTCTCGGTTGTCCGTCTTGCGGCGGGTGCTCGTGCCGTGCTTGCTCGGGGGCTGGGTTCGTAAACTGCGGCGGGGCGGGCTGGGGAAAGGGAATGGATGGAATTACCTCTGAGACGCGGGTTTCCAGGGGTTCGCGGCTGGCGACGGGGCCACCACCGGGGACTCTGCCAATGCGGCGTGGGGCGTCTGCCGTTGGTGGCGGGGATGGTGCGACGGGTGGTGGTGGATTCTCTACCACGACGGCTTTAACGATAGTTTTTTTGGCCGTTGTTTTCCGCACGGCAGCTTTCTTGGCGGCGGCTTTCTTGGCGGGAATTTTTTTCGCAACAGGCTCGGTGGCGGGTTCCGCAATTTTTTTCACCGCACGTTTGCGGGCGGGTGGCTTGTCACCAGCGTTGCTCGCCGGAGTTTGCGGTAGGGGGTCCTCGTGGTTGTTATTGCTCATCCGGGATCGGGTAAAAATTGGCGGCGTGGGGCGCGGTGGGTTAGGAGACGAGTTGGTCGAGAATTTCATCGGCCACTTCGAAATTGGTGAAGACGTTCAAGGTGTCCGGGTAGTCATCTAGCAGGTCATGCAGCTTGAGGACTTGGCGGGCAATGGCGGGATCGCTGACGAGTGCTGGACTTTGGGGAATGGAGACGAGTTTTTCGGAAATCAGGTTCAGTCCCGCGCCGCGTAACAGATTCGCGACGGTGCCAAGCTCGTTGGCGGCGGTGAGGATCAGATGCTCGTCGGCATCGCTGACCACGTCGTCTGCGCCGGCCTCGATGGCGGCGTCCATGATTTTATCCTCGGGAATGTCCGTAGCGCAGATGCGGATTTCCCCCTTGCGGTCGAACTGATAGGAAACGCTGCCCGGAGTGGCGACGCTGCCGCCGTTTTTCGAGAAAATCAGGCGAATATCGGCGGCGACGCGGTTGAGATTGTCAGTGGCCATTTCGATGATGAAGGCGATGCCGGCGGGCCCGTAGCCTTCGTAAGAGATTTCCTGAATCATTTCGCCGCCGAGTTCCCCGGTGCCTTTTTTGACGGCGCGGTCGATGTTATCCTTGGGCATGGAGACGGCCTTGGCATTGTCGATGGCGGTGCGGAGACGGGCATTGCCAGCCGGATCTCCGCCACCGGCGCGGGCGGCGAGTGCGATTTCATGCGCGCACTTGCTGAAGACCCGGCCCTTGATGGCATCGACTCTGGCTTTGATGTGTTTGACCTTGGACCACTTGTTGTGACCGGCCATGTGGAATGGAAATGAGGGGTTGGGGTGGGTGAAGGATGCGGCGGGTGAGTTTGGGTCACTCGCCAACCGCAGTGGAAGGAACTCGGAGGGCAACGATCCTGCGTGGTTGCCGACTCGATGCGCTTGGAACAAGCATTCAAGGCCCGGCATGGCAGGTGGGCGTCAACCCAAGAGGTGATTCGGAAATTCGACGCGAAACACCGCTCCGTCGTTCCAATGCGCGGAGACTGCCGTAGCCGGGAGCGCTTGGCAATTCAAATTTTCAGCGCAGACACCGAACTTTTCTCAGCCCTGACATGATCGCTGGCCCACCCCTCTGGCGCGTTATGAAAAAAGGCGCGAAACGCGCCGCATCGGGGAGCGCCCTCGCCCTCGCCAGGAACGAGCTGGATTAGCCACGAAACTCCGGTTTTCAGATGAAACAAACTCTGTCCTATTTTCCCATTCGTTCTCGGCAAGGGCGCCAAGGACCACCCGCGAGGGTGCGCGTGGTCCCCTTTTTGCGTCTCCATCAGCCCCGCTCACTCAATTACTCTAAACATCATGACAGAGAGGCCGGCGATTAGTCAGGTTGAATCGGAGCTTGATTTCGGCGTCGGCACCACTTTAATGTCTGGCAGAAAAAACCAGCTCAAGAACTTAAACTTATGGGACCTATTGGAATGCCTGAGATCATCATGATCCTCATCGTTATCGTCGTGCTTGCCATTCCGGTGGGCATTGTCATCGCTCTGGTGTGGTATTTTTCCGCACGTACAAAGACAGCTCAAGCACCCGCAGCGCCACCCACTGTTCAAGAAAGATTGTTGGCAATTGACGCACTACGATCACAGAATCTGATTTCCGAAGCCGAGCATGAGGCGAAGCGCAGTCAATTAATTGACGGACTCTGATCCGATATGACAGAGGGACGAGTCTTTAATCACGGAGCTTCATCACACTACATCAATGTCACTGAACTTAAATGCCATATCTATCAGTGGGACACGATTTCTTTGGATCGGAATTATATTAGGCGTTGTTGCGATCACGCTCTTTTTCGCGTCCGGCGGCGCAATAGGTTTAAGTAGCACTACCGTAAATCCACCTGAGAATGGGCTGGTGCGTATGTCTGTTGCCTGCGGCATTTTAGTCCTCGTTTGGAAAATACGATTATTGGATCTTTTGCCATTGGCGGCGGGAATTATTTGGGTCATAGCGGGCCTGCGTATTCGCGATACGATGGATGAATTAAAGGAGGAAAGTGATCCTGAAAGAAGGACAGGCCATTAATGGCTCTTCAGCAAAATCTGTGAGTGAAGTTTGGTTCTGGCAGATCTCCAAGCGTGTGATAGAGAGATACTTGAAGTAGATCGAAGCTGCGGTAACCGTAGGCTTTTCTCATGCATAAATTGATCCGCAGATTAAGACCCTCGACGATCCCGCTGTTATAGAGTTTCCCAGTCACTTATTTACAAGTTGGCGGAAATTTAGAGTGCCAAATCCACAGTTAGATCTCCGCCGAGGGTTTCGATGGCGGCTGTTAGGACTGTCGCGTCGGTGTTTTCCGGGATGGAGATGATGCCGTGGGCGCGGAACATGGGGTGGCCGCTCATGGGGGCGCTTTCGAGGCCGGTGGTGAGTTCTTCGATGTTGCCGCCGGCTTGGGCGACGGCGGCGGAGAGCTCGCGGACGATGCCGGGGCGGTCATTGCCGACGACGTCCACGACGAGCGTGCGGCGGGTGAGGGGAGCGGCGATTTCCTCACGCACGGCGATGACGGTGAGGCCGGAGTTGCCGGGCGTTTGGAGTTCGCAGATGAGGGCGTCCACGGTGTTGGCGGGGCACTCGATGCGGGCGATGCCTGCGAATTGACCGGCGAGGCGGGCCATGCGGCTTTCGAGCCAATTGCCGCCATGGGCGGCGACGGTATCGGCAAGCGAGCTAACGAGACCGGGGCGGTCGTGGCCGAGGACTGTCATGACGAGGTAGGTCTGCATGGCGTGAACCAAGCAGAGCCGCCGTGAAATGCCAAAGATTTTCCATGAAGGGGGGGGAAATCCGGGCTGTTGGATTTTCTTCCCTCTGGCCTTGTGAAATGGCAAAAAGCCGTCATGCTCCACTTCGCTACGAATGCAAAACTCCATGGCCAACGATCATCCGTTCCAACATCTATTCGAAACTCTCGGTCGCACCCCCATCGCTCACGCGGAGTCGGTGAACCGCCAAGCCTATGAGGTGCTGTCCGATATTCTGACGGTGCCGGTGGAGAAAACGGGCCGTTGCATCTTGCTGCGAGCCCCGCGCGCCGGGCATGGGAAGACGCACTTGCTGTCGCGCATCCAGCATCAGCTAGGGGGGAACTATGAGTTCATCCCGCTGCTTTCCGCCTTCGGGAGCCGGATCGATGCGTCCACGGTGCTGGATGATACGTTGCGGCGGCTGGTGCGGCAGTTGCCTGCATCGGGCGGGCTGTGCCTGTTGGATCTGGTGACGCGGCGCTTGTTTGCCTCTGCCTTGCAGCCCTTGGTCAGCTCGGGTGAGGTGCCTTGCCAGGATCGTGAGGGAGCCTTGACGGCCTTGCGGACGCGGCCGATCGAGACTTTTGATTTCCACCATCCGAACGCGATCACGGCGCACTGGGCGCAGGAAAATTTCGAGGTGCTCGGGCAACGTCTCGCTTTGGAACTGGCGCAACGCTGCGGCCTGCCGGTGCGCGAAGTGGCCTTTTGGGTGGATGCCTTGTTCCGCTTTTCCTCCACGCCGCTGGAAAATAACAGCCGGGTCCGCGTGCTGGCCGACAGCGTCCACAGTGGCACGGGCATGGACATGGAGCGGCTGGAAGCGTTGCTCGGCTTGGTTACCTTGCTGATGCGCGTGATTCTTGTGGCGGATGACTTGGAAGGGTTTTCCACGGACGAAACGTCGGCCCTGAGGTTGGCGGCATTTCTCGGCTCGCTCCGGCAATCGGTGGAGCGTCTGGATGTGATCCTCTCGCTCAACCAAGACATCTGGCAAAGCGCCTTCCTCCCGCGTATCAGTGGTGGCTTGGCCGACCGCTTGTCCGAGGTAGTCGTCGAGCTGGAGCCGCTGAAGGAAGCGGAAATGGCAGCGTTGCTGGACTCGCGCGTTCCCGGTTTGGGCAGCCGCGTGCTGGAGCGCATCGACATGGGGGCCGCTGGCACTCACGCCCGCGGGCTGATCCGGGCAGCGGGTTTAGCATGGCTCAAGGCCACTGCGATGGATTCCGCCCCGCCTCCAGTCGTCGCAGCCGTGCCAGCTTCGTTCATCGCTCCACTGACGCAAACGCCTGCGCCGCCCGCGCCAGAACCCGAGCCGGTGATTATAACGGAACCGGTCGTGGTGAATGAGCCGGTCACGCCTGAACCCGAGCCGCCAGCGCCGGTGTTGGAAGTAGCTCCGGCGATCGACTTACCGCCTGAGTTGCCACCTGTTGTTCAGCCTCCGGCCTTCGTGCCGGTAGCAGAGGTGGTCGCGCCGGTGGCAGAAGTGGCCCCGCCCGCCGCGGTGCAGCCTGCCGCGTGGCCAACGCCGGAATTTTCGCCAGCCCCCATGGTCGGCATTTTGCAAGAGCCGGAAGTCATTCATGCGCCTGTGGCCTCGCCCTTCGTGCCCGCGCCGGAAGTGATTGCGCCAATCGCAGAAGTGGCCCCGCCCGCCGTGGTGCAGCCCGCCGCGTGGCCAGCGCCGGAATTTTCACCCGCTCCCTTGGTCGGCATTTTGCAAGAGCCGGAAGTCATTCATGCGCCTGTGGCCTCGCCCTTCGTGCCCGCGCCGGAAGTGATTGCGCCAATCGCAGAAGTGGCCCCGCCCGCCGTGGTGCAGCCCGCCGCTTGGCCAGCGCCGGAATTTTCGCCAGCCCCCATGGTCGGCATTTTGCATGAGCCGGAAGTCATTCATGCGCCTGTGGCCTCGCCCTTCGTGCCCGCGCCGGAAGTGATTGCGCCAATCGCAGAAGTGGCCCCGCCCGCCGTGGTGCATCCTGCCGCTTGGCCAGCACCGGAATTTTCACCCGCCCCCATGGTTGGCATTTTGCATGAGCCGGAAGTTTTCCATGAACCCGTGGCCTCGCCCTTCGTGCCTGCTCCTCCGATGCTTGCTCCCGAGCCATTGATGGCGACTTACGCGCCACCCGTCTGGCAGGAATCGCCGCCTGCCGCGCCCGCACCTTACTTCGCGCCGCCGGAACCGGTTTTCGAGGCCGCTCCCACTTATGTGGCTCCACCTGTTTTCGCGCCAGCGCCACCGGCCACTTTCATCCCGGAGCCGCCGCTCACTACGCCGCAGTGGAACTCGCCACCGCCCATCGTGGAAGCTCCCCCGGCTCCGCTCCATGTGGAATCGCCGTTTCATGCCGCCGCTAGATTGGCCGATGCCAACCCGCCCGCGCCCGCGTTTACCCCGTCCGGTTGGCAGCAGCCGCCGCCATTCACCCCACCAGTCGCGCCGCCTGCGGAAGTGCCGCCACCGGCCACACCAGCGGATACCGACCGAGTCGATGACCTGCTCCGCCAATTCCGTGAACGCTACGGTCGTGGGAGCTTGTGAAAATTTTCACAAAGCCCTTGCGAATTGACAGTTTTTGGGTGCTTATTTCCCCGGCAAATCAGGCATGAGCACCATTATTCAAGAAATCGAGGCCCCGGACACCATCGCTCGCGCCGCTCGCGCTGCGGACCATTACCATGCGGAAACGGACGACCTCGTCGGTGAGCGGATGGTCCTGAACATGGGGCCGTCCCACCCGGCGACCCACGGCGTGCTCCGCCTCATTCTCGAACTCAACGGGGAAATCATCCACTCCGCCGAGCCCGACGTCGGCTTTTTGCATCGCGGCGATGAGAAAATCGCGGAAAACATGCACTACAACCAGTTCGTGCCTTACACGGACCGCTTGGACTATCTTGCCCCACTGGCGAACAACGTGGCCTACGCCTGTGCCGTGGAAAAATTGATGGGCTGGACCTTACCCCCGCGCGGCCAAGCGTTGCGCGTGCTCTGTTGCGAGCTCGCCCGCCTGTCCTCCCACATGTTAGGCGTTGGTGTGTGCGCCATGGACGTCGGCGCGATGACGGTTTTCCTCTACACCTTCACCGAGCGGGAGAAGATCTACAACATGTGCGAGCAACTGACCGGCGCACGTTTCACCACCTCCTACACCCGCGTCGGCGGCCAACTCCGCGACATGCCACCCGGCTTCGAGGCCACCGTCCGCCAATTCTTGGATGAGTGTCTGGTGACGATCGGGGAAATTTCCAAGCTGTTGGATAAAAACAAGATTTTCATCGACCGCATGGTCGACGTCGGCGTGATCACCCGCGAGTCCGCCATCGCTTGGGGCATGACCGGCCCGAACCTCCGCGCGTCCGGCGTTCCGCGCGATCTCCGCAAGGACAGCCCTTACCTCGGCTACGAAAAATACCAGTTCGATGTGCCGATCGCCGAGGAAGGGGATTGCTATGCCCGCTATCAGATCCGCATGGAGGAAATGCGCCAGTCGATCCTAATCTGCCGCCAAGTCCTCGATACCATGCCGGAAGGACCCGTGAATCTAGCGGATTCCAAAAGCATGTTGCCTAACAAAGAGCGCGTCCTGATGTCAATGGAGGAACTCATCCACCACTTCATCGTGTCCACCCAAGGCATCGACGCCCCGGCTGGCGAGGTCTATTTCGCTGCGGAAAATCCCAAGGGCGAGCTCGGTTTCTACATCCACTCCAAGGGCGGCGGCGTCCCATATCGTCTGAAAATCCGCAGCCCCTCGTTCTGCAATCTTTCGATAACTTCCAAGCTTCTGCCGGGCCACATGGTCTCCGACATTCCAGCCATCCTCGGCTCGCTCGATTTCGTGATGGGCGAGTGTGATCGTTAATGTTATAATTGATATAGTTATGAAAACTTCATTCCAAATCCTTCTCAGTTGCGCATTTACACTCTCAGCCCATGCGGAATATCGCACATGGACAAGGATCGATGGGAAAACCGCAGAGCTCGAACTGACTGCTGTCACGGAGAGCGCTGGTGAGAAGTCCGGTGTGTTTATGATGCGCAGCGGCCATCCGGTCACGCTCAAGGCTTCTGGCCTTGCTGAAGCTGACGCGAAACTTCTCAGCGATTGGAAACCCGCTGCTTCGGTTGCTGCGACGACAGCCGGCGGCCCGAGCGTTTTCGACAAGTCTCTCGATGGGAATCTGGTGAAACTTTCGGGTAAATCGCTCAAGACCTGCAAGGACGCGACCAAGCCGACGAAGTATTACCTGTTTTACTACACCGCCTCTTGGTGCGGTCCCTGCCACAAGTTCACGCCCTCGCTCGTTGAGTTCTATAACAAGAACAAGGACGCCAGCTTTGAGCTGATTCTCATCACCAGCGATAGCGATGAGAAGTCGATGGAGGGCTACGCGGCGGAAATGAAAATGCCATGGCCTCAGCTTAAGTTATCAAAAGTCAAATCGTTCGATAAGGAATTCAAATATCCAGGTGGTGGAATCCCCAATCTCGTGCTCACAGATCTTGAAGGGAAACTCATCAAGGGCAGTTATGAGGGGGAAAATTACGTCGGTCCCTACGTGGTGATGAATCACCTCGGAACACTTCTGAAAAAATAATCCGGCCTTGGCCACAAGCGATCTGTCATTTCTATGTCCTCATCCACTCTCGAAGAATCCGTCGCCTCCCATGAGACTCCCGGCAGCAAATTTTACCCGCCGTTCATGGTCACGCCGGAACTTGAAGCCGAGGCGGATGCCCGCATTTCACATTATCCCGAAAGCAAACGGGCTGCGACCCTGCCGCTGCTTCACATCGTCCAGCACCACTTTGGTTTTATCTCCGCGCCTGCCATCGAGTGGGTGGCTGCCAAGCTCGCCATCGAACCAATCAAGGTGTTGGAAGTCGTCACGTTTTACCCAGGCTTCCGCCAATCCGCTCCAGGAAAGTTCCACATCCGTGTTTGCCGCACGCTTTCCTGCGCCATGGGCGGCAGCTACGAACTGATGGAACGGTTGTGCGAGCTAACGGGAATCGACCGTTCCACCAGCGATTCCCACCACCACCCGGTCACGGTTTCCCCTTGCGGAAAATTCTCCGTGGAGTTCGCCGAGTGCCTCGCCTCTTGCGGTACCGCTCCGGTCTGCATGGTAAACGATGATTTCCATGAAGGGGTATCCGCCGACAAAGCCGAAGAGTTGTTGGGTTCCTGCAAGATTTGAGATTTTTCTCCTTGCTAAGCTGCATAAATTACCTCATGAGTTACCACATGAGTTACAGAATGATACGCACCAGCATGGCTTTGGATGATTGGACCATCCAGACTCTCAAGGATTTGAGTGAAAAATGGAACATCTCGAAGGCCGAGGTGATTCGTCGCTCCGTGCGCCAACTCCAACAACAAACCGAGTTCAAGGAACGGGCACCATCGCCATTGGAAGCCCTGGACTGGCTCCAATCCGGCGGGGGAATGGTCGCCGAGGAGGCCGAGAAATTCCGTGCAGAAGTCAAGGCTGAGCGTGAATCCCGGGATTGTTGGTGGGAATCATGATCCATCTGGATACCAATATTCTGATTGACTTGGTCACAGCAGGTTCACCCCAAGTGGCCCTTGTTCGTGGCTGGCTGGCGGATGGACAAATCCTTACCGTATCGTCGATCGCGTGGTCGGAGTTCTGCAATGGCCCGCATTCAAGGTCGCAAAAAGATGCGGTCCATGCCATCCTGGGCGGCGGAGTACAGGCCTTTTCAGAGGAGCACGCGGAGCAAGCTTCGCGGCTGTATCATTACACCGGACGACGGCGTGGTTCACATGCCGACTGCATGATTGCCGCCGCCGCCCTGTGTACCCGGAACCCGCTTGCCACGCGAAATCTCAGGGATTTTGAGAAATTCATCCCGCACGGACTGATCATGAAGGCGGTGCCGACACTGTGAGCAACGCACTCTCCAATCCTGAAGAACTCCTCGCCAAATAAGCGCCGTGAGTGTATAGAAAAGTCATGTCGCCCTCCACAGCGGAATTCTTGGCCGCGCCCGATCTTCCCATGAAGATCGCCGCAGCCTCACAAGCGCTTCAGCGTGAGGGGAAATTGCGCGAGCGATTCCGGGACGAAATCGAACCTCACGAAAAAGGCGAGTTCATCAATGGCGAAAAAATCATGCATTCCCCAGCCAGAGAATCACACAATCATGTCAGTTCGCTCATTGTCGGACTTCTCGGGACTTATGTCCGCGCGAATCACGCAGGCATCTTGCGCTACGAAAAAGCCCTCTGCGGATTTTCCCGCAACGATTACGAGCCGGACATCGCATGGTTCGGCCCGGAAAAAGCCGCTTCACTCGCCCCGGAAACGACGATCTATCCGATTCCTGATTTCATCATCGAAATCCTCTCCCCGGCCACCGAAAAGAGGGATCGCGGCGTGAAGCTGGAAGACTACGCAGCCCACGGAGTCACCGAATATTGGATCGTCGATGCTGACAAACGGACCATCGAGCAATACCTCATCGCCGAAGGTGCAGAAGTCTATCATCTCGCGGAAAAACTCGGCCATGGCGACATCAAGCCATTCAGTTTCCCCAGCCTCGCCATCCCGCTTGCCGCGCTTTTTGAAGATACGGCAAATCTCTCGTTTCTTCGCTCGATTTTGTAAATCTGATTCACGGTTCAGTCCCTTCAAGGAGTGTGGGCGTCTCGCCCACATGCCAATGAAACGAAAAAGGCCGTTGGCGCATGTCTCCCCCACTTTCTTCACGCCTGGCGTGAAGGATTTGAGCGTGCACCCTCGCTCACGGCGGGTCGGCTCAAAGGCCATCGGCAATTTGCCCTCCGCTAGCAACTGCGCGAAAACCACCGACAATCCCGGTTTTCCCCACGCCCGGTTCGCCCACCAGAATCAAATTATTATTCCGGCTTTGCCGCAGGATCTGAGTGATTTTCAGCATTTCCGCCCGGCGACCGATCAAAGGCGGCAAAGCCATGATTTATTTGCGACGCCGAGATGGCATCACTAAGACCTTGGCTTTAGCATAGTCTCTAACCATTCAGAAAACGCACCTCCGTACGGTAGATCGAAGCTTTCCTGAAGCTGGTATCGCATTGCTGTTTCGTTTTCACCCGTGAGCGGGTTGAAACCTTCTTTTGCATACATTTCCCACCATACCGCGTAGCCTTGCTTCTGCCAGGTCGGAAGGGCGTCATAGTGTACTCCATTTTCGAGCAGTAGTTCATGCTTTTGCTCAGTGGAAAGCCCGGAGATCATCGCCGTGGATTCCACCGCCGATTTATCAGTTTTCCGCAAGATCCAGTAGGCGTGCGAATTCAGGCAATTCCGTCTCGCATCCTCCATTCTCCAGCGGAAATAATCGACCACCACTTTGGCGGCTGGCAGCTCGATGACCCGGCAATCCATCACGACATGCCTGCCGATGGTCAGGCTCAACGCGGCGCTGGCTTCACCCGCGAGAATCGAGAGCCATTTCCGATGCTT
Organism: Akkermansiaceae bacterium; assembly: GCA_025354565.1. Taxonomy (GTDB): domain Bacteria; phylum Verrucomicrobiota; class Verrucomicrobiia; order Verrucomicrobiales; family Akkermansiaceae; genus Luteolibacter. The sequence continues at coordinate 26,463 of JANXMQ010000146.1, forward strand.
GCGACTGAATAGTTGCTCGTCTGGATCGAACAAGAGCGATATTTCATCGCTTTGCGCATAGGCGAACCGAACTCTGAAACCGCAATCCATCAGCCGCTTCATCGCGACCACCATGGCGTCGCGGAATCGCGGGTCGCACGGTGCTTCATAATCCATCAGCTCCTTGGTCAGGCGGCTGAAACTCCTTCCGTCCAAGCGTGCCACGATCTGGACTCCAGGTGGAATCCTGCGGTCGTGGGTCGCCTCATAGGCCCGAAGCGATGTTTCCAATTCGTCAAATTTCATGGCTCCAAGGTTCCACTGCGAATCCAACTTCCACAAGCCGCACGAAAAACAGTGAGGAAAAACCTTCGTCGAGAGAGGGCAACTCCAATTGTGAATGGTGATACCTGACGCCAGCATCACGAATCCGGGCGGCTCCTTCACGTCGGCTGTTCCGCTCCAATGCTCCTTCAAGCTTCGATTCGAAAAAATAACCGGTCACCGGAATCCCACGCTCTTTCGCAGCACCGATCCAGCGGTTGCGAACCAACTGCGTGGTGTTCGTATTATCGATGACACAGGATTGCTTGCGCTCAAGGCACCATTCGAAAAGGGAAGACGTCCGCGCCTCGGTTTTCAACATGTCTCGATTGATCCGGAGATGGCTCGCGGCAAAACGATCCTGATAGAACGAGGATTTGCCAGTTGCCGGGATGCCGATGAAGATGACGATTTCCATGT
>JANXMQ010000197.1 GCA_025354565.1 Akkermansiaceae bacterium
CCTGCGTTGCGCCGAGTCTTTTGGCGCAGCCTTCCTCGTCCACGAAGTCGCCAAGACCTGCGCCATTCCTAAGGCTTTGGGCACCAGTGAGGACGCCAAACTCGCCCTCTGGCAAGTCTGTGCCCGCGTGCTCACCCCCGCTACATCCCTGCTTGCCATGATCCGCCTCGCCGGACGCTGCGCGGCTCCCGCCTTGTTAGGATTTAAAACATCATTCAACGAAGACGACCTCTACGCCAACGGTGCATGGCTCGCCTCGCGACAAGCCAAAGTGGAAGCCAAATTATGGCGCGAAAACCCACTTTCCACCACCCCATCCAAAAGCCTCTTCCTCTACGATGTCACCAGTTCCTACTTCGAAGGACAAAACAACGCCCTCGCCGATTTCGGCTACAATCGAGACAAGACCAAAGGCAAAAAACAACTCGTCATGGGCCTTCTAACGGACGAAACGGGCGAGCCTCTCAGCGTCAGCCTTTTTCCCGGCAATACCAGCGATTTGAACACCTTCAGCACCCAACTCGAAAGCCTCAAAACCACCTTCGAACAACAACACATCACAATCGTCGGAGATCGCGGCATGATCCGCAAACCCCAACAACTCGCAGCCAACGAGGCCGGAAATCACTACATCAGCGCCCTTCACAAAGCCGAGATTCAGACCCTACTCAAAGCGGGGGAAATTCAAATGAGCTTTTTTGACAACACGGTTCACGAAACCCACCTTGAAGACGGACGCCGGTTAGTAACCCGCTGCAATCCCACTCGCCGGGACGAAATCCAAGCCGCCCGTCGCGGCTTCGAAGAGCGGTTACGCGCATGGCTCGAAAAGGCCAACACTTATCTGCTAGAGCATCCCAAAGCCCGCCTCGCCACCCAGCTCAAAATTGGAGATCTGCGCCTCAAACGCGGCCACCTCAACTCCTGGCTGCGCCTCGAATCCAAAGAACGCACCCTGTACCTGATCGCGGATGACAAACTCCTTCAAGAGCATTCAAAGCTCGATGGCTGCTATGCGATCGTGACGGATCTATCAGCCTCGGTGGCGGATGCCCAAACCGTGCATGACCGTTACAAAGACCTCGCCAAAGTGGAAGCCGACTTCCGGACCCTCAAGCACGGGCATCTGGAAATACGCCCTTGGTATGTGCTTACCGAAGCCAACACGCGGGCGCACGCCCTCACCGCCATGTTAGCCCTCAAGATTCGGCGGCGATTACAAAGCGCATGGGAACCGCTTAACATCACCGTGGAAGAAGGACTGGCCGACCTCACGAACCTCTGCGTGATGGAGTTCTATGAAACCACCTCGGGTCAGACCGTGAGCCGCCAACTCCCCGATCCATCAGCCAGCCAAGCGAGCTTGTTGGCAGCCCTAGGAGTGGCCTTGCCAGCAAAAGCCCCGGCGGTCGGTCCCGTTGTAGTCACGCGAGTCGAATTGAATCAACGCCGAAAATCAGCAAAAACCAATTGATTGTAAATGCTTTACAAATAATTTAACCGCCGCTTCAGTCTGGAAGTTCCGTT
>JANXMQ010000032.1 GCA_025354565.1 Akkermansiaceae bacterium
GCGGGATGGTTTCTTCATGGTGCCGTGAAGATACCATGTTAGGCACCTTCCAATCATCCGCCGAAGCAGTCAGGCGAGCTCGAGCCTTTCAGGCTCGCCCGCCTGCTTCGGACGGCGTGGAAATGGTACCAGTCCCGGTAATTCAGCATTCTCTCAAGGGATTTTTCCTTTTTTCCTCCCTCACGATCCTCCCTCACCCAGCGAACCGCACGGGTCACGCTGCCTTCGTGTCCCATTTCAAGACGCTTTGCGATCCAGAGATTTCCCACACCGGTCCGTTTCCGGATCACTGCGGCGATCACCGCTTTTTCCCGTATCCATTTTCCACGACCGCGCAATTCAGACACTTCATCCGGCAGGCCCAGAGCAGCCAATCCATCTTTTGCGATTCTCTCCGCTTCCGCATGATCATGCGCCTTGGCCGCTTCGCCACAGACGCTACCTTTCTTTCGCTTCGGCCGTACTACTTCGGAAATCGCTTCCAGCACCTTCTCGCCAAACCCCTTCTCCCCGAGATACCAGCCCCGCCTCAATTCCGCCAGCGAGGCATCGTTCACTGCCGAACCAACATCCTTCGCCCTCGCCTCCAAATAGCCTCCATAAGCCTTCCCTCCGCGCCGATCCTCGGAAAGCTGAAACGCACGCATCACCCGGCTCGTTTCCAGCCAATCCGGTTTCTTCCCGCCCGCATAAGCCTGGAAACTGCTCCATCTCCAGCTCCTCAAGGTCTTTCCGGTGGCACCTCCCACCCATCCCGCTCTCACCGGATTGAGGTGAATGTAATCCGCGACGATCTTGAAATAACTCCCATCGCGCTCTTCGCCATTAACCACCACAGCCTTGTAGCGACCTTGGAAAACGTGCCCGTGCCGCTGCCGACGGCGGTTCCAGCCTTGCGAGTAAACCCCAAGCATCCATTTCATACCCGTCACCAAATTTGGCTCCGGCGTTTCCATAAGGAGATGAAAATGGTTGCCCATCAACACCCAGGCATGCACCCGCCAACCAAAACGGACACAAGCCCTCTCCAACAAATCCACCCACGCGTAGTGGTCCTTCTCATCCTCGAAAACGGCCTTCCCGCCATCCCCGCGCGCCATCACGTGATACACCGCACCTGACGCTTCATATCTCAATGGTCTGGCCATGGACTGAGGAAAGCGAATTGCCGCCCACCCGTCAATGCTCGATTACCGGGACTGACCCTTCCGAAGCGAATTGCCGCCCACCCGTCAATGCTCGATTACCGGGACTGACCCTTCCGAATGCTCGATTACCGGGACTGACCCTTCCGATGACCCTTCCGAGTGAGGGGACTGACCCCAGAGATGGGTTCAAGTTTTAGGGATTGAAAATTCCTTTTCCTTCTGGGCCGTATCGTTTAAGCTGTTCGCCTAGTTTTAGTTTAATCAGCTTGCCTTCACGGGTTTTCTTTTCAAGAATAATGTAATCTGAATCAAAGTTATTTATTTCGGTTTCTGGCGGATTTCGATATACCCAGCCATTTTTGAGTCTAGCAACCACCTTACTATCTAATCTAAAATCTCCATAATCTAATAACTCGTCTAAATTCTTGGGGAATTTCATATCATGCAAGTTTCGATAATTTACAATTAAAGTGAAAATAAATTCTCCGTCACTTTTATTGACGAAAACTTCTGATTTTGGAGCACTTCTGCACGCTATAATCGAACAGAAACAAATGAGTAGAAAGGAGTATCTCATTACCTGATAAAATAATGATTAACCGCTAATATCCTCTAGGCATCCCAGTATCATAAGGATCTCGAACTGGCGGCCATTGAGCAGGAGGTATTCTTTTTACACCAGCCAATGGATTGTCAGGACCTGCGAAATGCATGTTGCAGTTATCCGATGAGATAGGAGTTGGATGATCTGCATCTTGCGGATGATTATATTCATCTCTGATTGTTTTTGGGTTGACAGATGAAGGATTTCCACTCCAATAATCAAATGCGATTTCTTCGCCTTTGCTCCCGTCACTCGGATGGGAAATGCATGTTACCCACTGGTGATCCCAAAGAATAAACCATGCAACTGCATAACCTGCCTCTTCCTTGCAGGTCCAGCAGTTGGGCCCAGGCGACAATGCTGTGGCAACGGCACCACTAATATTTTTACAACTCTGATCATCTTCCCCGAAAGGCCTAGTTCCTTGCCCTTTGAATTGTGCAACTGCCTCTTTGTATTTTTCTTCTAGAATTTCTTTCCCCTTAGCAATTAATTTTGCATCGCAGCAACGATTAGGATCACCTACTAATCCGAGGTAATCCCGTTTATTGATGCCGTTGTTTCTCACAAACCCATATAGGTTAATTCCGCCTCTCTCCTCAATCGGATCCCTAGATGGCCAGCGACCTGTTAGCGGATCATAATAGCGGTATCCATAGTAGTAGAGCGGGGCGTTGGTGACTTCGCTGTCCAGCGGCTTGGTGCTGAAACGGTATTTGTTTGCGGTGGCGTATGTGCCTGTGGCGACGAGAGTATTTCCGAAGGCATCGTAGCGGTAGCTGGCGGCGGGGTTGGCGGATGCGTCGGTGATTTCGGTGACGTTGCCATTGCCGTCGTAGGCGAAATGGTAGGCGGTGGTGGTGGTGCTGGTGATTTCCTCGGTGAGAAGGAGGCCACCGACACCACCTGCGGATTGGGGAGAGCCCGATATATCGTTGCCCCAAACGCGGGTGCGTTGAAGAGTGGGCGAGACGCCCACGCTCCATGAGTATTCCTCGATGACGTTCCAGCCATCGTAGATGAAGTGGGTGGTTTCGGTGGAGGTCCAGCCGGAGGTGGTCCATTCCTTTACCGTCCGGGTGACGCGGCGGTGCTGGCCGTCGTAGGTGTGGATCAGGGATTTGTCGCCGAGGGCCGGGGTGCTGGGAGTGACGCTGAGCAGGCGGTTTTCGCTGTCCCAAGTGTAGGTGACGCCGTTTTGCTGGAGCAGGTTGCCGTTGGCCTCGTGGGTGATCGGCGTCAGGCCGGTGATGCGGGTGTATTGGTTGGCGGTGTTGGCGGTATAGTTGATGGTGCCAGATGTGGGCGGCACGCCCACGCTCCTTGAGAAGGCGGCGGTGACTTGGTTGGCGAGGTCGTAGGTGTAGGTGGTGCCGGTGCGCAGGCCGTCCGAGTCGTAGCCGTAGGAGACGACATGGGCGGCTTGGCCGGAGAGGGTTTGGGTTTCCGAGGTCAATTGGTTGCGGGTGTTGTAGATATAATCGCTTTTCGAGACGCCGTTGTCGATGGATTTGATGAGGCCGTTGGCGAAATAGGTTTTTGCGGTGTCAGGGGTGCTGCTGCTCCAATCGGCGAGGGTCTGGCGATTACGTTGATCGTAAGTGTAGGTGCAGGTTTCGTTCTTGGGTGTGGTGTGGGTGGCCATGCGCCCGAGCGTGTCGTAGGTGTAAGAGCCGTTTTTCTCGCGGACGGTATCCAAAAGCCCAAGCGAGTTATAGGTGTAATCCTCGTATGCGATGTCCGGCGTGGAGCTGGTGCTTCTGGGTTCGCTGCATCGCTCGACACAGGGAGAGCCGCCTTCCTGCGCCGTGACCCAGGAAATCGTTGCCTCGTCGGTGACTGTGCCGGAGCTGTTCTTTGATGGAGGTCCCGGCAGTCATTCGGTCAGCGCACGATTTCGCTCGTTCGGATCGCCCGCCATTCCCCATTGCAGACCTTTTGGGAAAATCCATCGGCTTGGTTGTGCCGTAATCCGAACAACGGAGGACTACTCCGCGCTCTTCGCTTGCCCCTCGCGGCTCAGTGGATACCCTTGGCGCATGTCATCCACCTTCGGTCAGGTTTTTCGCATCCACACTTTCGGCGAGTCGCATGGCGGCGGCGTGGGCGTCGTGATCGATGGCTGCCCGCCGCGCATCCCGGTTTCACCGGAAAAAATCCAGCACGAACTCGACCGCCGCCGCCCCGGCCAATCGGAGATCGTCACCCCGCGCAAGGAGTCCGACACTGCGGAAATCCTCTCTGGCGTCCAGGATGGTCTTACGCTCGGCTCACCCATCGCCATCCTCGTTAGAAACACCGACCAACGCCCCGGTGCCTATGATGAAATGGCCGCTAAATACCGCCCCAGCCACGCCGACTACACCTATGATGCGAAATACGGCATCCGCTCCGCCTCCGGTGGTGGCCGTGCCTCCGCCCGCGAAACGATTGGCCGTGTCGCCGCCGCCGCCGTTGCCCGTCAGGTGCTCGACCATTTTCACCCCGGCATCGAAATTCTCGCTTGGGTGAAATCCATCCAAGAACTCAACGCTGAGGTGGATCCACAAACCATCACGGGCGAGATCATCGAGTCGAACATCGTCCGCACCGGCGATCCCGCGATGGTCGAAACCATGATTGATCGCATCAAAGCCATCCGCGCTGATGGCAATTCCGTCGGCGGCATGATCGAGTGCGTCATCCGCAATTGCCCGCCCGGCCTCGGCGAACCGATCTTTGACAAACTCGAAGCGGACCTCGCCAAAGCCATGCTCTCCATCCCCGCCACCAAGGGCTTCGAGATCGGCTCCGGTTTCGCGGGCACCCTCCTAACAGGCCGCGAGCACAACGACGCCTTCCGCATGATCGATGGCAAAGTCCGCACCACCACCAACCGCTCCGGCGGCGTCCAAGGCGGCATTTCCAACGGTGAGAACATTATTTTCCGCGTCGCCTTCAAACCCACCGCCACCATCATGAGCGAGCAGGAAACCGTCACTGCAAGCGGCGAAAACACCGAACTCTCGGGCAAAGGCCGCCATGACGCCTGCGTCCTTCCGCGCGCCGTCCCAATCGTGGAGGCCATGGCCACGCTGGTTTTGACCGACCATTTACTCAGGCAGAAAGCGATCCGTTGATCAGGGGCCGGTTTTCAACCACCATGCGTGATCAATTACATCAAGCCTCGTAATTTCGCCCTAGAATCCCAAGTCACTGTGGTAATCCGTTTCCGCCTGCTTGCATTTCTTATTGGTTTGCGTTTCCCTCTGGCTATGCGTGTGACAAAGAACAGCAAAACTTCCATCAAAAAGGCCGCCTCCCGGCTGGTGCGTGAATTGCCAGACTCGGCGAGTTGGGATGACCTGATGTATGAAATTCTCGTACGCCAGAAAATCGAAGCTGGGCTTGCCGACATCGAAGCCGGACGGAAGCACACCCATGCCTCGATTCGCACCGAGTTCGGAGTGGCATGAAGATCATCTGGTCAACGCAAGCACGAGGTGATCTGCGTGCAATCAATGATTTCATCGCCCGTGATTCCGAACATTACGCCCGTCTGCAGATCGAGCGCTTGCTCACCCGTGTCGAACGTGCGGTGGACATGCCGTCCAGAGGCCACCCCGTCCATGAATTTACCGAATCCGGGCTGCGAGAAGTCCACGAAGGCGGATACAGGATTATCTACCGCATATGGAAGGAGGAGTTTCAAGTCGTGACCATCGTCCACATGAAGCAACGCCTCACCCGTAACCGCTTGCGTTGAGTTTCCTTCTTCCCTTCGACGTTCAATGTTTGAAGGTCTTTTTCTTACCAACCTGTCAACCTCTTCCCTTGTCTCCCGAATCCATTCCCCAGTTCAGTCTCGGCACCGCCGCGCTCATCATCTTCGTGGTGTGCGCCGGGTTCGTGATTTTGCGTGGGATGACACGCTTGATTATCGGCACCATCGTTCTCAGCCTCAGCGCGTGGATCGGCTTCCGAGTTTGGCAGATCGCACCCACGCTCTCCATCGACTGGACCGGAAAATATCAGCCGTGGATTACCAATGGCTTTCCCGTCGCCGCCTTCCTGATCTCGTTTTTCGTGATCCGGATCATCGTCAAGGCCGTCGCCCGGCCCTTCGGCCCCGCACCGGATGAAAAGCGGCCCCGCTCAGTCATGATGATCTCATTCCTACTCCTCCTCGCACTGGTTCCGACCGCATTACTTTGGATCGTCGGGGCCACCTTCATTCACCACACCGGCTCGATCGCCGAGGTCCGCGCCTACTCGGAAAAAATGATCGGCATGGGGGAAGCCACCCCGGACGCTTTCAGTCAGCGGTTGAAAACCTCCGTCGAGGCCGCCCTACCCGAATCCTGGCTCAAAGCCCTTGATCCCCTCGCCGACCCCGCCCGCCTCACCCTTGCGAAGCTCATCACCTCCCAGGTGTACTCCCCGCTCAAACCGGTCATCGACCCCCGCACCGGCAAGCCCATCCCGCGCGCCATCATTATCACGGAACCCGACCTCCAAAACCTTGCCCGCGAGGGAAAATTCGGCACACTCCTGCGCCACCCGCTCCTCACCAAAGCCCTCGCCGATCCTCGTATCCAACAACTCCTTAAAAATCTCAATCTGTGAAGAGAGTTGATGGTTAGTAGTTGATAGTTGATGGTAAGAAAAGAGATTATCCATCCCATCTTCCTCTTTCCATCCACTCTCAATTTCATTCCATCCTCCCCTTACTATCGACGATCAACCCTCTACTATCAACCTCTACTCCATGTCTTATTTAGTCACCATCGGCCTCGAAGTCCACTGCCAGGTCAAGACCCACACCAAGATGTTCTGCGCGTGTCGCACCTCTTTTGGCGATGCGCCTAACAGCCACACCTGCCCGGTCTGCCTCGGTCTGCCTGGCGCGCTGCCCGTCCTCAACCGCGAGGCCATTGAGAAAACCCTGCTCACCGGACTGATGATAGACTGCGGTTCGCCGGAAATCTCGAAATGGGACCGGAAGAATTATTTCTATCCGGACATGCCCAAGAACTATCAGACCACACAAATGGATCTGCCGCTCTGCATCGGCGGCGGCGTGCCGCTTTACGACCACTGCTACCCGACGGATGCCCGGAAAAATATCGCCAACCCCGGTAAAGTCGTTCGTCTCAATCGTATCCATTTAGAGGAAGACGTTGCGAAATCAACCCACCTCGGCAGCTCGTCGCTCATCGACTTCAACCGCGCCGGCACGCCACTCATGGAGATCGTCACCGAGGCGGATCTCGAATCCGGCGAGGAGGCTTTTGCCTACGTCCGCTCGCTGCAAATGATCCTCCAGCAGGGCGGCGTGTCCGATGCCGACATGGAAAAAGGCCAACTCCGATGCGACGTCAACATCTCGCTGCGGAAGCATCCCGAAGAACCGTTAGGCCAAAAGGTCGAGTTGAAAAACCTCAACTCCATCTCCGCCATCCGCCGCGCCATCCATTATGAAATTCAGCGCCAGACCGAAGACCTCGACCGCGGCATTCCACAAATCCAATCCACCCGCCGCTGGGATGATGACCGCGGGGAAACCCAAATGATGCGGACCAAGGAAGATGCTCACGATTATCGCTACTTTTCCTGCCCGGATCTGTTACCCATCGAAACCGCGCCGCTGTTAGCCAAGGTCCGCCCGCTGGTTCCCGAACTGCCGCACCAGCTTGCCGGACGGTTTGAAAATGCTCTTGGCGTCACTGCTTACGATGCCGCCGTGCTGTCGTCGGACAAACATCTCGCCCGCTATTTTGAGGCGGTCACCGACCCCGCCATTCCCGGCAAGAAGGTCGCCAATTTCATCATCAACAATCTGCTAGGCACCCTCAACGAACGCAACTTAAGCATCGCAGAATGTCCGGTCGCCACGGAAAAACTGCGGGCGTTGTTATTGTTAGTTGAAAACGGCACACTCGCCGCGAACCAGGCCAAGGAGGTTTTCGCAGTCCTGTTCGATGCGCCGGAAAAAGCCCCGGCGGCCATCGCCGACAGCCTCGGCTTCAAACCCGCCGCCGCCGGTGAACTCGAAGGTCTCGTCGCACAAGTCATCGCCAACAACCCGACCGAAGTTGCCGCCGTCCAAGCCGGCAATGAAAAGCTCCTCAATTTCCTAACAGGCCAAGTGATGAAGTCCGCCACCACCAAACCGAATCCCAAACAAGTCACCGATCTGCTCCGGGCGAAATTGCTTTGATAGGTGCGTTCGCCACTATTCGCCCCGATTGTTTTTGGTTTGGGCCGTTTTCATGAGTTCATAAATCGCATCGATTCGCCGATGAATCATCGAAGATTCGGTATGAATCCAAAAAAGCAGAAAAGTCACGATGAACGGTAAAAAATCACTCAGATTCGTTCTGAAACCGAGCAATCCCACGGAAAAAACAACCGGAAAGATCCAGTCAAGTTTGGGCCAGATCGTGGGCCTCGCGAGGCTTTCCAAGCGGGATCGATTTTTGAGATTGATGAGCGCAATCTGTGCGATGGCTTCCTGCTCCTGCTCGGGAAGTTGAGCGATTTGCGCCTTGAGTTTGTCCGCATTCATGAGGTTGTGAGTAAATCGTTGCCAAGGCATCATCATCCTAGGATCCGGCGATATGCAAAATCCGGTTGAATTACGACTCCCAATGTGTACGGCAAACCATGTGTCTCACAAGCCATTTCTGTCACCCGTTTTTCCGGCCCGTCAGCAAAGAATCTTGCCCTGTCGCGACTTGCGGCACAGCCTGCGTCACGCCGTAAAAAATGACAGCCGCGACCCATGACCCGCCCCCGCCCCGGACATCTGCCGCCGGGTTGCGGAAGCGGCATGTATTCTATTTCAGCGGCTTCGATCCACGGGGACCGGCGCACTATCACGCGCTTTATGGCACCGAGTCGAAACTCCAAGCGCCGCTCAACGGACTGGATCTAACGGTCGGCAAACGTCGGCGGATCGGCAAACTTGCGAACGCTTGGAAAATTTCCCTGCCCAACGGCGGGGCGGAAACCGAGTATGAATTCCTCCGCTGGGACGACATCATCCGCGCCCATTGGCCGAAGAACGAAGTGGAACTCTTCAAGACCGCTGTGCCAGTGTATTGGGTGGGGCTATGGGATAACCTGCCCGGGAAATTATTAAAAATCGCCTGGCCCTCGGCACTCACGATTACCTATCCGATCGTCGCATTTCTCGGCTCACTGATCATCGGGCTGATGCTCGCTGCGGCGGTGACGGTGATGGCGGTCATGGCGGGCTTCCCGTGGTGGACCGGACTGCTGCCAGGGGCGGTGGTTTTCGCAGGCGGCGTATGGCTCGGTCGCTGGCAGGACAACCGTTTCCGCAGTTACTGGCTGCTGCGGACCTACGGCCTGATGCTGCCTTGGGCCTGTGGCAAGCGGCCGGTCGTGGACGACCGCATCCGCGAGTTCGCGGCCTATATCGTGGAAAAACTCCGCACGAGCGACGCGGACGAGGTGCTGTTGGTCGGCCACAGCGCCGGGTCGATTCTAACGGTTCCCTTGGTGTCGGAAATGCTGCGGCTGGACCCGGCGCTCGGCACCCGTGGTCCGACCTTCGCGTTGGTATCGCTGGGCAATTGCATCCCGATCCTGAGCATGCTTTCGGGTTCGGAAAAACTCCGGGAGGATCTCGCGACCGTGGCAACCGCACCGGGCGTGCGTTGGCTGGATTTTTCCGCAAAACGCGACGGAGCGAGCCTGACTCAGGTCGATCCACTGGCGGTTTCCGGCATTTCACGGCCGCCCGGCATTCCAGTGCGCCCGCTGCAATTTCCCGTGCGGATCGTGAAAATGTTTTCCCCGGAGGCTTATGCGGCCATCAAGCGGGACATTTTCCGCGTTCATTTCCAATACATCATGGCCGGCGAATTGCTAACGGACTATGACTTCTTCGCGATCACCGCCGGCCCCATCTCCCTGGCGGAGCGCTATCCGGAGCCACCCTTTTCCTCAGATTCTTGAACCATGGCTCGCACTCCGGCATGACTGCTCATGAAAACCGCCAGATCGGTTTTGGTCGCGAGCCGTTTAATGGTTACAGCCACCTTTTCGCGGCCTTGGCGACGATTTTTGGCAGTGTCATCCTGCTCTGGCGCACACAGGGCGGAACGATGATGTGGATCGCGTGCGTGATTTACTCGGTGTGCCTGTTCATGGCGTTTTTTTCGAGCGCCTTGTTTCATCTGGTCATCGGCTCACCCATGCTGGTGCGCCGCCTGCGCGACCTCGACCACTTGTGCATCCGCGGGCTGATCGTGGGCACCTACTCGCCCCTGGCTGTGCGGATGCTGCCACCGGGCTGGGCGATTTTCTGCCTGATTTTGCTTACCGTTCTGGCCACCGCGGATGCGATCATCAGCGCCCGTCATGAGGCGATGAGCCGTTCCCGCATCGCGTTTTCCTACATCTCTCTGGCCACCCTGTCACTCATCGCCGTGCCATTCATTTGGGCGGAATTTTGGCAACCGATTCTCTGGACCTCTTTCGGCAGCTTGTTTTACATCGGCGGCGCGGTGTGTTATCTAAAGAAATTTCCGGCCCGCACCCGCTGGATGAATTTCCATGGGGTCTGGCATCTTTGCGTCATGCTGGGCGCGCTCATCCATTATCTCGTGATTCTGCAGCTTGTTCAAAGCATCTAACCGACTAACCCATGGCCTACACCCCGCCCTACCCGAAGCCGCTGGACCGCTCCTCAAAGCGCTCGCTCTGGAATCTCTTCAATCGCGGCCGCCGGTCATGGCTGGAGACGTTGTATGAGGGCAGCTACACCGGGAAAATTTCGCGAATCCGGCTACCGGGCGTGCAGTTGTTTTTGGTGAAATTTCCTGACCTCATCAAGGAGGTGTTAGTGGACCGATATGGCGTTTTCCCGAAACACGAGATCATGGATGTGACCCTCAAGCCACTGCTGGGTGAGAGTATATTCACAACGAATGGTCCGGTCTGGGAACGCCAGCGGCGGATGCTGGACCCGGCCTTCGGGCAGGCGAAATTAAAGGAAGTCTTCACCCTGATGCGCGGCGGTTCGGACGCGCTGTTAGAACGACTGGACGCAGCGGCGGACGGGGCGATCGTGGACATCGAGATCGAGATGACCCATGTGACCGCCGACATTATCTTGCGGACCATTTTATCGGAGTCACTGGAAAGCGAGGGTGCGCGGAAGATTTTTCACGCGTTCAACCTGTTTCAGGAAAAAGCGGTGCTGATGATTCAGATGAGTTTCCTGCATCTGCCCTTGTGGCTGGCCCCGCGCACTTACCGGATCTGGAAACGCACGGGCCGTGAAATCCGCGAGCTGTTAGCGGGGTCCATCCGCGACCGCTACGAGGCCTATCAGCGCGGCGAGCAGGGCGAGCACAAGGACATTCTGCAATCCCTGTTAGAGACGCGCGATCCCGAGGACGGATCCGCATTCACGCTGCCGGAATTGGTGGACCAGGTGGCGATGCTGTTCCTTGCCGGACATGAGACCTCGGCCAGTGCGCTGTCGTGGTCGCTGTTCCTAATTTCCAAGTGCCCGGAGATTCAGGAAAAACTCCATCAGGAAACCTGTGGGCTGTTAGGCGACCGCGAACCGGAGTTCAAGGACATCCCGAGGCACCGGCTGATCCGCAACGTATTCCGGGAAACCCTGCGGATCTATCCGCCGGTCGGTTTCCTGACTTTTCGCAAGGCCGCGGGCAATCAACGACTGGGCAAGCACGACTTGCCGGACGGCTCGCCAGTCGCCATTTCACCATGGCTGGTCCACCGCCACCGCGAACTGTGGGAACGACCGGATGAGTTCGATCCCGACCGCTTCGAGGGTGGCATCGAGCAGCCGCAATGCGCCTATATCCCCTTCGGCCAAGGTCCGCGGATCTGCATCGGTGCGGCATTCGCGATGCAGGAGGCAATGCTGATCCTCGCCTCACTCACCCGGCGTTATCGTTTCGAACCCGGCCCCGGCCCAGACCCCGAGCCGACCTCGCGGCTAACGATTCGCTCGCTGGATGGCATTTCACTGCGGGTTTGGAAACGGCCGAAAGGGGAACGGGTGGTCGCCGCCCCTGACTCACCAGAGGACACTCAGGCCGAAGCCGCCAAGTGTCCGTTTCATTGAAAAGGTCCGCATTGATTTCCCATGCGTTCCGGGCAATAGCTTGCGCATGAATTGGGTCCACTGGTCGTTGTTGTCGGCGTTGTTTGCAGGGATGACAGCGGTTTTGGCGAAGGTCGGGGTGACCGGAGTGGACTCGAATTTGGCGACGGCGGTGCGAACGGCGGTGATTCTGGTTTTTGCTTGGGCCATCGCCTTCGCGACGACGAAACCGGCGGTGATCCTCGATTTCACGGGGCGGACCTGGCTGTTTCTCACCCTCTCGGGAATCGCGACGGGATTGTCATGGTTGTGCTATTTCCGCGCCCTGCAACTGGGGGATGCCTCCCGGGTGGCCCCGGTGGACAAGCTCGGGGTAGTGTTCGTGATCCTGCTGGCCGCCGTTTTTCTTAAGGAAAAAATCACGCCTCAACACGTATTGGGCGGGCTCTTGATCGTGGCCGGGGCGGTGGTGCTGGCGTGGAAAAGCAGCAAGGCGTGACGAAGGGCTTGCATCGTGGGTCCGAATTTTGGAAAAAGCGCGGGTTCTCGACTGACTCGCTTTTTTCCCCTGACAAATTCGGAAATTACCCGCAATGCCGCCCTCCGATTCTTGTCCGCCCGCCGTCGCCGGAACCGCACCGTGCAAGTGGTGCAAGGATTTGTTGATCCTGACACTGGTGACGGCGCTGTGGTTCTGCGCACTGCTCGGGGTGCGGCCACTGAGCAACCCCGACGAGGGCCGCTATACGGAAATTCCGCGGGAAATGGCGGCAACGGGGGATTTCGTCACGCCGCGGCTGAATGGGGTGAAGTATTTTGAAAAACCGCCACTGGTCTATTGGCTGTCGGCGCTGACGTTCCGCGAGTTCGGAGTGAACGAATTCACGACGAGGCTGTGGGGCGGGATTTTCTCGATGCTCGGCGTGCTACTCACCTACATTGCCGGACGCGCGATTTACGGGCGGGCGGCGGGCATCGCGGCGGCGGTCGTGCTGGCGACCACGTTAATTTACTACGCCCTGAGCCAGATCATCCTGCTGGATATGGCGGTGGCGGTGACCATGAGCGGAGCCTTGTTCGCGTTCATTCTCGCGATGCGTGAGCCACGGGGCCGGCGACGCTTCGGCTTGTTCATGGTTTTTTACATGTTCATGGCGCTTGCCACTCTATCAAAAGGGCTGATTGGTTTCGCGCTGCCGGGCGCGGTGATTTTTCTGTGGGTACTGCTGCTCAACCGCTGGCGGGCACTGTGGCCGTTCTATCCGTTTGTAGGGACCATCCTGCTGCTGGCCATCGCCGCGCCGTGGCACATTCTGGCAGCACAG
This sequence comes from Akkermansiaceae bacterium, assembly GCA_025354565.1. Lineage (GTDB taxonomy): Bacteria > Verrucomicrobiota > Verrucomicrobiia > Verrucomicrobiales > Akkermansiaceae > Luteolibacter. Next base: position 13,168 of record JANXMQ010000032.1, read on the forward strand.
GCAAATCATTCTGACATCAAGGAACATGACTTTGCGTGGTTCTATTTCATCCACGAGCATTGGCTGCGGTTCACGACGCGCATCCATGGCCGCTATCATCCGTGGTGGTTTTTCCTGCCCATTTTTCTGGTCGGGCTGTTTCCATGGATCTTCTTCACGGCGCAAGCCTGGCGGGACTCATTCAGTGACGGCTGGAAGGCCCGGAAGAAATATCCCGAGGCCTGGTTTTTCCTGATCTGGACAGTGTTTATCGTAGCGTTTTTCTCGAAATCACAATCGAAGCTGATCCCCTATATCCTGCCGGTCTTTCCGGCTGTGGCAGTGCTAATTGGGCGCGCAGTGGCCGGGGTGTGGACGGGCGTGCCAGAGGCTAAATTCCGTTGTGCCGGCTGGGCCTTTGTGGTCGCAGCCGGACTTCTGGCGGGGGCGGTTATTTTCTACCCGACACCGGACGACCAGCCAGACATTGCTGCGAAATTACCGCTGCTGCGGGCGACTGTTAGTTGCGCCTTGCTGCTGGGTGCCGGAGCTACCTCGCTGGGCCTGCGCCGTAACCAACCGCAGTTTGTACTCTGTGCGATCGCCGTGACCAGCGCGGCTTTCATGTTTGCCCTGAACATCGGTGGCGGCGACCTCGACAAGGCTTCGACGAAAAAATTTGCGATGATGCTCAAACCGATGTTGAAAGCCGAAGACCGGGTTTACAGCGTGGGCAATTACGCGCAGGACCTGCCGGCCTACCTCGACAGGTTGGTCAGTGTGGTGGAGTATCAGGGCGAACTTGAGTTCGGCATCAATGCCGAAGCGGATCTGACAGCCCGGCGGTTTTTGAATCGGCAGGATTTTTTCAAACAATGGAACGAGCCGGGTGACGCCTATGCGGTGATCCGGAGAAATGTCTATGACAAGTGGTTTTCAAATTCGGGCATCCCCTACGAAGAGCTCTTGAAAACGGATCGCTACGTCCTTGCCGCGAAACGCCGGAACCCGTAACCTGCCCCCCAAATGCTGCCATTTCTCCCGTTCACACGCCCGACCCTCGACGAGGAAACCATCGCCGGAGTGGGCGATGTGTTACGATCGGGCTGGATCACGTCTGGGCCGATGGTGCGGGAATTAGAGGCGAAACTCTCGGCACTGTTCGCCGGACGTCCGGTTAGAGTTTTTAACTCGGGCACCGCAACTCTGGAAATCGCGCTGCGTCTGGCCGGAATTGGTCCGGGCGATGAGGTCATCACCACGCCGCTGTCGTGGGTGGCCACCAGCAATGTAATTCTAACGGTCGGCGCGAGGCCGGTCTTCGTGGATATTGATCCCGTGACGCGCAACCTCGATCTGGATGCCGCCGAAGCCGCGATCACTTCGGCGACCAAGGCGATCATGCCGGTCGATCTGGCGGGTCTGCCGGTGGACCGTGACCGACTCTATCAGCTCGCTGAAAAACATCGCCTGCGCGTGATCGAGGACGCGGCGCAATCGCTAGGCAGCTCTTGGAACGGTCGTCCGATCGGCACGACGGGCGATCTGGTTTCTTTCAGTTTCCATCCTAACAAAAACGTGACCTCCATCGAAGGTGGTTGCCTCGTAATGACGAACGAATCCGAGGCCAAGCTCGCGGAACAATACCGGCTGCAAGGCGTCGTGCGCTCTGGATATGATGGCATGGACGTAGAAGTCCTCGGCGGCAAGTTTAATCTAACTGACGTTGCCGCTCGGGTCGGCATCGGCCAGTTGGCACGGCTCGATGAGTTCACCCGCCTGCGCCGGGACTTGGCGCGGGAGTATTTCCAACAGCTCGATCGGCCGGAGATCCACGCCCTCGGCCTCGGTCTGCCGGTGGCGGATTTCACTCAGAGCAACTGGCACATGTTCCAAGTGATCTTGCCGGAAATCTCTATCAGCCGTGCGGAAGTGATGGGAAAATTGCACGAGCTTGGCATCGGCACCGGCGTCCACTATCCGGCAATTCATCTTTTCACACTCTACCGTGGCCTTGGCTGGCACATGGGCGACTTCCCCCACGCCGAACACGCCGGGCGGAACATTCTATCACTGCCATTATTCCCGACCATGACCGCCACCGATGTCAGGCGCGTGGTCGATGCACTCCACAACGTCCTGCAAGCATGAGCACCAACGCACCGATCAGCATCTCCGTGGTCATTCCCGTCTATAACGAGGAGGGAAATCTCCCGACCTTGTTTGCCAGACTCTATCCGGTCATGGATGGGCTGGGCCGGACTTATGAAATCATTTTCACCAACGACGGCAGTGCGGACAAATCCAGCGAACTGTTAGCCGCCCAGCACGCCGCACGACCGGATGTCACACGCGTCATCGAGTTCAACGCGAACTACGGCCAACACATGGCGGTCATGGCCGCTTTCGAGCGTGTCCGAGGCGCGGTCATCGTCTCCCTGGATGCCGATTTGCAAAATCCGCCGGAGGAAATCCCCAACTTGCTTGCACAAACGGATGCCGGCTTCGACTGCGTGGGCGGGGTCCGCCAGAACCGTCAGGACAGCGCCTTCCGCCGCCACATTTCCCAACTCGTCAATTACGTACGCGGCAAGTCCACGAGCATCCGCATGACTGACCAAGGCTGCATGTTGCGCGCCTATTCGCGGGGTGTGGTGGACGGCATTGTCCGCAGCGGCGCGGTGAACACATTCATCCCGGCCTTGGGGTATAGCTTGGCACGCAAGCCGACGGAAATCCCCGTCGCCCATGAGGAACGCCACGCCGGAACCTCGAACTACTCGCTTTATCAACTGATCCGGCTGAACTTCGATCTGATCACTTATTTCAGCACCGCGCCGCTTCAGATTTTCACGATTTTCGCGATGGCCTGCTCGGGCTGCTCGTTTCTGTTAGTGATGATTCTCGGCACCCGCCGGCTTATCCTCGGACCTGAGGAGGGCGGGATTTTCACGTTGTTCGGAATTCTATTTTTCCTCATCAGCGTCTGCATGGTCGGCATCGGCCTTATCGGCGAATACATGGGACGGACCTATCAGGTCGTTAGAAACCGCGCCCGTTATCACGTCAGCCACATCCTGGAAACCCGCGAATGAGCAAACCGCGCATCCTGTTTTTCGGTTATAGCGAGGTCGGCTTCACTTGCCTCGATCTCCTGCTAGAGCGGGGTGACAACGTCGTCGGCCTTATTACGCATGAGGACCATCCGGATGAAAAAATCTGGTTCAAAACACCGGCCATCGCCGCCCGCGAACATGGGATTCCCGTGCTCACGCCGGACTCGGTGAACACCCCGGAGTGGCGCGAGAAAATAGCGGCCATGCAACCGGATCTGATCCTATCTGTTTACTACCGACACATGATCGGCAGCGCGATCCTCGCCCTTCCCCGGCTAGGCGCATTCAACATCCATGGCTCGTTGTTGCCAAAATACCGGGGCCGCGCACCGATCAACTGGGCCATTCTCCATGGCGAAAATCACATCGGCATGACGCTCCACCACATGGTGAAACGCGCCGACGCGGGCGACATCGTGGATCAGGAAGGGGTCGATATTTCCCCACTGGACAGCGCCGAGCAGGCGTTCCGCAAGGTCATGCCCTGCGCCCGCACTGTGCTGGCTAGGCAGATCAACCACCTGCTCACAGGCACGGCCACCGCGACGCCGCAGAACGAATCCGCAGCTACTTATTTCGGCGGGCGGAAACCAGAGGACGGGCGCATCGACTGGACCCGCTCGTCGGCTGAGATTTTCAACCTCATTCGCGCCGTGACCGATCCCTATCCTGGGGCGTTCTGCGAATCCGGCGGGGCGAAGCTCATGGTCTGGTGGGCTGAACCCGCACCCGAAAAGTCCGGCACGCCCGGTAAAATTCTCTCGCTTGATCCGCTTGTCATCGCTACCGGTGACGGTGCGCTCCAACTCACCCGTATCGAATGGCGCGGGATACCCGCCCATCAACCCACAGTCGGCTCCATCATCTAATCGAAACCATCCTATGTCACAACCGCCACTCAAAGTCCTCATCCTCGGAGCCAACGGCTTCATCGGCAGCAGCCTGATCGACACCATCCTCAGCCAGAAAGACTGGAATGTCTTCGGCATGGACGTGGGCGATCACAAGCTCACCCATCTGCTAGGTCACGAGCGGTTCACCTTCGTCGAGGGTGATATCACAATCAACCGCGAGTGGATCGAATATCACATTAAGAAATGCGACGTGGTCATTCCGTTGGTTGCCATCGCGAATCCTGCGCAGTATGTGAAGAATCCATTGAATGTTTTTGAACTCGATTTCGAGGCGAATCTGGACATCGTCCGCAAGTGCGTTAAATATAAGAAACGCCTGCTTTTCCCATCAACTTCCGAGGTTTATGGCATGTCGCCGGAAGAGGTGCTCGACGAGGCGACGAGCAACATGGTTTACGGCCCCATCGACAAACAACGCTGGATTTACGCCGCTTCCAAGCAACTGTTGGACCGCGTGATCTATGCTTATGGCGTGCGCGACAATCTTGATTACACCTTGTTCCGCCCCTTTAACTGGATCGGGCCGAAGCTGGATAATGTGATGGAACCCAAAGAAGGCAGCTCGCGTTTGTTCACCCAATTCATCAGCAATGTCATCTTCCGCAAACCGATCCAACTGGTCGATGGCGGTTCACAAAGCCGCTCGTTCACCTTCATCGAGGACGGCGTGGATTGCCTGCTGCGGATTATTGAAAACAAGGACGGTGCCGCCAGTCGCCGGATCTTCAATATCGGCAACCCCGATAACAATGTCTCGGTCGCGGATCTTGCGAAAATCATCATTGAAGCCTTTATGGATTATCCAAATTATCGCGAACACGCGGAACAGGCGCAGGTCGTCTCGGTTTCCTCACTGGAATATTTCGGGAAATACTATCAGGATATTCATACCCGCGTGCCCTCCATCGAAGCGGCAAAGGACGCGCTCGGCTGGGTGCCGAAAGTCGATCTTCGCACCGCCATCCGCTTGACTCTGGACTATCATCTCAAGCAGGAAGACTACGATCTAACATCCGGGTCATGAGGCCGGTCATCGCGCTGAAGGTGGATGTGGATACGGATCGCGGGACGCGTGAGGGCGTACCTGCGCTTGCGGCGCTACTAGAGGAATTTCGCGTTCCAGCGTGTTTCCTATTCTCGCTCGGACCCGACAATACCGGCAAGGCGATCCGCCGCGTTTTTCGTCCGGGTTTTTTCCAAAAAGTCAGCCGAACCAGCGTAGTGCAAATGTATGGCATCCGCACCCTACTCAACGGCACGCTACTCCCCGCCCCACACATCGGCAGACGCAATGCGGTGGTGATGCAGCGTGTTAGAGACATGGGATTTGAAACCGGTATCCACTGCCATGACCATTTCCAGTGGCAGGATTATTTGTTCAAAATGTCGCTCGACGAGGTTCGCGCGGAGTTCGCTCACGCCCTAACGGAATACCGCCGGATCTTCGGCACTGAGGCCGCCACCGCAGGCGCTCCCGGCTGGCAGGCATCGGCTAACAGCAGACAAGTTTACGACGAAGCCGGGTTGCTCTACGCCAGCGACACTCGGGGCGCGTCCGCGTTTTTTCCCGAGATCGGCGGTCGTATCTTCGAGACTCTGGAAATTCCTAGCACGCTGCCGACCTTCGACGAGTTGTTAGGACGGCCCGAGTTTCCCGATGAAAAAATAGTGTCGCACTACCTCAGCCTGCTTCGATCCGACCGACCTAACATCCTAACAATCCACGCCGAAATCGAGGGCATGATGAAGCTGCCCTTGTTCAAAGACCTCCTAACCGCGTTCGCAGCAAAGGACGTCCGTTTCGTCCGCATGGACGACCTCGCTCGCGAGATTTTGGCCAACCGTGAGTTCATCCCCGTCCAGCCACTCGTCATGGCCGAAATCGATGGCCGATCCGGCAAGGTCGCCACCCAAGGCGAGACCTGAAAATTATTTGATTCCCACTCCGGAACCCGTGAGCTTGATGTCGAACGGATTTTCGTTCTTGTCGTTGCTTTTGATGTGAATGACGGCATTGCGGGTGCCGAAGACGATGGGTTTGAACTTCACCGTGAACGTCGTGCTGGTTCCCTTGGCAAGCTGGTCTTTACTCAGTGGGCTAATAATAAAGTCGGACTTGTTAGTGCCTTCTTTCGAGATAGCGAGGTATTTGAGGGGCTCAGTGCCAGTGTTTTTGATCGTGAAAGTCTTGGCCTCGCCAGTTGCGGTGACGATGACATTGCCAAAGCTTGTTCTCGTCGAACTGGTGGAAATGCAATGACCAACTTGGTATCAAACTAAAATTGTCGAGGCTTGCCGATGATCTGAAATCCGGGCATTCTACGAATCATGATTCGCTCGATTGCAGTTGTTTTGGCTCTGAGTCTCTCCGCCGCCTCCGCCGCGTCCTACGCGCCGGTGAATGAACGCCCGCCCGCGCTGGCCCGGGAATTCCGAGGTGCGTGGATTGCCTGCATTTACAACCTCGACTGGCCCAGCTCAGCCGGTCTCAGCGCCGCCAGCCAGCAAGCGGAATTGCGCGGCATCTTGGACAAGCTCGCCGCGCTGAAAATGAATGCCGTGATTTTCCAAGTCCGGCCCCAATGCGACGCGGTTTACTCATCCGCCATTGAGCCATGGAGTTGCTGGCTAACAGGAAAAATGGGCGCATCCCCCGGCTATGATCCACTCGCGTTCTGCATTCAGGAAGCCCACGCCCGCGGAATCGAGGTTCACGCCTGGTTCAATCCCTTCCGCGCACTTCCTAACAATACCCAAGAAGTCTGCCGTAACCATGTCTGTCGCCGCGACCCCGGAATCACTAAACGCTTCGGCACGATGACTTGGTGCGATCCGTCATTCGCGGAAACCCGCTCCAGCGCCATCAAAGTCATCCTCGACGTGGTGAAGCGCTATGACATCGACGGCGTCCACCTCGACGACTATTTCTACCCTTACCCTTCCGGCAGCCTCGTTTTCCCTGATGGAAAAACCCCCGCCCAGCGCCGCAGCTATGTCGATAGCTTCGTCAGCGGGCTCTACTCCGCGGTCAAAGGCCAGAAATCCTGGGTCCGGGTCGGCATCAGCCCCTTCGGCATCTGGCGGCCCGGCGTCCCGGCAGGCATCGAGGCTGGACTCGACAGCTACGAGCAACTCGCCGGCGACTCCCGTAAGTGGTTAAAAAATGGCTGGGTCGATTACCTCGCACCGCAGCTCTATTGGCCCATTGCGCCGCAGAAGCAAAGTTTCACCGCCCTGCTAGAATGGTGGCGGCAGCAGGGATCGCGCCCGGTCTGGCCAGGGATCGCCACCGAGCGCATCGGCGGCAAAGAAGATCACCGCTCCGCATCCGAGATCACCAACCAGATCGACGCCAGCCGCAAGATCGGCAACAACTGGAACGGCCACATCCACTGGAGCGCGAAAAGCCTCGTCTCTAACCGCGGCGGCATCGCCACCAAATTAGCCGGCACTTACACCCAGCCCGCCGCCGTGCCGCCCATGCCCTGGGTCAGCAGCAAGGCCCCCACCGCACCTAGCGTCAGCGCGAACGTGCATGGCGACGGCACTCTCGTCCAGTGGCAGCCCGATAACAACACCGCAAAAATCGCCATCCAATCCAATGCCGGCGGCACCTGGCACACTGTAAAAATCATTCCCAGCAGCACCCACAGCACCACCATCCCCCGCGCCGATGCCGTCGCCATCACCGCACTCGACCGCTACGGCAACGCGAGTCCACCAAAGGTGCTTGGAATAAAGTGAGTCGGGTTGCTCGCCTATTGGTTCGACTTATCGAAGGCCGCATCAAAGGCGAGTTTACTCGAGGGAAAATCCACACTGCGAACGAAGGCCGCAGCCTCTTCACCACCGTGTACGCGGTCCATGCGGATGTCCTCCCACTCGACAGAAAGCGGCCCGCGATAGCCGATGTCATTGAGCGCAACCATGATGTCCTCAAACTCAATGTCGCCATGACCCAGCGAACGGAAATCCCAGAAGCGCCGGGCATCGCCGAAATTCGTGTGCCCGCCGAATACGCCGACCGAGCCGTCACCGTGGTTCCACCAGACGTCCTTCATGTGGACGTGATAGATGCGAGTGCCGAGATCGCGGATGAATTTCACGTAGTCCACGCCCTGATAGCCGAGGTGGGACGGATCATAGTTGAAGCCGAATCGTTTGTGATTTCCAACCGCTGCTAGAGCGCGTTGGGCGGAGGCGATGTCGAAGGCGATTTCTGTCGGATGAACTTCGAGTGCGAAGTTCACATCGAGTTTTTCATAGGCATCGAGGATTGGCAGCCAGCGTTTGGCAAAGTCCTTGAAGCCTTTTTCATAATACTCCTGCGAGGTCGGCGGGAAGGCGTAGAGCGAGTGCCAGATCGAGGAACCGGTGAAGCCATTGACCACGGCGGGGAACTCGTCCTTGCCATTACGACCGGGTTTGGCGTTGAAAAAGGCGCGGGCGGCCTTGCCGGTGGTGATCATTTTTTTCGCCGCCCGCTTGCGCACGCCTTCGGGATCGCCGTCGCCCCAGACATCGGGCGCGAGGATGGCCTTGTGGCGCTCGTCGATGAGATCGCAGACAGCTTGGCCGACGAGGTGGTTAGAAACGGCATAGCAGGTGAGTCCGTGGTCCGCGAGAAGTTCCCATTTTTCCTTCACGTATGTCTTGCTAGAGGCGGCGGCATCCACATCGAAGTGGTCGCCCCAGCAGGCGAGTTCGAGGCCGTCGTAGCCCATTTCGTAGGCGAGCGGGGCAAGTTCGGCGAGCGGGAGATCGGCCCATTGGCCGGTGAAGAGAGTGACGGGGCGTGACATGATTTTTGGGGTTGGGTTGGTAGCCGCATGATGAATGAATCCGCGCCGGAGAATAAAGGAAAAACGTCTGACTGGCCAAGGCCCGGAATTTCCATGGCCGCACTCGATCATTGCCAGCCAGCCCGCCGATGGCCAAACTCCCCCCACCTGCCACCGCACGGAAATCATGCCGCCCGGCTCTCGCAATCATGAGTGAATTACCACCGCCCGCGTCCTTGGTCCCGTCCCAGCCGGTCGGACCGCTTTGGCTCTACCGCCTGTTTCATGAACCCACGGCCAGAAGCTATCAGATTTTCCACAACATCTTGAGCGTGGTCATCTTCGTGGCCACGCTTGGCGGTGCGCTGGAAACGGTGGACAAACTGCATGAGGCGTATGGTGACTTGTTCCGAACCTGTGAACTCACGGTGACCGCCATTTTCACCCTCGAATACATCGGCCACTTGCTGACCACCCGCCGGAAGTGGGCTTATGTTTTCAGCTTCTGGGGCCTGATCGACCTGCTAGCAATCGTCCCAACTTATTTCCAGTTGGCCAATGTAACCGCATTGAAATCCACCCGGGCGCTGCGGGTGCTGCGAGTGCTCCGGGTGCTGCGGGTGTTGAAACTTGCTCGCGAGGCAGTGGATAAGATCGGCACCGATGTTCGGGGGAAAATGCAGCAAAGTCCCCTCCGCATCAATCTTCTGATCTACTCACTCGCCATGTTCTCGGTCATCATTATTTCCAGCACCCTGATCTATTATGCGGAATACACGCACGGTGATCTAAAAACAGTGCAACGCGTAAATGCAACCACGCTCCGCTTCGAGGCAAACGACCTAACGGAAGACCGGCCCGGCACGAAAATCGTGATTACCGGCGAGTCATCCTACGCCGGCACATGGGATCTGAAATCCTGGGATACCGCCAAAGATCAATTCGAAGTCATCGTCCCCAATGCCGAATTAATAGCCAAGGTGAGCGAGACGAAAACCGGGATAATGGATCAGGACGGCGGGAATCTCAACTGGGCCAAGGACACCGCTTTCGACTCCGTGCCGCAGGCAATGTGGTGGTGCATCACCACCCTGACAACCGTGGGCTACGGCGACATGGTTCCAGTCACGGTTTGTGGCCGCCTGATCGCGGCGGCAACGATGCTGTGCGGTTTGGTCTTGTTCGGCATGTTGATGAACATCATTGGCAAGGCGATGATGGTCGCGTTGTTCGGCACCGACCACATCGACGATACGGAAACCACCACCGCTCCGCCGACGGTGGCCGTTGAGGGTCTCGCTTGGGATCCCCAGTGGCGGCACTGTCCGACCTGTGGCCATCCGGCTTCGATTCAACATGAGCACCCGGATCCGACCTTACCCCCATCGGATACTCTAACGTAATGAAACCGCCGCGCGCCATGCGTCTAGCAGGATTGGAGCGAGAGGTCCGGGTTCCAAGCGGCGGGCTGAAACCCGGGCAACCCGGATCACACCCCGGGTGGACGAACTGAGGAAAATTTCATCGGCGACGTGGAGATCATCGAGTGTTAGAGTGCGTTCCTCAGTGGGGATGTTGTGGCCGACCGCAAGTTCCAACAGCACTTCGCGGGCGATGCCGGGGAGGCAACCTGAGTCGAGCGAGGGTGTTAGAAGCACGCCGTTTTTCACAAGAAACAGATTCGCAGTGGCAGCCTCGCAAAGGTAGCCGGCGGTGTTGAGGAAAATGGCTTCCTCAAAACCAAGGCGGCGGGCGTGGTCGAGAGCGATGAGATTTTCTGCATAGCATGCGGTTTTCAAGCCGGCGAGCGGCGAGCGTTCGTTGCGCGGCCAAGGCGACAGGCAAACGGCTAAGGATGTCGGCACCTCGCTAGTGGGAAACGCGGCCATCCAAATGAGGCGGTCGGCCCCTGCGGCGAGGTCATTGTTAGGACCGCTGCCCGCAGTGACAATCAAGCGAATGCGGGCGAGGCCGGTGGCGAGGCCGTTCCTAACTAACAGTTCGGCGACGATTGCAGAGAACCCAGGAATCTCAATTGACCATCCGAGTTTCCCACCGCTTTGCCGCAGGCGGGAGAGGTGGCGCTCGGGGAACACGGCGATTCCATCAATGGCGAGCATGGACTCGAACAAGCCTAAGCCGAGGAAGGCCCCGCGATCTTGGGCGGTTCCGGGGTAATTTCCGGCAGGGAGCCATTGGCCGTTGCACCAGATCTGGATCATTGGGAGAAGAGTTTGGGGCGGTGGCGGGGTTTGTAAATCGTGGTTTTTTCCTTTTGCAGAGAACCCGGCGCGTGTCGGGCGCGGAGCGCCCATGGAGCGTGGACATCATATCCACTGAGTGTGCGGGTCATCCTGTCCCGCGTGCTTCCGGCGGACAGAATGAACGCGGCACCTGGCGTTCAGAATGAACGCGCTCCAGCGTTCAGAATGAACGCGCTCGTAATCCCAGTGCGCGACAAGTTAGTCGGAAAGGGTGAGCGATTTTGCGGCTGAAGCTCCGGCAATACCTGATATCCGATGTTTTGTGTCTTTGCGAGTATCCACATCCATGCCAACTTCCGGCCATGCGGGTTTACATTTTCATCTGCGGATTGACGATCCTGGCCATGGGTGGCGCAGCACCTTCTTTGTTGGAGCGACCGGACGCGATGGGTTTCCTCCAAGGCGCGCTTCAGTTAGGAGGCGGCATGGTGATCTGCGGGATTTTTTCGATCAAAATGCAATGGCACGGCATCATCGGCGCAGGAATCCTCGCGCTGTTAGGCGCGGCTCGCGGGCTGGGCAACGTGCCGGGACTGGCGAAATTTCTAACTGGTGAACGCCCGCGTGGGGTTGCTCCGCTGCTGGAAATGGGCGTGACGCTGATTTCCCTGCTGCTGTTGGTAAAAGTCATTCGTGCGCTTTATCAGGAGCGGACCCGGCGGATGCGGGAGGCGGCGGCACAGGAGGAGTGATGGGTGGAACGCTAGGTGCGGGAGCCGGGACCGGTGGCACGGGCTTCGGAATCAGGTCCTGCCACTGATGAAGCTGATAGCCCTCGCCGACGCCGCCGATCTCCCCTAACAGCTCAAAGCAACGCTGACGCCATTTTTCATAATCCGGTGGCGCGCGCTCGGCCTCGCGGCTGCTGGGAAACACTAGGTAACTGATTTTCAAATCCGAGACCGGACGGTTGTAGGGAGTCGCCTTCGGGTTGAGTTCATGGGCCAGCCGCAGCGATGCCTCGCCAACGATAAATGTGGGGCCACCGTCACCGACGATGGCCGGATAGAGGTTTTTCCCGTAGATGACCACTGCGTAGTCGCCGGCTTTCGGGGCAAAGGCATCATTGGAGGCGAGAATGTTAACCGGAATAACGATGAACGGATCATACTCGGCGATGAGAAAACTGCGGTTCTTCAAATCCTCAATGCCGCGTTTGAGAAACTGGCTACGCTCGCGCAGCCAGGTCTTGCGGGCGGCGGTGGTCGTCGGGAGGACGAGTTCTTTCTGAGCGGCGGCCAAGCGCTTTTCCCAACCGGCAGTCATGGGATTCGGTGTCTGGGATTTCTTGGACCAGCCATAACTCGTGAACGGCTGATAGTTGGGCGAGTTCACGATATCATCCGGCAGCGTCGCCATTCGGTCGCCGTCCGAGCCATCGGAAACCACATCCATTTCCGACTGCATGAAAAACACCTTGCGCCCACTTGGGGATTGGAACTGGAGGATGGTTTCGCAGTCGTAAATGTTGTGCTTGGTGAGCAACTCATTGAGCGAGGTCGCGTCACGCCGGACGCGAGCCACCTTGTTTTCGTAGAGCTTGCCGAACCAGGTGGAGACCTCGGACTTTTCGACGAGCGGCGGCAGACCGGGGAGCATTTTCGCGAGATCCGGATTGGAGGTTATCAGCTCCGCCATGGTTTTCGCGGGGGTGGGCAGGCGCAGCGAGAGCTGATAGGTGGCGGTGTAGCTGGTCTCGTCGAGGCGCTCGCGGGAGGCGATCCCACCTTTTACGATTTTCACCTCGGACTTGAAAGGGATACCGGAGCGGAGTTTACGCACATCGCTGACGGAACCGGTCTCGGCCACCGGCACGTCGGGTTGGTCCTGAGTCTCCGCGTTTTGCCGCTCGGCCTCCGCGAGGGATTTTTTCAAGGCCGCGATGTCGCGCTCGTATTTTTCCTCCATTTCCGCCCGAATCCGCGCCTCGGCCTGGCGATAGATGTCGTCCTTATCGGGTGCCGGGATGACCGGGGTGGGCGAGATCGCCTCCTTGATGCCATGTTTCAAGTGCGCCGCAAGCCCCTTGAAATACAACCCCACGCCACCGAGCGTCAGCACTAACAAACCCGCACCAAGCCAGGCCAGGCCGTTTCTCCGCCGCTTCTTGAATATCATTCGCTCAGCCATACCCGGCGATGCTAGCAAGTTCCGCCGATCCATCAATCCCCGTCCGACAATCTTTTTCCAAGCGTGGTTTTCACGGATGCAAAGCTTGGCCCACCCCTGAGCAACAGCCGCCATTCCCCCTTCTAATAATCTAGAAACCTACCGTCTCGGCCTGTAAATACGTCATACAGCAGCAAGAAAATCCCACCGCCCGCTGCGCCTGAGAAAAAACACCCGAAAATCCTCGCCAAAAGCCGGATATTCCGTCAGTCACTCTTTCGTCTTTCACGGGAAAGACGCTATATCGCCACCACTTTTACCAAACCAAATACAACTGCTTTTGCGACCACCAAAAGCTTCTGGGCCAGTTCCGAAACCTACAAATTTTAAATGGCCCCAAGAGAGACAAAGCTGTCGTGCCAAATCGGCGCGGCTTGTCGCGTCTTTCTTGGAGGCGCTTGTAGGTGCCTGGAACTGGGGCGCGGTCAAGTCCGCGCCCTTTATCTTCAGGAGCTAACCTTGAATCGCCAACGCGACTTCCTCACTACCATGAAACCGCTCCCACTCATTCTTTTCACCGCACTGGTCAGCATTGCCTCCGTCCGATCCGAGGATGCAGAACCAGCCGCCGTCCCCACCACCGCCCAAGTCATCGGCGAGGTGCAAGATGGCACGCCACCACCCGCCGAGCCGCCGAAGCCCGGCTTCGTCGTTGCCCCGGAGGACATCATTTCCTCCGAAACCCACATTCAGGATGGGCGCAAAATCATCGTTCAGGAAATTTCTCCCATCGCCCTTCCCGCCCCGATAGCCGATCAACCCGTCTTGGATCAAACCAGTCCTGCCCTGCAACAACGCCTCGCCGGGTTGCACGACGCGCCACGCGTGGAGCAAGTCTTCATCGGAGCCACGGTTTTCCGATCCAAGGACTCCCCACCGCGCACCAATGCCACCTATCGGCCCAGCGGCGGCGGAAATCCTGTCACTTTCTGGTCGTCCGCCGATTTCTCACTTCTAACGGGTTTCTCATCCTACCTCGGCTCCGATGGCAAAACTCGCAACCTCACCATGATGTGGAGTTCACGCGACCTCGACCGAGCTAACCCATTCCCCGCCCAAAACCCCGCCCCACAAATCCCCGCCTTCCCCGAAGGCAACGCCACTTATGCCATCACCTCGGAAAATCCCACCCCAGAAGCCCTCGCCGCCATCCAGTCCATCCATGATGTTTACAACAACGAATTCGAGCGACTCAAAGCCGCATACGATAGCCGCGAGCAAGCCCGCCTCCAACAAGCCGCCGAGCTAAAAGCCCATCCACCAAAACCCAAAGATATAACTTTAAATTTCTGGACTACCCCAGCCGCTACAGGAGGAAACGGACAATGAAGCTCTTCAAAAAAAGTAGCTGGAGCATCCTTCTCCAGACCGTTGCCGGAGCGTCTCGCTCCCTGCTTTTCTGTCTGGTTTCTTGCTTCTGGATTCTGGTTTCTCTCCCAGCCCCCGCCATCATCGATACCAACAACAACGGCATCAGCGACATTTGGGAAAGACAATACAACAACGGCGAACTCTTCCCAAACAACTTCAATCTGCTAGCCGATCCCGACGGCGACGGCTGGGACAACCTCCATGAAGCCATCGCTGGCACCGACCCCTTCAATGGCAATCCACCCACCGGCATACTCCGCCCGCAAGCCGAACGCATTTCCGCCGTCTATCTTAACTCACAAAACGGCGATCCTCCCACTTTGGTTAGCCCAGAGGCAGAAACCATCACTTGGTCGTCAATTACAGGCAAACAATACACCTTACAGTTTTCCGCCGACCTTATGACTAACTGGCTGCCAGTTGGCGATCCTCTAATCGGCACTGGCGAAACCATGAGCCGCACCATGCAGCTCACGCAATTGGACGGCAGCATTCCCCCCAAGCTGTTTTGGCGCATCGCCGTGAGTGATCTTGATTCGGACGGCGACGGACTAACAGACGCAGAGGAGGCCAAGCTTGGCACCGATCCGCAAAATCCAACCACCCTAGCAGGCATTCCCGACCTCTGGCTGGCCAAGAACTTCACCAGCATTCTTCTAAACGGCGGTTTGTCCACCATCGAGCCGAGTGGCGATCCCGACTCTGACAGCTACACAAACCTCGAAGAATATCTCGCCGGGACGGACCCTATGGATGTTTCCTCCTATCCCGCCGGGACACCTTCCGTTATCGCCTCTATTCCAAATTACGCCGCAGGATATTATAACTATCCCGGCCATCCCTGCAAGCAACCTGTCATCATCTACCTTAACCAAGCGCTGCCTACCGCCGCTACGTTCCCCGGACCATGGATTAGCGACACCAGCACTGGCACTCCGGTCCCTGTTACCGGCACCACCGTCATTCTCCCTGGACGCCGAGCTATTGCCTTCGTCCCGAGTGGAAATTCATTTACCCCATGGCCGGAGAACGACGAACACCCTCCCTTTTATCAGATTGATCTCACCTCGGATACCGTTGGGCTGGCCCACTTCCTGCCTTTCCACAAAACCTTCACTACCACCACTGCTGCAGGATCCATGGACAGCGGCCCATCGTTCGGTATCACCTCACCCGGACGGGATTACATAGATGCCGACTGCGACACGACCATCACCGCCAAATGGAGCGAGCCACTTGCGCCCGCCACCGTCGTTCCAGCCAATGTAAGTTTAGTTTCCGCCGCTGGAAATTCCGTCGCCTGCGCCGTGAGCTTCGACTATGGACATGATGTGAATCTCCTGCACATCATCCCCGCCGCCGCTCTAGCGCCTGCCACGCAATACACCGTCACACTCGGCACTGGCTTTCAAAACCTCACGGCTAAGGCCCACGCCCAAGTCGTGTCGTGGTCGTTCACCACCCGCCCCATCCGCGTGCCACCCATCACCGGGGCCGGTCCCTACGTCGCCTCGGTTTCCCCGGGGGACTTTGCCTTCGGCATCGCACCACCGTCCGGCGTCACCCTCACCTTTAGCGAGGCGATGGACTCCACCACGCTCACCGCCGACCACATCCACCTGCGTGGTGGCAATGGGCCAGACCTACCCGGCACCTTTACATATATTGCTAGCACCAAGTCGCTCCTGTTCGTACCAACCAGTCCATTCACCGCACACACCTATTACGCCCTTACCCTTGATCTGCCGGATATTCTCAACAATCCCACCAGCGGAATGGCCATTCCCATGCAGGGCAATGGCACCTTCGTCTTCTCGACTGCAACTGTCATCACTGGCGGTGGTGGCGGTGGTGGCGGTGGCGGTGGCGGTGGTGGTGGTGGTGGTGGTGGTGGTGGTGGAACGCATAATCCCAAAATAACACTGCCGTTTTCACTGAACTACACGTGGGGTGAAACCGAGGCTGATGATGGTGACTCTGGATGTTCTGTAACGATTGACATAGTTACTCCAGACGGCCAACAACAACAAAGTAAACTGGAAGCTAACACGACGCGTTTACAAACAAATAATGGAATGTTGGGACCATTTATCCCGGATGGCAGCACGGTTCGTATTACTCCACATTTTGTCCCTGGTGATGACAAAGATACCACCGAGGAATTGCCTGAGAATTCAGTAGTAGTCAGTCAAAGTTACTACTGGGAATGCGGATCCAACTATCTCGTTTTCAGGGAAACGTCTGATACAACTGGAGCGATAACAACTGAATATCTAGGTAAGCTGTCCGACGGAACTTATGAAGCTGGATTTTCAGACGCTGACAATTATCAGACCGAGATGCCTCAAACGCTTATTCTCGTGCCAGTGAACATTCAGCGAAAGTTGGATGCTCCGGGTGCAGTGTATGAAAATATTGACGTGTATAATTATCAAATTTTGCCCGGCCAACAAAGCAACTTAAAGATTGATACCAGCAAAATTCCTCAATCTCTCAATCCACTTACAGGTCTATTATGGACATTCACGGGAGATGCAGCGGGAATATTTTCAAACTTTGTAATGAATGATAAACACGGCGAACGCACACCAGTTCCCGATGAAGACTTCACTAAAAATGCAATTAGCTTTTACTGGGCGGAACCGTACTTGCATACTTGCACAGTAAAATTCGATCTAGCCAATGGCACGCAAATCTCATTGTCAGTGGTTTTAAATGTTTTTCACCCAGACTCAGAATTGAACGGGGCAATCACGGGGCAATACACGCTTATTCCTGAGGCAGGCGGAGGAGGTGAGATGATTAAGCTTCTTCATGGATCTGGATCGGCGTCTGGATTCGAGTTTTCTGGGACGGTTTCAAGAATATCTAATACTTTTGGGTCAGAAGGAAAGTGGGCATTTGTTCAACTTGTCAACGATGGTTCTTACTACACAAGCACATCCGGGCGAACGTTTATTGGAAATCATCATGGGTATTTAGTATTAGACACCAAGTGTCCATATATTCCTGAAAGTTTGACCGGTGTGTTTGACAGTAATGGTGATTCGCCATCAATTAGTGTAAATTCAGACATGCAGGCAGTAGGGACACAAGATCAGTTTAAGCTTTATCAAATGTTTAAGCCGCCTGGTGATAATTCAAAATGGGTACCGCTCAAATCAATTTCTTGGCAGGGAGAATTTATGGCAAGCCAATCTGACGGCCACTGGCAAATTGATTCTCAATTCACCTACGCAAGCTCAACCTCATCCGATACATTTATTCATCCTGTGTGGACGGCAAATTTTGACCTTCCTTACATAGATCCATTCAAATGGGTGCCGCAAAATCCAAATTAATTTAATGAACTTGAAAATTGCCAAAAAAGTTTTCGCGGCATTATCATTTTTACAAATGATAATAATGCCAAATGTTTATGCCGAATCTCTGAGTCAGTCAGTGAGTGTTAAAAGCAATGACATAAAACTCACTGTTGAGTATCAGAAAAGCTACTCGGAAAGCGAGACAGTTCCTATAAAAACACTTATTGAGAACCTTTCAAATAATAACATCGGATTGGTATGGGCGACACAAATTTATGGTCTGCGAATTATCCTGATCGGTCCAGATGGCGCGCGTGTGAAAACATTGCCATACACATTAGATACCAAGCGCAATACCTTCGGTAAGATAAAGCGAAATGACAAAAGCGAGGATGAAATTATGCTGGCCGGATACTTTCCATTTGAAAAAGTTGGTGAATATCGTTGCAGGATTACAAGGCGTGTGTATGACACTTCCATGCTCAATGTGAGCGAGATTTCCCTAGACAATAGAGGTAATCCCGTAGATCTACTTGCGCCTGAGTTCACGTTCCGTGTTGAGACAGCAAAGCCAATTGAGCGCCCAGCGGATGACGCAAATCCAGGTATGCTACAAGGGTATGTGCTGGATGGCATTGGAGGTTTAAGTAACGAAAATAAGAACGACCCGCACGATGATGCACCCAATCAACCCGGTGATTTCACAAATGCCTCGTCGTCCGGTCACTTATCAGTAACTGATCCTGCTAAATCCAAGGAATCAACAGTAACTAATCTGGCATTCTGGCGGTGGGTATTCTTCCTTGTGCCAGTTTTTGTCTGTACGTGGCTGATAAAGCGGCGGACCAAAGGTAATTAAACAATGTTGGATATGGTAACCGCCCGCCCTCACAACTCATCCACCGGAATCACGTCCACCGCCAAGTCGAGTTTCTGGCCGCCGGCCCCTACGTGCAGGTGGACATGTTCCGCATTTACAAACCCGCCGGTGGAAACTGGAAACAAACCGGCGCTAACAGCAGCATCCGCACGACTGATCACAACGAGGATTTCGTGCAGTTGAACTTCACCGGCACCGCCGTCCAGTTCCTTGCCCCACAGGGCCCTGATCACGGCACCATCGAGGTGAACGGGGTCGTGAACGGGGTCGGGCCTAGATTCTTCAAATGAACGAGGTCGGGCCTAGATTTTTCAAATTTAAATAGGGGCGGATGTCCTATTTCAACCGCGCTCTATTTTCATGAAAAACCCCGAGCTGGATGCCATGACAGCGCCAGCTCCGGGTGGATGGACTTGGGGGTTAGCGGGTGGTTTAGCCGCCGATGGTGATTTCTGCGACGTTGCTCCACTGGCCGATTCTTTGGGAGTCTCGGGTGTAGATGGCGCGGTATTTCCACTTCACGGCGGGTGACGGGAAGGGGGTGGTATCGATGTAGTTCGGGCGGGTGTCCACGGCGATGAATTGCCAACCGCTGCCACTGTCTTTCTGGATTTCCACGGCTTCCATGCCCTGCTTGTGCCAGATGACTTCAACTTGCCCGCCGCTGGCGCGGAGGGAAATTTGCGGGGTGAGGGTGGCGGGGTCCGGCGCGATGTGTTCCGGGCCGACGATGCCGAGGGCCTCGCCGATGCCTTCGGTGTAGGCGGGGGAGGCTTTGATGCGGCGGGCGAGGTCGCGGAAGCGGTTGAGGACGCCGAGGGTGACGGCGGGCGGCTCAAGCGCCGGGGCGGTGGTGTAAACCGGGTAGCTGGCGGGGCCGGTGCCAGTCAGGAGGGTGTTTTTGTAGTGGGTCCAGTTTTGCGCGGCGTCCCGGATGATGAGCGTGTAGTTGAGGGCGTAGCGGAACCAGGTGGCGTCCTCGGACTGGGATAAAACGTCGGCAGGGGTGAGGCCGAGTGGGGTGGCGTAGCTGGGGATGGTGTCGCGGAAGCGCTCGAAAAGGGCGGCTTTTGCATCGTCGGTTTTTGGGATGTAGTCTGTGTTTGACATGGTATGTTGGTTTTCAGTGGTTTAGGGAGATTTTGGGGAGGGCTGGAACGACTCAGGCCCGGGCTTGGAAGGTGTAGGCCCGGGCTTGGAAGACGCAGGCCCGGGCGTGGAAGACGCAGGCCCGGGCTTGGAAGACTCAGGCTCGCGCTTGGAAGACGCAGGCTTAGGTTTGGAAGACTCAGGCTCGGGCTTGGAAGACGCAGGCCCGGGCTTGGAAGACTCAGGCTCGGGCTTGGAACGCGCAGGCCCGGGCGTGGAGTCAGATGGGTCATGTGAGGGGCGGGCGCGGTCATGCAGGTGGCGAGGTGGGGCTGAATGTGGCGATTCGATAGAATTCCAGCATGAAATTGCGGGAGCGCAAGCAATGGAATGGATCAAATTCGGAACTGTTGTTTGGTGAGCTTAACTAATTTGAAACGGAGGAAAATTGGCGGATGACCAAGACCCAGCCCTCGAAGTCGCGATGCTGCATGTGGCCGATCAACTCTCCGCCTTGTCGGCGAAAACTCAGGATCACTTGCTAGGCGCGAAGGTGGAGATCAGCAAATCCGCTGCGGACCGACTGGGGAACAGCGAGATAGTGGTTTTTGCAAAAGGTGTGGCAGGGGCGGCGGCTGATAATGCGGTGGTATTGGACGTGGATTACAAGATCACGGCGGCGGATCTAACGGCGTTGAACGATGCGATCACAAAATTCGAAAGCATGAAAACCAGTCCGCGCGATGCGAATGTGAAGCGCCGTGTAGCCACGATGAGCTTGGCGGAAGCGATCACTTTCGTGCGGGGGATTTACCGGAACGAGTTGGATAAGATGATGACGCGCTTCAAAAC
>JANXMQ010000041.1 GCA_025354565.1 Akkermansiaceae bacterium
GTTGCCCACAACAGTCCACTTCTCCGACGAGTTACAGACCCATTCTCGAAGCGGTCTGTCGTGGACAACTTTCAAGAGGCTCACGCCGCTTCGCGGCGGTTAGCCCCCGGTTTTACCCACGGATTTGGCGGAGGAGGCAAAAAATATGGCATGTTCGTCGCCGACAACGGCGGTGACTGGCGCATCTCCGTCGCTCCG
Organism: Akkermansiaceae bacterium; assembly: GCA_025354565.1. Taxonomy (GTDB): domain Bacteria; phylum Verrucomicrobiota; class Verrucomicrobiia; order Verrucomicrobiales; family Akkermansiaceae; genus Luteolibacter. The sequence goes on from JANXMQ010000041.1 coordinate 199, forward strand.
GACAGCCGCATCAAAGGCCTCGACGAATTGCGTAAATTGAAAGGCACTGACTTTGAAGTGATCGAGCCAACCGGCCCAAAACAAGGCCCCCGTGCCCACTGACGATTACGCCGGTTAGGTTTGGACTAACCTTGTGTCAAGTGGACTGGACGAGGTCAAACGCCCTCCGGCAGCGCGCCACGAAATTGAGGAGACACCAGTGCTGATCGGCGAAGCGCGAGATGCTCGTCAGAATCTCCTCGGGTATCGGTCTCAGATTACCGCCGGACACTGTTTTTATCGCGGGTCTGCATAACACCTTCACCGATGGCGTCAAACTCTGCAACCCTGAACGGTGAGACGCAGCTCTAGCTTCCCGCTGTTTTCGCTTCTATTTGGGGGGCGAGTCGTTTAGACCACCTGAAGAATTTAATCCCTCATTCACCAGCCCTGCGATTCAGCCTAACCGATGTTTCACGAGCCTCCCGTTAAAAATCAAATTTTATACAATTTTGAATCTCTCCAGTTTAGGGCCACGGGTTAAATGATTGATGTCCACGCCACCGTTTCGAAACCTAACTATTCTCACCCATCCACCAAAACCCGCAACTTCCGCACAACATCCTCATGAAGTCAGCCACCTTTTTCCAAAAACCATCCGTCTATAAAATCGGTCTTTTTCTGCTCATCTTGCTGGTGATTTTTTGCGTTTGGCCCGGCATGCATGCGCCACCATTTGCAGACGATATCCATCAAAAGATGAAATCCAAAAGCTTCGATAGTTGGACTGAGATTTTTGGTACTGATGCATTTGCTTACTTCCGTCCGGTAAAGAATGCAATTTTCATGCTCGCTGCTTCACTGGAGAAAAATATGTTTCAATGGCATTTGATTGGGTTGATCTCCTTTCTTGCCGCCGTGATCGGCGTTTTCCAAATTGCATGGATTTGCTTCGAGTCGCGGATCACGGCGTTACTTGCCGCCAGTCTATGGGCTCTAAGCCCCAGTTGCGTTTCCACCGCCGTATGGCTGAGTTGTGCGAATATCAGTATCGGTATCGCGTTCATCTCATTGGTTTTTCATTTCCATGAAAAATGGATGACTCGGAATTCCCCGGCAGCGCTGGTTGGCTGTGGACTATGCTATGCGATTGCGCTCTTGAGTTACGAATCCTTGATCATCTTTCCGGCATTGTTTTTCATTCGCGATTTCCAACAACGCCGCATTTCGTTCAACCGCAAGGCCGTGATCACCTACGCAACCTACACGGTGGTTGCGATTGCGTTTTTAGTCATCCGTTCCTACTACTCCGCAAAACCCATCGGAGGCAGCGCTGCGCATGTTGGATTTGATACCACCACCAAACCCATCCACCTATTCTTATCAGCTCCATGGTTTCTATGGCGCCATTTTCTGATGTGGGCCTATCCATTTGGCACACTTGAGGTTTTGGGTAACTACTCATGGCTCCGCTCAGCTCCCGAATCTTCTCTCGTGCTCGCATGGTTCTTTCTGGCAGGACTGATCGCCTCGGCATTCGCCACCTGGAAGCGTTATCCCATCGCTTCCTACGGCATCATCTTTTTTCTAGTCGCTAGCTTCCCGTCGGGTAATTTCATCCCTTGTTTCAACGGGCCGATCTATGACGCTTACGTGACGATTCCGTCGATTGGCTTGGCCCTGTCTTTCGCATCCGCGTGTGCTTACTTGCTCCGCACCCGTGCAAAACTTCTCCGTGAAGCTAAATCCGGCGCGGCCATACTCGTTGTGCTGTTAGGTATTTTCCTGACATACAGGCTACCAATCTGTGGTGCCTATTTTCGCTATTGGGCGGGTGTCTGGAGCCACCCTTCGGAATTGTTGCTGCTCACGGTGGATACACGACCCTACCTCTATCAACCAAAGGCGTTTGCTTCTATATTTTTAATCAAAGACGGTTACATCGACGCCGCAGAAACCCTTGCTAGAGAGGTTCTCGTAGAAGACCCAACAAATGCTGTGGCGAAACTCGCGCTAGCGAATATCGCTGACGGAAAAAATGACAGCAAGACCGCGGAGCAGTTGTATCGTAACGTTTTGGACACCCCTAATGCACCCCCGTTTGCGATAAGTGCCGCAACGGAGCAACTTGCCGTTATACTTGCCGCCTCTCCTGCCAGCTCCGGTGAGGCTATCGAACTTTTTAAGAAGTTACTCAAAGCAAAAATGAACACCCACAATGTTGAGGCGATTTTGATGCTATCAAAACTCTATGCCGAAAGTGGCAATTATGAAAAAGCCAAAGCAACTCTCGCTGGTGGTTTGACCTACAACCCCCTTGAAAATCGACTGGAAACAATGCTAAAAGCACTCATGGAGTTACACCCCTCTCCGGTGGGAATTCCCACAGAAGGTACACCCAAAATCCATGACTAAAAGCCCGTCACTCCGTGCTGAGTGGATCAACCCACCGAGTCGCTGAAGAAGTCGCATATCCTCTCGGTCCAACTACGGCGTTGAGGAGGGCTGGATTCGGATTCGGCTTTTCCTGTGTTACCACGGAGGGCTTCCCGGGTTGCTGTTTGGCGGCGCTCCAGCAGTTCTCCGAGACTTCCGGCGAGTGTTGGATTGGCTACAATGAGCGGGGATATGTCCGTTTTGCGAATTTCAAGAACCAGAGTGTCCGTCACCGCGCTTACGGTGGCGTTGCGAGCCTCGCCGGTCAGGAGGGAGATTTCTCCGAAGGTATCGCCGGACCCTAACTCCGCGAGGACGACCAGTGATCCAATCTCGGACTTGCCGGTGACTTGTACACCCCCGTCGAGAATGACAAACATGGAATTTCCGACATCGCCGCCGGAGACGAGCGCTTCACCCGGACCATAAAGGACGATCCTACCATTTGCGACCAAGCTGCGGGCCTCCTCGGCAGTTAGGCAGTCCAGCGCCTTGCCAGCCACAATTTCCGAGGCCCGGGCTTTGGCATCGGCGAAATACCCGGGTTCGTTGGGTTTGCGAATTTCAAGCGAACGGATGGGATAGGGAATGCGGATGTCGCGGCGCTTGAGTTCATACCAGAGGGCGGTGCGGATACCATCGCAGACCGCGTTGTAAAGGCTGGCGTGGCGCATCCAAACTCGTAGTTCATAGATGACTGAAGAGTCACCAAAATCGGTGAGAAATACGGAGGGAGCCGGAGACTCGGAGATGCCTTGGACATTTGCGATGGCTGCGAGTAGAGCCTGCTTGGCCATGGCGGGCGGAACGTCATAGTCGAGACCGAATCGCAGACGAATGCCGTGCTCCGGGGTGGGGTAGTTGAGGTTGACGATGCTGTGCTTGACGACTTCGCTGTTAGGTAGCTCGAAGGAAATCTGGTCATTGTTGACCAAGCGCGTGGAGCGCCAGTTGATCTCGGTGACTTCCGCGCGGTCGCCCTTTTCCCCGAGCAAAAGCCAATCGCCGACCCGGTATGCGCGGGTCATGTGAATGCTGAATCCAGCGATGACATTGGAGAGCAAATCTTGCATCGCGAAGCCTAGGATCACGGCGGCGATGCCCGAGGTGGCGAACAGGGCCGTGAGTTCCAGTTGGTAGCCCCATTTAAGTATGCAAGAAGCCGCGACAAGAAAAATGAGCACTCCGCCGAGTTGGCGCAGGATGATGGGAATGTGAACTTTCCGGCGATGGGCAAGCCAGGCACCGCAGATCAGACGGTCGAATACTACCCAGAGAAACAGTGTGGTGGTGAAAATGAGTGCCGCTCCGACATGATCAACCCAAGCCTCACGAATAAAGAACATGCGTCCCGCGATCCAGGTGCCCAGCGATAGTGCGAAAAGGTGAAGGCTGAATCGCGGCGGCCGGGCCATTCGGCGAAATAGCAGATGGAGGACGATCCACAGGACGACGTGAATCGCAATCGCCAACCCCGCGGTTTTTGCCACGAGCACTTGAAATTCGGTAATCATTTTAGCATCCAGAATCCAAAAACCCGATGAAGAAAGATTTTTAGCTATGAACAATTAACCAATCACTATCAATTCTCTGGGTTGAATTGCTCTTCGCGTTTTTAAGACCCGTTCTAACATAGTCGCTTGGTTGTCAAATATGGATCGCCTCTGCGACGGATGCATCAGCGTCACTTAATCCGGCCCACGGGCGAGCGGTTGTCTTGTCCTGAATCCCGGATGCCACGCGAGTTCCGTTCACCGGCACCTGAGATGACTTCGTTCGTGGGAATTAAATCCCCTCGGCGCTTTGCGTCCAATTGTTCATGAATCGTTTCCGCAATCAACTCCATTGCCCGCGGCGGCAAGGGGCCGAAGGGACCATTTCCTGCCAGGGGCGAGGTGGCGACCAGCTTGGCGATGTCGATGGTCACTGGTTCAGGAATCACCTTGGCATTCGGGTGCATGATTATCATCTTACCCGCTGGCACGGCGACGCTGGTCTTGCTGCCATTGATGGAAAGGTGCTGGGTTCCCTCCAAGGTGAGGAGCTTGATCCATTTCCCGGAGTTATATTCGAACATCACTGTTGTTCCGGTAATAGCCGCGGTTACGGTGGCGGTCCGGATGGTGGCTCCACCTGCATTTTTGGGAACCTGGAGCAAGACTGAGCCTTGTTTCAATTCCACATTGCGACCGCCTTCACGAAAGCTGAAGACCGAGTTCTGTCCCAAGCGGGTGATCGTGCTGTCGTTGAAGGTGAGTTCCGTGCGGGATTGGCGACCGGTTTGAACCGAAGAAGGCGTGGCAACTTTCTCACCGACCGCTGCGGAGTGAGGATTGCTTGAACCCGGATAGACCTGAACTTCATTGACGGCTGCGGTCACATTTGCCGTCCGAAGCGTGTCGGCGGCGGCGGGAACAAGCAGGGCGAGGAGAGGGATGAAATTTTTCATAAGAGTTAGAATGAGTAGTTCAAGCCGATTCCGATTCCGGATTGCCAAGCCTCGTAATCGTTGACACCAGCTCCGGTATCGGAGGTGTGGTTGGTGTAGAATACGTTGGTGTAAATGCTGAGGTTCTCGCAGGGTGTCCAAGTGAGCTCAAGTCCGGCAATCTGGCTCCAGTCTTCCCGCCCGCCGTGTCGGAAGTCCCACAGCGATGCCGTATAGGAAAGCGTGGCACTAAGGCGGTCTGCTAGCCGATAGGTATAACTCAAATCGGCGGAGTACACATTGCGTTCAAGCGCGTTCGCGTGGGCGTTGATGTCGAAGGCGGCGTCCACTCCTGCGGACAATTGTTGCTTTGAAGTCAGGAAAAGTTCTTTCTGCAGGCCAGTCCGGATTCGCTGGGCGGTGTAATCGCCGTCAGAGAGAGTGCCGGTGGTAATCCGCTGATATTCATAACGGGTGAAAAAAATCAGATCGTCGAGCTCGGGGATGGATTTGACGACTCCGATGTAAGGATCGAAATTTTCAAAATCGACCGCTTTGCTTCCCTCGAATCGGTAAATCTCCTGAGCAAGGCCGATGTCCGCAAACCAGCCATTAGCGATCCGCGGCCGCCAGGATACGGCCAGTCGGCTGGCGGAAAACCACGCGGCTTCGTCATCGCTCGACGTCTTGCCGGGCGCGTTGTTAGTATAGCTGACGCTGGTGTCGAAGGTGACATTCACCGGCGAAGATCCACGGTAAGATCCGAGGATCTGCTGGACCCCGAGGTCTGAGTCAGCGGGGGAAAAGGGGGCGTAGCTGGGATTTTCCATCGCCGAATCCGACTGGAGTGAAGCGGGATCGTAATCAGGACGCGAGGAACCGAGAAACGGACTCAGACCCGACAATACGTCCGCATGGACACTGGCTGCGATGAAAACCGAGATGATTAGAATTTGGGTGCTTTTCATTACTAAAGAAGATACATTAGATAGCTCATCGAGTTATGACAAGCCCTCCTTTGAACTTTTGGAACCGCTGGCGCAAGAGTTTTGCGTGTTTGGTTGGGATTGTGATCGTGATGCTCGGATTTGGAAAACTTCCATTTCCCAATGGCTGGGCTTTTGTTGAAAGGGTGGATCGTGAGTTCGGCGATTGGATCATCCGCCGCAGCGAGGGACCGCCCGAGAAAGCGGACCTGGTTTTGTTAGGAATTGACGAACCCAGCATGGCGCTGGACGGGCTCGATCCGGCTGAACTCTCGGCGAGCCCGGTATTGTCCATGATGAGGCAACGCTTTCCGTGGGACCGTCGCGTATGGGCGGCGGCGATTGACCGTCTGGCCGGCGCGGGCGCGAAGTTGATTGTGCTGGACTTGATTTTTGCGGAGGCCAGTGATGCCGAGGCTGACGCGGAACTGGCGGCAGCGATCCAACGGCACCCAGGCAAAGTGCTGCTTGCATCGGTCTTCAGTCCACGCGGTGCCGGGCAGGGAAACGAATACATGCTGACCGTGCCGGACGAGCGGTTTCTTGAGGCCGAACCTCGCCTCGGCTATGTGAACTTCTATAAAGATCAGATTGACGGACTGGAGCGAATTGCCCGCTACACCACCACGAAGGGCATCGAGAATGAAGGAATCCGGCGATCCGGAGAGCCGGAATTCCGTTCATTGGCGGCGGAGGTGATTCAGGCCATGGGTGCGGAGGTTCCCTCGGGAGACCGGGAACTGCGTTTTTCCGGCGATAAAGATACCGGTGCGGCGGAGGTTTATGCTCCCAAAAGCATCTACGGAATTTTCGCCGACAAGGAGTGGAAAATCAATTATGCAAGTGGTGCGTTTTTTCATGACAAGGTGGTCATGATCGGACCGGTGGCTCCGAGATTCCAGGACATCCACAGTACGCCGATGGGTTCCATCACGGGCCCGCAACTGCATCTTCAGGCGGTTGCGTGCGGCTTGGACAAGGCCTTCATCCGACGTTCAACGAACTCTTGGCCAGCGATGGTTCTGTTAGGCTTGGTGGCGTTGGCCTGGACCCGCTGGGTGAGCCGACCGTTAGAGTCGGTTTTCGGTTTGATGGGGATCGCCGTTGGTGTCGTCGGAATAGCCGTGTGGGTGGGATTCGTATTCTCATTGTTACTGTCCGTATCCGGCGGGCTTCTCGCGTTGGTCTGCGGCTGGGCCGTCGCGCAGTCTTATGAGATGGTGACCGAGCGACTGGAGAAACTGCGTTTGCGGCGGGATTTCCGGCGCTTCGTCTCCCGCGATGTGGCGGATGCCATGATCGCGCAGCAGGATGAGTGGCGGGAAACCGCCGCCGGGGTAAAGCGGCGTGTCGTCGTGCTGTTCTCGGACGTGCGGGGCTTCACCGAGAGGTCCGAGCTATCCGATCCAGGAGAGTTGGTGAAGCAATTGAATGAATATCTAACGAGTATGGTGGCGGTGATTTTCCGCCATGGTGGGACTTTGGATAAGTTTATCGGCGACGCAGTGATGGCGCATTGGGGGGCGCTGGGCGGCGGCAGCGATGAGGATCATGCCCGCAAGGCGATTTATGCGGCCCGGGACATGATTGCCGAACTCTCACGGCTGAACGCCACTTGGCAAGCAGCCGGAAAAGCACCATTTGAAATCGGCGTGGGCCTCCATTTGGGGGAAGCGATCGCTGGCGAAATCGGCTCGCCGGACCGCACGGAGTTTGGAGTCATCGGGGACACGGTAAATCTCGCCTCGCGGTTGGAAGGATTGACCAAAGTGTTTCATAGCGACGTAATTTTTTCCGATGACGTTAGGCATGCTTCGGGAATCGTTGACGGGATTCTTGAATTGGGGTTGGTCAGAGTCAAAGGGCGCCGGAATCCGGTGAGGCTTTTTGGGATTGGGGATGAGGCAAGCGTGCATGAGCATCTCAAGACCTTCGCGCGTGATGCAAATGGGGTCATCGTGATGTCTGTCAAGTGATGACGGGTTCCTCACCAACGACGGAGAGAAGTGGACCGATAACTCCTCGCTTCACTCAAAACTTGATAGGTAACTCCAAACTCGTCCGCTCTGTCTGCTCTTTACCTTCCTTCTAGCGGAAATGACTTTTGGCAACCGGTCTAGCTCATCTCCAATCCCCGCATCGTACCCGTGGAGGAGGCGAATTTTCCAGCCTCCACGCCCATGCGCTGGAGCATGCTGACAAACAGATTCGGTAGTGGATAGTTCCGGACCTTGTCGAAGACGAGATGCTGGCCATGGCGGAATCCACCACCGGCGAAGAGGATTGGCAGGTTGGTGGTGACGTGGGTGTTGGCGTTGCCGAGGTTGCTGCCGTAGAGCACCATTGTCCGTTCGAATAGCGAATCACCGGCTTCGCCCACCGCTTTGAGCTGGGTGAAGAGATCCGCCAGTAGCTTCATGTGCCACTGGTCGATCGTTTTGAGCTGCTTGAGCTTGGCCTCCGATTTCCCGTGGTGGGACAAACTGTGATAGCCGTCCGACATCTTCTCTCCGTTCACATCGATCACGGGTGAGTTCACACTGTCCAGCAACAAGGTCACGCTGCGAGTGGAGTCGGTCTCGAAAGCAAGGCGAGCCATGTCATACATCAACTTCACCTTCTGCATGTATTCGCGGGGATCCGTGGGATCGAGAGGCGGTGCGCTGGCGACGGCTGGCTTTGGTTTGTGCTCCCATTCGCGCGACATTTGAAGTCGTTGTTCGAGGTCACGCACGCTGGAGAAATACTGGTCCAACCGGTCCTTGTCCTTCGCGCCGATGTGACGTTGCAAATCCTCCGCCTGCCCCGCGACCGTATCCAAGATGCTTTGCCCGAGTTCCAGCTTGCGGACTTGACCAGCAATCTCCTCCGGGGTGCCTTGAATGAAGAGACGCTTGAAGACCTCGGATGGTTTTTCCTCACAAGGAATCAACGCACCGGATCCCGTCCACGACAGGCTGCGTTTGCCCTTCGCCACGTTGACCCCAAGCGTCAAGGACGGGAAACGGGTCAGATGCCCGATGCGTTCTGCAAGGTATTGATCGAGGGAAATCGTATTTCGAAATCCTCCGCTGCCCGGATGTGGTGCGGCTGTTAGAAAGCAATTGTCCGCCGGGTGCCCGCCATCCACATCGGGATGCGAGACTCCGCTGAACACCGTGAATCCTTCCCGGTGTTCGCGCAGCATTTCCAGATAGGGAGAGAGTTGATAGTTTCTCCCGGCATCCGTTGGAAAAAACTGTTCGGGCACCAGACCCAGGTTGTTGCAAATGCCCAACATGCGGCGCGGTTTGTCTTCCACTGCGGCGGCACGGGCAAAGGCGGGCATCATCGCTTCCAGTAGCGGCAACCCCAAGGCGATGCCGGTGCCGCGCAGGAATCGCCGGCGGGAGAGGTGGCGCTGGATGGAGACGTAAGGAGCATTCATGGCTGTGAAGAAAATTACTTGTTCAAGAAGAGCGGACTTTGGACAAGAGCGTGAATCAAACTGCGGACTCCGTATTCCTTGCTACGGGCTTCCGCGAGGATTGCTTCCAATGCGGGACGATCCGAAAAACGCACCGGCGCGCCGGTCGCATACACGGTCAATTGTTTGGCGAGGTTGCGCGCGATCTTCACTTCATCCTTCAATAGCAGCTTTTTGAGACTACTGATATCCGTAAATACGCGTCCATCCGGCAGGGTGCCCGCTGGATCCACCGGTTGGCCGGGGCGGAAATCAAACGGCTGGCCATTTTTCCCGAAGCCCTTCGCTTTTTCGCCGCCTCCCAGTGCCCGATAATGGTCGCGCCAGCCGCCTAACACATCGAAGCTCTCCAAGGCAAATCCCGCAGGATCGATTTTGTCATGGCAGGTCGCGCATGAAGCCTGTGATCGGTGCTTTTCCAACTGCTGGCGGATCGTGGTCGCCCCTCGGATATCCGGCTCCACCGCCGGGATGCCGGGCGGTGGTGGTGGCACGGTTTCGCCAAGGAGACGCTCCGAGATCCATGCGCCGCGCAATACCGGGGACGTGGTGGTCCCGTTGGCCGTGACCTTCAGGACGATCGCCTGCGTCATCAACCCGCCGCGTGGATTGCCCGGCGGCACAGCCACCGACTGGAAGGCGCTGCCAGTCACCTGCGGAATCCCATACAAATTCGCAAGTCGCTCGTTGATGATGACAAAACTGGAATCCACCAAATTCCGGGCAGGAAGGTTCCGCTTCACCAGTTCGCGAAAGAAGAGCTGCGACTCCTCTTGCGCCGATTCCCCCACATAGTCATCCAGATAGTAGTCCGGATACAACACACTGTCCGGTGAGGTGTCCGACATCTTCCGGAGGTCCAGCCAGTAATCCAGAAACGCCTCCACAAACCTCGCTGCCTTGGGCGAATCCAACAGTCGGTCCGTCTGCTCCCGTAGCACCTTCCGGTCGTGCAGCTTTCCCTGGGCCGCCAATTCCCGCAGCATCGTGTCGGGAATGGAATTCGTCAGGAACGAGGCCAACCGGTCCGCCAGATCCCGGTCCGGCAGCCGTCCTGGCGTTTCGTGCCAATAGAGAAATTCCGGCGAGCAAAGCACCGCGGTGTAGCCCGCCAACATCGCCTCGGTGAAACTGCCGCCCGTTTCCAAAGCATGGCGAATTACCGGCATGAAGCGCCCCGCCTGTTCCTCCCCCGCCGCATGGCGGTAGGCTATCGTTAGAAAATTTTTCAGCAACTTCTCGGCATCCTTTTCCGGCTGGGACGACACCACCTCGACCGATAAGTCGTCATTCTTGGAGGCCTTCAGCGGCAGATCGCCGAACAGCAAACGATGTCCGGCCGTGGGCCATTGATCGAAAATCGGCCCCTCCACCTCCAACCACCGGAAGCTCACTCCCGGCTGACCTTCCGGCGTCGCCAGCGGATTCTGCCAGTTCGGGGGGCGCGACCGGAACAGCCTCACCGCATCCGGTCGAATGCTCTCACCTTTCTGCAAAAGCACCTCCATTTCGTGAACCTCGGGCTCGACCTTCGCATCGAAGTTCCCCAACCGGCGCAACATCTGGGGCGGCATCACACCATACACCGTGATTGGCTCCGCCCGCCGCCCCCGCGAGACGGCATCCAGATCCGGCGTCCACCAGCGCTTCCCGTTTCCCGGCCCCACCCAAACCGAGTGCGCCATGAACCGCAGCTTGTAACGGCCCGCCACCGGGGCCTTGAACTGGCCCCACCCGGGTTGTAGCGGCTCGTAACTGCTCGCCACCATGCCCACGCCCTCTTCGTCACGCAGTGCTGGATTTGCTGCGCCCACCGTCATCGGTGCTTTGAAAGACCGCACGTCCGGTTGCGGCCCGAAGCCCAACACCGGAAACGTTGCCCGCTCCGGACTGCGGTTGAATTCTCCGAATTTCATCGCCTTGGTCCAGTTCCCGTCGTCCCGCGTGTAGTAGCGTTTCGTATTCGTCTGAGGCCGCGCCGTTCCCGTCGCCATCACCTCCCGCAACACTCCATCCGCCGCCTGGAGATAGCGCGCCATCTGCACATGCGACACATCCAGCGACTCTCCGATCCGATTGAAACGGAACGACTCCCCATCCTCCGGCAACTGGTCCCGCACCATCAGCCACGGCGCATCAAAGAGGTCCCGCAACGCATTCTCATACTCATAACGATTCATCCGACGCTCTGTCGTCCGCCCGTTCCGGGCCGTCGCCGCCTGCTCGACCGCCGTAAGGCCTGCCGACACCTCCGCCAAAAACGCCTTCCGCGCTCCCGCCTCCGGTTGCGGCTTTTTTTTCGGTGGCATTTCTCCCAATGCCACCCGGTCATGGATTTTCACCCATTGCGCGAAGTTCTTCCCATCCTGCCAATCCCGGCTCAAACCCTCCAAATCCAGTCCGCCTTTTTTCGTCTCCGCATCATGGCAGTCAACACAGCTCGCATCGAAAAACGCCGCAGTCCCGCTTCCCTTCGCTTGTGCGCCTGTTGCCAGACAAAGCCCGGCCATGACCATCGGGAAAACTGACTTCAGCATATCAATCAACAGCAGGTAGGAAATTTCCGCCGGGCTACCCTTGGCACCGGCTTCCACCTCTACGCGGCCAAACCGCGCCGACTTGCTTCACCCGCTGCTTTTCATTAAAGCGATGTGCTTGAAGACCTGCGTGATGGAAGCCGAGCGCGGGTAATCGCGTCAGCCAACTTCTCATGTCTCACCAAAGTAGTCGGGATGAGTTGCCTCGGGGCAATCGCTGTCCGCCGTGTTGTCGGTTTCGGCCTTGACGACCGCTTGGCTCGATGGTCGCAGGGATTGTAATCGGATATCGAATTTCATCCATTTTCCCTCTGGTCATTTTGCGACGAGTCAGTCAGCTTCACCGGGAGATAATCCATGATTTTCCTCTCTATACTAATTGAATTGCCTGCCACAGTGTTCCTTACCGTGACTGTATCATGCTTATGCGATTTTCTCACTGGCTATGGAGATGGCAACGTTTCATGATTTTTGGAAAGCCCGCGAATGAACATCCTTTCCCAATCCGGCCCCTTCGCTCTGTTTTTTGCTTTCGCGATCATGCATGCGCTCGCAGATTTTCCCCTTCAGGGAGAGTATCTGGCCCGCATGAAAGTCCGGGATCAAACAACCATTCTCCCAGAATGGATCATCGCGCTAACCGCCCACTCACTCATCCAAGCCGGTGGCGTGTGGCTCGTCTCGGGTAGTGCGATTCTTGGAGCCACAGAACTCGGTTTGCATTGGCTAATTGATCTCGGTAAAGGCGAAGGCAAGTTTGGATACGTGACCGACCAATGGCTCCATCTCGCTTGCAAACTGGCCTACGTCATCGTGATGGTTCTGGGTATTTTGCCTGCGCGATGAAGCCTCTCAATCGAGGCTACAAATCCGGGTTACGCGGAAATTTGGCATAGGGCAGTCGTGCGCCCTGATATTGCTGCTGGTCAGCGCGAATCGCCGCCGGGGCGACAAATCCCACCGTGCCCGCGGCGGCGATGATGTCGTCTTGATCGATGCCGTCGCCACTGACGCCAATCGCCCCGATCATCACCCCGTTGCGATAGAGAGGAAAGCCTCCGGGGAAAATCGTGATGCCGTTGGGCAGATAGGGATTGGGCACCGCCAGCGCAGCAGTCAGCACCACTTTATTCAATGGATTTTCCTTCCCCACCGGCAGCAACGAATACTCTTCCTGCAATTTGTAGAATGGACCCGGCGCGGTATTGGCGATGCCCGGTGGATAAAATTGCTGGGCGAGAAAGCCCACCGTGCGCGTCGAGAACGCCCGTGTGTCATTGGAAAAGAAAACCGCCGTGCGCGCCTTTTGGGCCGATACATCCCAACTGAAGATCGTCGCATCCGGCGTGCGTATGGTGCCGAGGATGACAGGCGCGGTGTTCGGCGAGGCGGGATTGTTCACCACCGTGATGAAATTTTGTGACGCCTTCGCCGCTGGCAGACGAATCCCGGCGCGGGTGATTCTCGCCCGGGCTGATGCCTGCGAGAGAATCGTATGCACCTCGTCCGCACTCAGGCGAAGCTGGCCGTTGATGAGACCGGCTTTGGAATCAGCGATGATGGGCGAGCGAATCTCACAGACTTGCCCTCCGAAGTCGGCTTTATCATAGTCAACTTTTGGCGAATATGTAAGCTTGTAGGATCCCACGATGTGATTGATCGTAGTGTCGAGCGGTTTCACCACTCCAAGCTGGGTGCCGCTCTTCACGTAGGGAACACGGATCCCATCAATCAGCACATCCGAGCCGAAAATCGCCGCTATGGGCTGGAAACCGATTTGGCCGGCCAGCGCCACGTCTTCATCCGGATCGTAGCGTTGCTCGCTCTGCATCTGAATATCGGCCAATATGGAAAACGGACTGACTTGGGACGCAATGGTATGGCCCGCCACGCCCACGCCGCCGATCAATTCCCCGGCTCGATAAAGCGGCACTCCGCCAGGGGATCCAGCGAGGCCGGTTAGCGCTTGGAAAGGACTCCCCGCATCGATAGGAGCGCCATTGGTGCCGCTGTTGTGCTTCGGAATATAACCCACGTGCGGATTTTTGAACCGATTCACGTCGGTAAACGAAAGGTTCGAAAAATTCACCCCCACGAGCGGGCCGTTCGGACGATTTTGAACCCCGGGCGGGAAATGCTGTTGCACGATGAACCCGGCCGTGCGCGAGGTGAAGGCATTCTGGTCGCTGCTCAGAAAGGCCGCAGTGCCGGCCTTGGTGATGGCATCCAGCACGGCGACGGCATCGGGCGCGCCGTCCACGCTCCACACGCCCAGCACGAACCCTTCTCGATCCACCACCGCGATGACGGCCTTGGGCTCAATCTTCTCCGCGCGGGAAATAGCCTGCTTGATGACACGCCTCACCTCGTTTGATGTCATGTCCGAGGCTAGGACCGCCGGGATCAATAGGGCGGGTAACAATTGGATGAACCTCCGAATCATTACCAAGTAGAGTAAAACCAGAGCCCGGCAGCAAGATCAATTCAGGCACAATCCATATATTTGTGGGTAGTGGGTGAATTCCGGAAGGGCGAGGATCTGGACGGACGACCACCAAGGATTGAAGTGAGTGCGGATTGAAGATCATCTAGCCGAGTATCTCTTGTATTGTCTTGCCAAACGACACTTTGAGATCTTAAAACTCGTCTGCGTGAGGGGCAAAAAATTATTCCTACCGATCATGACTTCGGTCTGCCTCACGCAGGTCGGTGCCGGGGAACCTTTGGAAACGGCAAAGGTGCTTGGCTCACAGACTTGCATGACCAGCGGTTGCCATGGGGGGGCGGGACTAGGTCGCGGTGCTGGCAACATTTTCAACCGTTTCGATCCGCATTTCAACGCCTCGGCGACCCTGACTAACGGACGTTCCAAAGCAATTGCCAGACAACTTGGGATCGAAAACGCCGCAGAATCGGAAAGCTGCACCGTCTGCCACTCACCCATGCGACAAGTCCCTGCGTCCAGACTCGAAGCAGCCCCGAAAGAGCACATTGTCGATAGTGGAGTCTCTTGCGCCAATTGTCATGGTCCAGAGGAAAAATGGCTGCTCTCCCATACCCGCCCGGACTACCCGAAAGACGCGCTTGCTCGGCTTGGGATGCGCCAGTTAGGCAGCGCCTATCAGCGAGCTAACAACTGTGTCGCCTGTCACCAGAATTTGAGCGACCCGTTGGTGAAGGCAAAACACCCGGCCTTGGTCTTCGAGCTGGATGGACTGTTAGTCGCCGAGCCCAAGCACTGGCGCGAGTTGGAGGGGTTTTCCAATGTCAAAACATGGCTTGTGGGTCAGGCCGTGGCTTTGCGTGAAGCTGCGGCGCAAGCCAATCGCGAGCCTGGCGACCGCAGGAACGCCGAGATCGAGGCTATCAAAGTTTTATTACAAGCAACTGATACCGGTTGGGATGACTCGCGCAAGGATCTGGTCCACTCCGCAGATGAATATGCAAAGAGGATTTCCAGTACCGCAATGGGTCACGAGCAAAGTCGCGCGATGTTGTCAAAGCTGATTGGCAACCGGACGCCATTTCAACCTGATGCGTTCGACACCGTTGCCAAGGACTATCGCACGTGGTCCACCGGCTACTATGCGGAGCGCCTGACATTGGCAATTGATCGGCTGAACGAATCCCTGATCGGATCCGGACAGCAGGCATTGATCGCGAAGGAACCACTGAAGGAACTCTTCGACGCGGCCAAACCTCCAGAGAGCTTTGACGCTGCTACTACCGAGGATTTCATCCAAAAACTCAATCAGGTGACAAATCCACACATCGACGCGAAGCAAAATCGGTGATCCTCTATCCATGGAAATTTTAAACCCATGATCGTCGGATTTTTCAAAACAGGCCGTCGCCTTTTGGTCGCTTCTTCGACCGTCCTCTTGACGACCTGTTATGAACCACCGCACGAGCGGACCCCGGAATGGGATATGGTAAATGGCGAGAAGCGTCCAGATCGTCTAACTGCTCAACAAACCTTGGCTGATGCCGTGCCGCAAAGCCCTGACACGTTCTCTCCCGATCCAAGTTTAAATCCCGCGCCAGAACCCACCTTACCCGATTTTAAACTAAAAGGTGAGACCACTATCGATAAAGACTCCTTGTTGCCACCAGGGCAATTCAACCCCGATCCGGGAGCGGGCGTGGATGATGGTAAAAAAGCAGCGAATTCAGCAGGGGAAACAGGGAGCCATCCCGGGCCAGTAGGGAAAGCTTCGGGGATCGGCCGATTCTTCCAAGACGGTTCAGATTCCAGAGATAGCCGTTTTTTCAGCCGCGACGCAGGTGCGCCAAAAGAATTTCCCAAGTTCATTCCATCCATACCCAATGATCTGCAATTGCCACGGAAGGGTTTGGAGCAGCGTGTGATCGAAGCTGAATTGGTGCAAGGACCAGATGGAACTCGCTATGAGCCGGACATCAATGGACCGATGGTGTTACCGAGAAAAGGTGTTCGCTATGAGGAGCACATCTTTGAGCACTGGCACGCGGGTAAATATGAATATTCCGAACTCCCACCTAACAGCACTGCTGTTGAAGACCGCTACCGCGTTGCGACGGGAGTATGGAATCGTTACCTCGATGACAGTGTCGCCGAAACTCCTTATGCGCAAAAGACACCCTACCTCTGGCACCCCTACTACCAAAGTATTCTCAAAGGGGATCTTCCGGTCATCGGACAGGATATCTTCGCTTCGCTGACCTTTGAAAATTCTACGGAATTTGAAATGCATGAAATCCCGATACCCTCGGGCGTCAGCACGGCCCGACCTAACAGCTCCGAGTTTTACGGCAGTGGCGATCAAACCCT
Organism: Akkermansiaceae bacterium; assembly: GCA_025354565.1. GTDB lineage: Bacteria > Verrucomicrobiota > Verrucomicrobiia > Verrucomicrobiales > Akkermansiaceae > Luteolibacter. Next base: position 16,841 of record JANXMQ010000041.1, read on the forward strand.
CATCACCACCAACACCAGTCTGATTTTCGACCTATTCAAGGGCGAAACGTCGTTCAAACCCACGGAATGGTTGTTTCGTATCCAGCCAGTTTTCAACACCAACTATATCTCAGGTGACGAGGCAAACGTCGTCTCGGCAGACCCCCGCGGGCCTAATCACTCAACGGCCAAGCCTCCAGATAATTCAGGAATCGTGAAACCCGGAGATGTCGATACCTTCCTCGATCCCCGGCTTTCTTCCGCCCATGATCCGAACGCAACTGACCGCTACACGAATCAATTTGGATTGCAGCAGTTCTTTTTTGAATCGCACTTGCTGGATCTTTCCGAGAATTACGACTTCGCGGCGGCGCGGGTCGGTATTCAAACTTTCAACGCAGATTTTCGCGGCCATGTGTTTGATGAGTCTAACATGGGATACCGGCTTTTCGGAAATCTGCAGAAGAACCGCATCCAGTATAACTTGGCCTTTTTTGACCTCTTCGCGAAAGAGTCATTTTCCGGGCTGAATACTTTTGATGACCGCAATCAAAACGTTTTCGTCGCCAACGTCTATTATCAGGATTTTCTCACCGAAGGTTACACCGCCGAATTCAGTTTTCTAGCCAACTGGGACAATGGCAGCAAAAGCGGTCTGGTCTATGATAGTGCGGGCAATATCGTCCGCCCCTCACCCATCGGCACCGTGGTGCCTCATGATCTGCAGGCCTATTATCTAGGCTGGAATGGCGAGGGCCACCTCGGGAGTGTGAACATCAGCCATTCGCTCTATCACGTATTTGGTCAGGACGACATGAATGGCATTGCCGGTCACTCGGTTGACATCAACGCGTGGATGGCGGCTCTGGAAGTTTCAGTCGATACCAACTGGATGCGCCACAAATTCACCCTGTTCTGCGCATCGGGCGACGACAATGCGACCGACCACACCGCCACCGGTTGGGACGCCATCGTGGATAATCCGAACTTCATCGGCCCCTTCAGCTATTGGCAGAATCAAGGCATGAACCTGGGCGGAACAGGAGTCGGCTTGAAACAGCGCCTGAGCCTGATCCCCGAACTGAGTTCTAATAAATTTCTGGGGCAGTCCAATTTCGTCAACCCGGGCATCTTCATCGCCGGACTTGGTGAGGAATGGGATCTAACACCACGCATGCGGGGATTCGCAAATCTGAATTATCTGATGTTCATGGAAACGAACGCGCTCAATACCGCACTCCTAACGAACGATATAAATCGGGAGATCGGATGGGATCTAAGCTTCGGAGTGGAATACAGACCTTTTCTCACGGACAATCTGAAACTCAATGTGGGATTCGGCATGCTATTTCCTGGAGCAGGTTTCAAGGATATCTACAGCACAGCCTCAACCGCCGTGCCGGGCTACACTACAAACTCGCAAGGTTTGTCGGACGTTCTTTGCAGCGGTTTCCTCACGGCTATCATGACATTCTAACCATGAATCGAATCACGATCCATCAACAAATCGCCTGCTTGCTCGCCACTGGCGGACTGGCCTTGTCAGCTTATTCGCAAGATGCGGCTAAAGGTTACGGCAGCCTTTTTGGCCCCCCCATCGCCAGCACGGATTCTTCAGCACAAAAAGGTGTGGCCATTCCAAAAGCGAACAAGATCGATCAGTCTCAAGCGACGGTGATGCTGAAAAGCCGTGGTTGCTTGGGCTGTCATGAAAAATCTCACGATCCGCATGGAAGTGAATTTGTCCATCTCGGCTGCACGGACTGCCATGGCGGAGATTCCACCCCAGGCCTAACAATGCGCCAGGCTCACCCGGCTCCGCGCAATCCCGTGTTCTTTGAAAGCTCGGCAAACCCGGACTCCAGCGACGTGCTGCTCAACCATGAATCTCCGGAGTTCATCCAGTTTGTAAATCCCGGGGACCTGCGCGTGGCCAAGAAAACCTGTGGCGACTGCCATACGGAGTCTGTCGATCACGTCAGTCATAGCATGATGCGGCATGGCGCGATGTTATGGGGAGCGGCGGCTTATAACAACGGATCTTATCCGGTTAAAGATTCGATATTCGGCCAAGCCTATGGTGCTAACGGAGTTCCTCTCGCTCTGCAAAGCCCGCTCAAGGTCACGCCTGATATGCAGAAAACCATGGGCATCGTGCAGGAAATATTTCCGCTGCCACGCTTCAATGTTTCACAAACAGGCAACATCTTCCGCATCTTCGAAAAAGGGGGAACCAAGCTGAGCGAACTCGGGAATCCCGATTCCTCCGAACCGCCGGGGAAACCGTTCCGTCGGTTAGGAGAGCGGGGCCTTGGCACAAACTCACGGGTCGATCCGGTGGTCATCGGTGCGCACAAGACCCGCCTACACGATCCCTTGCTGGACTTCTTTGGATCAAACAACCGTCCCGGCGATTACCGTTCCAGCGGTTGCACCGCATGCCACGTCGTTTATGCGAACGATCGCTCGCCCTCGAATTCCGGTTGGTATAGCGCCTATGGAAATCAAGGCCTGTCTTTCAATCCAGACCCGATGATTTCTAAAAAAGAAAAAGGCCATCCCATCGAACACAAGTTCACCCGCAGCATTCCATCCAGCCAGTGCATGACTTGCCATATGCACCAAGGCAATTTATTCGTGAATCCCTACTTGGGATATACCTGGTGGGATCAGGAATCGGACGCAGAGTTTATGTATCCTAAGCAGCAACACAACCCGACAGATGAGGAGATGGTAAAATCGCTGCGCAAGAATCCCGAAGCAGCAGCGGCTCGGGGATTATGGGGTGATGTCAATTTCTTGGAAAAAACGGCCGAGTTGAACCCAAAGCTCAAGCAAACCCAGTTCGCCGATTACCATGGCCACGGATGGGTGTTTCGCGCAGTGTTTAAAAAAGACCGTGAAGGCAATTTACTGACCTTGAAGGATGAGAAAATTGCCCTCGACGACAAAGACAAATTCAAGAAAGCGGTGCATCTGAAAGACATCCACCTCGCACGCGGCATGCAGTGCGTTGATTGCCATTTCCTCAACGATATGCACGGCAACGGTTTGCTCAATGTCGAGCCAAGAGCGGCGACTGCGATCACTTGTATCGACTGCCATGGAACCGTTAGCAAACACACAACTCTCGTCACTTCCGGCGTAGGCGGCACACTCTCAGAGGACGGAAAAGTAAAGCCCGTCAATCTCCGCGAAAGCAACACGCCGTTCGGCCCCCGTTTCACCTGGAGTGTGGATGGCAAGCGGCTAATGCAACAGTCGTCGATGGAGCCTAACCTCCAATGGGAAATCCCGCAAACTCTCGACACAGTCACGCCCGGATCTGACCACTACAACGTCATGAGCGCTTATGCAAAAACGTTGCGGCGCGACGGAAAAAATTGGGGCGCGGTCCCCGATGATCCGAAAAAATGCGGCAAGGAACTCGCCCATAGCAATGAGGCCATGGACTGCCAGACCTGCCACACGTCATGGGCCACCAGTTGTTTCGGCTGCCACATGCCCATGGAGGCGGATGTTAAAATGGCAGCTAACAAATTTGAAGGAACGACGACCCGGAATTTTAGTTCATACAATCCCCAAGTGGTGCGCGACGATGTCTTTATGCTAGGTCTCGATAGCACCACAAAGGGCAAGCGGATGGCCGTCTTGCGCTCCTCCAGCGCCGTGGTCGTGGGCTCGCAGGGGGCAAACCGCGAACAATTCTACAGCCAACAGCAAACCGTCTCCGCCGAGGGCTATTCGGGCCAAGCCTTCAACCCTCATTTCGCGCACACCACCAGCGGCGTTGGCACGACGAAAAATTGCACGGATTGCCATATCTCGGAGGGAAATGATAACAACGCAATCATGACGCAGCTCCTCGGATTCGGTACTGGCACCGTCAACTTCTTCGGAAGATATGGCTATGTCGGCACCCACGATGGCGTGGAGGGTGTCGTCTGGACCGAACGCACTGAACCACAAGCGGTGATTGGCAGCCACCTGCATAAAATCGCTTATCCCGACAACTACAAGGAACACCTAGCAAGCAAATATATCCTGAAAACCGCCTATGACAGTCATTCCAAAGGCGGCGCACTTGACCTTCAAGCTCGCGGTGAATATCTCTACGCGGCTCTCGGGAAAAATGGCTTCGGCGTTTTCGATATCGCTAACATCGATAACAAGAATTTCTCCGAGCGCATCACGACTTCCCCAGTTTCACCCATCGGGCAGGATACGTTTATTAAAACCGCCTACGCCACTTCCGTCGCGTTGCCGAGCACGCTGATTAACGATCCCAATCGCAATCGACTGCCACAGAACGAGGAGCAACCGATCGCCGCCTATCATGGCTACGCGTTCGTGACCGATCTCGAAGAAGGTCTGATCGTAGTGGATGTCGCGGCCCTGCTGGATGGCAATCCAGCTAACAATTTCATCAAACGCGCCGCCACCTTCAATCCTAACGGAAAATTGAACGGTGCTCGCCACGCCTGGATGGCCGGCCAATGGCTTTATATTACCACGTCCCAAGGATTGGCTGTTGTCGATGCCTCAAACCCGAAGTCCCCGGTCTTCGCCGGCGGCTATTCAGGCTCCTTTCTGCATGGTGCCCGTCAATCCACCGTGCAATGGCATTACTGCTTTGTGACCGATGCCGATGGCGTGAAAGTCTTCGACGTTGCCAATCCCGCGAAACCCGTCCCCATTCCCGGCGCAGCCGTTTCATTGGGCCATAGTGGAGGTCTCTATATCGCAAGAACCTATCTCTATGTCGCGGACGGTGCATCCGGCCTTGCGATCATCGATGTGAAAAATCCGGCACGCCCCCGGCTTCTCAACCATTTCACCGCCGACGGAAAACTAACAGATGTTCGCGATGTGCAAATCGGTGCGGTCAATGCCTCGATGTATGCGCTCGTTGCCGACGGCCACAATGGCATGCGCGTCCTGCAACTGATCTCGCCGGAAAACGTGCCCGGCTACATGGGCTTTTCGCCGAAGCCCGAGCCGATACTCATCGCAACCTACCCGACCGAGGGAGCCGCACTCAGCATTTCCCGTGGCCTCGACCGCGACCGCGTTGTGGATGAGAGCGGCCACCAAACCGTAGTTTTTGGTCGCCGTGGCTCCCGCCCGTTCAATCTCGATGAAATGAAAGCCTTTTTCCGGATGCCAAGTGCCGGAGAGCAAAGAGCACGCGATGGCCCTATATACAAAGTTGCCGATGTTAGGCATGGCGAAGCTGACACGCTCCTCGATGTCTTTGGAAAAACACTCACGCCCTCTCTAAAGTTCACCACTCCAAAATCAGCGGAACGTGATGAACCTGCGCCATACAGGGGGCGCTTGAGACAACGGAGAGCACCCGAGGGGATGCAATGGTGAAGCCACCTCGTGCCGCTAGATCAACATCTCCTCGAGCAGGAGCACGTCACCAAGACCGAACTGACCTCGCGCATGAAGACCAGCCGGGCCTCACTGGACTTGCCTAGCATCGAGCAAATCAAAGCCGAGTTAGGGGGATCGGGTGAAGAGGACCGATGAAAATTGGACTCCTCAATCCGCTCGACATCATCTCACTGCCATGACCCTCACGGCCGAACTGAATCAAAAAGCCAAAGCCATCCTCTTCCGCGAGCTTGTTCCCGTGGATTACCCGTATGCAGGCTTTACGTTCCACCGGATCCGGATACCTTGTGGACATGAAAACACTGGAAACAGACATTGAGATCGGAGCCGATGGCAGCGTGAGGCTGCTTTCGCCCCTGCCCGCATGGCTGAAGCCGGGCCGGGCACATGTGCGGATGACGGTGGAATCGGTCGAGGAAAAGCCGAAACGCCAGAAGCTCACCGCCACGCCAGAAATGGTCGCGCGGCGCCAGGTTGCTTTGGAAAACGTCCGCAAACTCAATCCCTACCGCGACATCACCGACCCGGTGGCCTGGCAACGTGAAATGCGGGAGGACCGCCCGCTGCCCGGCCGCGATTGAAGCCATGCTCCTGGACACCAACATCGTTATCCACGCCTGTCAGCCCGGCGGAGCTTGGCTCGATCCATGGACCACCCATCCGGACGCGGCGATCGCCAGCGTGACGCGCATCGAGGCACTCGGTTTCGCCGGCATTTCACCCGAGGAGGAGACTTCGATTCTCGCCTTCGTCAATGCCTGCCCCGCCTATGCGCTGGATGATGAAGTGATCGAACAGGCGATCCGACTGCGGCAACAGAAGAAGATGAAGCTGGGAGATGCGATCATCGCCGCCACTGCGGTCGCATACAACATTCCGCTCGTCACCCGCAACGAGGATGACTTCAGACATATTCCCGGCCTTGATCTGAAGAACCCGTTCGCGAGCTCACCATGATCCCGCCATGGAAATCTCCCGCCAATGTTTGTTAGTCGGATCTAACCCCGCCGAGGAATGTTGAAATGCGAAACCTGACCTCATCCAAAATGACTCCATTCAATAGTTCTATCGAAAGGTCTTGTGCTCGTTTACTTGGACCCCAGAGACGGACCCCAGAGACAAAGCCGAGTTAGGGGGATCGGGGAGGAGGACCGATGAAAATTGCGCACTTGATCGCCTCCCCGGATCGGATTAGCTTCCAGCCATGTTGGCAAAGGAGGAAATTACCCGGATGTCACACAGCGAGCGTGTGGAAACCATGGAGTTGCTGTGGGAGTCGTTTCACAAGGAAGGAATCGATTACCCGTCGCCCGATTGGCACGGCAAGGTTCTCGCCGAACGCTCCGAAATCATCGACTCCGGCAAAGCGAACTGGTTTTCGGTGGATGAGCTCCAAGCCCGTCTCCTCAGCCGATGAAAAAGAACGTCGTCGTTCTCGTGTAAGCGGCTTCCGACATTGAACGGGGAATCGACTTCTACAACGCGATCGAAACCAGCTTTCTGCACGATAGAAATGCGAAAACCGACCCCATTCATGACCTCATTTCAAGGCGAAGAATCACTTTCTGTATTGCCGGACCTCGCCTCATGTAATACCAGTATCCCATGCAAACACTGATTCTGCGCATCCCGGACGACTTGGCCAGGGAACTGGATGCCGAAGCGAAGAAGGCCCATCTGACGAAATCGGAAGTCGCACGCAGGCGGCTCATCGCGGCAGGTTCGCAAATTCACAATGCCGCCTCAGGCTTCGATCTGATCGCGGATTTGGTCGGCACCATCAAGGGCGGTCCTGCCGATATGAGTGCGCGGAAAAAGGAATACCTGAAAACGAAAGGCTATGGGAAATCCCGTCATCGTTGATGCCTCGTTATCCCGATGAGCATCGCCGACGCCTGTCTGGTCCGTCTCACGGAAGTCCTGCCTGATCCGCTCCTGCTCACCACCGACTCCGACTTCAAGATTTACCGACGCCTCGGAAGACGGGTCATCCCCACACGCATGCCCTGATGAATGTGAATCCGATAACTCCGCCCCCATTCATTTCCTAATCCGCTTCCATGAAAACCAACCCCAATGCTCGTTTACCGGGACTGGTACCATTTCCACGCCGTCCGAAGCAGGCGGGCGAGCCTGAAAGGCTCGAGCTCGCCTGACTGCTTCGGCGGATGATTGGAAGGTGCCTAACATGGTATCTTCACGGCACCATGAAGAAACCATCCCGC
>JANXMQ010000042.1 GCA_025354565.1 Akkermansiaceae bacterium
TGCGGGATGGTTTCTTCATGGTGCCGTGAAGATACCATGTTAGGCACCTTCCAATCATCCGCCGAAGCAGTCAGGCGAGCTCGAGCCTTTCAGGCTCGCCCGCCTGCTTCGGACGGCGTGGAAATGGTACCAGTCCCCGCAATGAAACATTCCCCCCCGATCCCGGCCGAAATGCCCCTTTTTTCATACTCAGTCACAATGCCCCAGAAAGCCTCGTTCCCCATCGCCCGGAACGAGAGGAACCGCGCGCGAAAAAGCGTAGGCCCAAGAACTATCATCTGCTGACAAAACCACGCCACAAAATGAAAATTTCAGGCCACAGAAATCGTCCCAAATCCACCTTAAGTTAGTGCCATTCACTACCCCCACAGTCTGACCCCACAGTCCCCACAGATGATGAATGTGAGGCGACCGGTGATCGCCTCTACGGGGCCACGCCCATTCCCGTCACCAGGATATCGAACGGGTTTTCGTTCGCGTCGTTGTTGGTGACGTGAACAGTCGCATTGCGGGTGCCGGTGGCGGTGGGTTTGAAGGTGACCTTGAAAGTGGCGGTGGCTCCGGGAGTAATCGAAGTCTTGTTCACAGGCGTCACCAGAAAGTCGCCGGCGTTGGTGCCATTCACGGAAACCGCGAAGCCTTTGAGATTGTCGGTTCCGTTGTTGGTGATGGTGAAGGTTTTTGCGAATCCGTTTTTTCCTTTGGTCACCGTGCCGAAGCTCTTTTTTGTGGTGCCATCCACCAGTGAGGTGCCAACGGGATACTGGACATCAATCTCCGGTTTGGCGACCGCGCCCGCCGAAGGATAGCCTTGCCAGGTCGGCGAAGTGAATCCGGTGTTGCCGAGGATGTAGTGCACCTTGAACGTCGGGTCTGCATTGTCGAAAACTGCGGCGGCCACTGCAGGAGCATTTCCGAGGAACGTCGCGGATGTCAGGTCCGCACACTGTTGGAAAGCGGCATAGCCGAGGGAGCTGACGCCCGCCGGAAACGTGACTGCGGAGAGAGCCGATCCCTGGAACGCGTCGTCGCCAACGGTCGCAAGATGTTGTGGAAGCGTCACCGTCGTCAATGCCGTGCAATTCTGGAATGCCGCAGCACCGATGTCCGTGACACCGGCGGAAATCGTCACCTTGGCAAGATCGTAACAATTGGAAAATGCATACACCGCGATCGAGGTGATGGCGGGCGGCAGCGTGATGTGGGTGAGCCCGGAAGATTCAAAGGCGTAAGCGCCGATGCTGTTTACGCTTGAGGGAATCGAAATGCTCGTGAGGTTGGTGCAATAACGAAACGCTTCGGAGTCAATCAGGCTGACACTCGATGGAATCGTGACCGACGCGAGTTGGGTGCAGCCATTAAACGCGTCTCCCCCGATGATGGTGACGCCCGCGGGAATGACCACGTTCGTGAGGCTGGCGCACTCGTTGAAGATCTGGCTCGAAAGCACCGTCAGGTTCGGAGGAATGACCACCGCGCCCAAGCTGGAACAATTCGAAAACGCGCTGTCGCCGATCTCGGTGACACTCGACGGGATCGTGACGCTGGTCATCGAATTACAGTTGTAGAACGCCGATCCTCCGATGCTGGTGACACCGGAGGGAATCGTCATGTGGCTGAGACTCGTGCAGGCGTAAAAGGCGTTGCTGTTGATCGTGGCGACGCTCGAAGGCAAGGTCACGTTGTCCAGCGCCGTGCATCCGAAGAACATGGATCCACTGATCGTGGAGAGCCCTGCCGGGAGTGTCGCCGTTCGCAGGCCGGAACATTTGTTGAATGCGAAATCTCCGATCGTGTTGACCGTCTGCGGAATGGCGATGCTTTGGAGGAGACTGCAATAATCGAACAAATGCGGCGAAATCACCGAGACGCCCGATGGAATGGTAATGCCGGTCATGGCAATGCACCAGGCAAAGGCATAATCGCCGATGGCCGTGACGCTGGTGGGCATCGTGACGCTGGTGATCTTGTAGCAATGATCGAACACTGCGGTGCCGATGCTACGCATGCCCGGCTGCATGCTCACGCTAGTGATCCCCATGTTGTAGGCGAACGCGGAACTTGCAATGCTGGTGACCGGCTTTCCAACGATCTTCGCGGGAATGTGAACCGCGCCCGTGGCGGCGCTGTTATAGCCGGTGATCGTGATCTCACCGGCAGCCACCGTGTACGTGAAATTTCCCGAGGTGGCGGCGTGCAGGGATGGCGTTGAAAAGCAGGCCGCAAGGATGGCTGCGGACAACAGGGGAGGAACGTTTTTGTAATTCATGAGGGTAATGGAGATGTCAGTGGGAAACACTGATGCAGTAGTAGACTGCAATTTCGGTGAGAAGCAAGGCGGAAGGGATCCCGTGATCCGGTTAGAAGGGGAACTTGCCCCCGCCGAGGCCTTTCATCATGTCCTTTATGCCGCCGACGATATTTCCGCACTCCGCCAAGGAGCCGCCCGAGGACGCAAAGTCCTCTACATCTGGGATCGCGCCGGAATCGACTTCCGAGAATGGTTCAAGTGGAAAGAGAGTGGCATCTACTTCTTGAGTCGCGCCAAAGAAAACATGAAACTCGAAGTCCTTGGGATTCACCCATTTGATCAAGCGGATCCGATCAACCGAGGAGTGATTGCCGATGAAATGGTTAGCACCAGCATGGGAGTAAGCGTGCGGCGAGTGATCTATCAAGATTCAGATACGAACCTCATCTACACTTACATCACTAATCTAGCACCCAGCATTCCGCCCCGAATCGTCGCATTGCTCTACAAATCCCGTTGGGACATTGAGAAAGTCTTCGACGAGTTCAAAAACAAGCTTGGCGAAATCAAAGCCTGGGCCAGCACACCCACGGCGAAAACCTGCCAAGCTCGACTTTTATGTCTCACCCACAACTTGATGACACTCATGGAAGAACAAATCTTTCGAGAAACGGGCATCCAGAATGAGGCCGAAATCAAACGTAAGGGAAAAGTTCTAACCAATCGAGACACCGACTCCAAGAGCAAGGGGAATGGTGGGTTGACGATTCTCCAAAAAGCCATCCAACGCCTCACCCAGCGGACTGTGAAGTTTATCCGTTGGTTGAAAAATCATTTCGACACCAAGAGCTCTTGGACCCAAGCGCTTGCCCGCCTCGCCAAAATCTATGCCACCTCATGACTTCAAAATTGGACACTGTTGATTGTTGAGTCCCGCCAGTCCCGCGCCTGTCAGCTTGCTCATACGCTTGGCCGACGCGCCAACGAGATCGGTGGCCCTCGCCATAGCCCGCCTCAACGCGGTGATGTCGGCTCCAAGGGTGACTGTCAGGGCGCTCATGCGCCGGGGGTGGAGTCAACCGGGAACGTGCCGGCTAAGGAGCCACGCCTAGGCCGCCGAGATGGATGTCGAACGGTTTTTCGTTCAAATCGTTGCTCTTGATGTGGATGGCGGCGTAGCGGTTGCCTGCGGCGGTGGGTTTGAAGGTCACCTTGAAGGTGGTGGATGTGCCGGGCGTGAGCCATGTCTTGGCGGGACCAGTGACTGTGAAGTCCAAGGCGTTGACGCCGTTACTGGTGATTGCAAGGCCGGTGAGATTTGCGGTGCCGGTGTTCTTAATGGTGAAGTATTTGCTGCCAGTCATGCCGATCTTGACTGTTCCGAAGTTCTTCCTGGCAGTGCCATCTACCAATCTACTGCCTAGAGGTTGTTGGACGTCAATCTCAGGACTAATGGCCACCGCAGGATAGCCGTTCCATGTCGGCGAAGTAAAGTTGGTTTTCCCTGTCAAGTAATTCACGGTGAAGTCGCTGGCGCAGTAGTCAAAGACACCCCACCCCATAGCAGGAGCGTTGCCTAGAAAAACAGCTTTTGTCAGTTTTGTGCAATTTTGGAACGCTACAATGCCTATGGAAGTGACGCTGCCGGGGATGGTGATGCTGGTCAGGCCGGTGCAAGAGTCGAAGGCTTGTTCCCCGATCGCAGTGACGCTGTTAGGGATGGTGATGATGGTCAGGCCGGAGCAACCGATGAACGCGTCATCCCCGATGGAAGTGACGCTGGTGCCAATGGTGACGCGGGTCAGGCCGTCGCAAGAATCGAACGCGTCAGCTCCGATGGAAGTGACGCTGTTAGGAATGGTGACGCTGGTCAGGCCGTAGCAACCGTTGAACGCGAAATCCCCGATGGAAGTGACGCTGGTGCCAATGGTGATGCGGGACAGGCCGTAGCAACCGACGAACGCTTCAGCTCCGATGGAAGTGACGCTGTTGGGGATAGTGACGCTGGTCAGGTCGATGCAATCGGCGAACGCCCAATCCCCGATGGAAGTGACGGGTTTGCCTGCGATGCTTGTAGGAATCACTAACGCGCCGAACTCAGACGTGGGATAGCCAGTGATGGTGATAGAGACGCCATTATAGGTGTAGGTGAATTTTCCGGAGGTGGCGGCGGTTGCTGTCTGAATGATGAGGCAGAGGGCCAAGGCGGTCTGCAACAATGAGCGGAGGATGCTTTTGGAGTTCATCGTGGTTGGTGGTTTTGGGGCGGTCTTAATAAGAGATACAATTTCGGCTTAGACCTCATAACAGGCTGAAGAGGGATTGCAAGGCTAATTGCCGGAATTCTTTGCCATACTGCCTGTGCAATAACTCCAACTGCTCCCGGAGCGGGGGCATGCCGGTTTCGGACTGGCTCCAACCCGTCCGCATCCGTTCCGCCGCAACAGAAAGTGCTGATACTGATCGAGTTGCGCCCAATACAATTTCCCAATGCAATTTCCCCAATGCAATTTCCCAATGCAATTTCCCAGACAAAAAGTAGAATTCCAGCTTGCAAAAAGGATTCCTGGCGCGGTTCGTGTTTGGTGACGTGGAACGGGAGCATTTCCGGATGTTCATGCGGATGTATGAGAATTTCAGCGGCTGCCGGGTGCTGTCCTATTGCGTGATGTCGAACCATTTCCACCTTCTGCTGGAAGTGCCGCCGATGCC
>JANXMQ010000159.1 GCA_025354565.1 Akkermansiaceae bacterium
AGTTGCCCACAACAGTCCACTTCTCCGACGAGTTACAGACCCATTCTCGAAGCGGTCTGTCGTGGACAACTTTCAAGAGGCTCACGCCGCTTCGCGGCGGTTAGCCCCCGGTTTTACCCACGGATTTGGCGGAGGAGGCGAGCTTTTTGACAAACACGGCGGCTTCCGGAAGCTGCATTCGTTCACGTTGGCCACCCTCGTGCAGCTCGAAACCCTGCGTTTCTGCCGCCGTTTCCTAACGCACGACCACCGCCAGACGCCGGAAAAATTCTACGACCCCAAAGGCCGCTAATACGACCAGATGACCCAAGCCGCCCGCAGCGGACGCCAGAACATCATCGAAGGCTCGGAACGTTCGTCCACCTCCAAGGACACGGAAATGAAACTCACCGACGTCGCCCGCGCCAGCCTCAGCGAGCTGCGCGGCGACTACGAGGTCTTCATCATCGACAGCGGCGAGCTGCCGTGGTCCGTCCACTCCGAGGAAGCCCGCGCGGTGAACGCCATTTCCATCGACCCCGCGCCGTTCACGGATGACATGGTCCACGAGTCCGCCAAGCACGCGCTGGAGCAACGCCGGAAATACGCCCGCTGGCTGGATTCGCAGGATCCCGTGGTCGCCGCCAATGCCATGCTGCTCATCATCGGCCGGGCCTTGAACATGCTGAAAAGCCAGATCGCCGCGCAAGGCAAGGCTTTCGAGGAAAGCGGCGGCTTCAGCGAACGCCTGACCACCCGCCGCCTCGAAGCCCGCGAGGAGCAGCGCAACGCCGAGCCCTCCCCGCCCTGCCCGCAGTGCGACCAGCCCATGCGCCGTCGGAGATCCGCGAAAGGAGAGTTCTGGGGCTGCACGGGGTATCCGACGTGTAAAGGCACGAAGCCAATATAGTGACCTTATTGACGGCATTGACCGCATTGTCAACGCCGTCAATCCGGTCAATAAAGTCACCACTCTCATGAACGAAGCCGAAACCCGAGCCGAGCACATCGACCCCGCGCTAACCGCCGCTGGTTGGGGAGTTATCGAAGGCAGCCGAATCCGGCGCGAGCATCCGATCACGCTGGGGCGCATCGAAGGTCACGGGAAACGCGGCAAGGCTCTCTCGGCGGACTACGTGCTGGAATACCGGAACACCAAGCTGGCGGTGGTGGAGGCAAAGGCCTGGGACGCGCCCCTCACGGTAGGCGTGGCGCAGGCGAAGAACTACGCCACCAAGCTGTCCATCCGTTTCACCTACGCCACGAACGGGCAGGGGATTTACGGGATCGATATGGAGACGGGCAAGGAGGGCGATGTTTCCTCCTACCCAACGCCGGACGAGCTGTGGGCGAAGACTTTTGCCAAGGTAAACGCGTGGCGGGACCGTTTCGCCGCCGTGCCTTTTGAGGATCGCGGTGGTTATTTTCAGCCGCGCTACTATCAGGACGTGGCGATCACCCGGGTGATGGAAGCCATTGCGGAGGACCGGCAGTGCATCCTGCTCACGCTGGCCACCGGTACGGGCAAGACCTTCATCGCGTTTCAGATCGCGTGGAAAATTTTCCACAGCCGCTGGAACCTGAGCCGCGAGGCCACGCGACGTCCGCGCATTCTGTTTCTGGCAGATAGGAACATTCTGGCGAATCAGGCCTTGAACGCGTTCTCGGCCTTTCCCGAGGACGCGCTGGTCCGCATCGATCCGGGAGACATCCGTAAAAAGGGAAAGGTGCCGAAGAACGGCAGCCTGTTTTTCACCATTTTCCAGACGTTCATGTCAGGTCGCCCAATCGACGGTGAGCCTTCACCCTATTTCGGCGAGTACCCGCCGGACTTCTTCGACTTCATCGTCATCGACGAGTGCCACCGTGGCGGGGCGAGGGACGAGAGCAACTGGCGGGACATCCTGAACTATTTCTCGCCCGCCGTGCAGCTCGGCCTAACGGCGACGCCGAAGCGCAAGGACAACGTGGACACCTACGCCTACTTCGGTGAGCCGGTTTACATCTACTCTCTCAAGGAAGGGATCAACGATGGTTTCCTCACGCCGTTCAGAGTGAAGCAGATCCAGACGACGATGGATTATTATCAATACAAACCCGACGATACTGTGATGGAGGGGGAGATTGAGGTGGCAAGGTTTACGACGAACCAGATTTCAACAAAAACATTGAGATCAAGGAGCGCGAGAAGAAGCGGGTGGAGATCTTCATGAAGCAGATCAACCAGAGCGAGAAGACCCTCGTTTTCTGCGCCACTCAGGATCACGCGCTGCTGGTGCGCGACCTCATCAACCAGATCAAGACCAGCAAGGATCCAAACTACTGCCAGCGAGTCACTGCCAACGATGGAGCGCTGGGCGAGCAGCATCTTCGGGATTTTCAAGACAACGAGAAAAGCATTCCCACGATTCTAACGACTTCGCAGAAACTTTCCACCGGAGTCGATGCCCGCAACGTGCGCAACATCGTGCTGATGCGGCCGGTAAACTCGATGATCGAATTCAAACAGATCATCGGCCGCGGCACCCGGCTCTACGACGGCAAGGACTACTTCACGGTGTATGACTTCGTGAAAGCGCACCTCCATTTCGCCGATCCGGAATGGGACGGCGAACCGCTGGAAGAGGAAGACTGCCCGAAATGCGGCAATCGTCCCTGCACCTGCGAGGCAAAGCCAAGGCCACCTTGTAAAGACTGCGGCAAGAGTCCGTGCGAGTGTCCCAAGGAGCCCTGCGAGGTCTGCGGCAAGGTCCAATGCACCTGTGAGAAGCGGAAGAAGGCCAAAGTCAAACTGGCGGATGGCAAGGAGCGCAACATCCAACACATGATGATGACCACCTTCTGGCATCCGGACGGCACGCCGATGTCCGCCCAGCAGTTCATGGAAATGCTCTTCGGCAAGCTGCCGGATTTTTTCTCTAACGAAGACGAACTCCGCGAACTATGGAGCGTGCCCGCCACCCGTGCCAAGTTGTTAGAAGGATTGGAGGAAAAGGGCTTCGGCCACGATCAACTGGCGGAGATGCAGAGGGTCATCGACGCCGAGAACAGCGATCTCTTCGATGTGCTGGCCCACGTGGCCTACGCCCTGCCGCCTCTGACCCGTGAGGAGCGCGCGTCAAAGGCGAAGGTGGAAATCAGCACCCACTTCAACAGTAAGCAGCAGGTGTTTCTGGATTTTGTGCTATCCCACTACGTCAGCGTGGGAGTCGAGGAATTGGATCAGACAAAACTGGCCCCACTGCTGAAGCTCCGTTATCACGATTCGATCAACGACGCCGTCGCCGATCTGGGAGAAGACATTGGCGTGGCGTTCACCGGGTTTCAGAAGTATCTCTATCAGGGCGTGGCTTGAAAAGGGGGGGCATAATGCCGTTAGAATCTACGCTTCACAGGCCGCCGTAGGTTGGACAGAAGAATGTCAGCTCAGAGTTGTCACACGGCTGGATCTGACGAGAATGGGTGGATGAAAATGCACCGCATCCTCGCCGAGGCCGCCTCGACCATCGCCAAATCCGTCTTCCGCGAGCACAAGGTTCTCGATCACGAACTCGCCACCGCCTTCGAGGAAAACCCGAAGTGGGGCAAGCGCGATCGCAGCTTCATCGCGGAGACCGTGTTCGAGGTCGCCCGCTGGCGGCGTGCGCTTTCCTTCCTGGTCGATAGCGAGGAAACCACCGCCCTCTGCGCCGCCCAGTGGGTCCGTATGGGCTACGAAATCCCCGAGTGGTGGGCCTACAACGGCAAATCCGCCGAGGAAATGAAAGCCCGTGAGGCAGAACTCGCTGACCAACACCGCGCCGTCCGCGAATCCATCCCGGATTGGATCGACGCCCTCGGAGTCGCCGAACTCGGCACCGCATGGGACGCCGAGCTCGCCGCCCTCAACCAGCGCGCCTCCGTCTTTCTCCGCGTCAACACCCTCCGCAGTACCCGCCCGGAAGTCATCGCTTGGCTCGACAGTTTCCACATCACCGCCACCGAAGTCCCCGGCCTGCCGGATGCCCTCGTCCTTGCCACCGGCAAGTCCCTGCCGAAATCCCTCCGCCTCGATGGCCGCGTGGAAATCCAAGACGCCGGCTCCCAGATGATCGCCCCGCTCCTCGATCCGCAACCCGGCGAGCGCATCATCGACGCCTGCTCCGGCGCGGGCGGCAAATCCCTCCACCTCGCCGCCCTCATGAAAAACGAGGGCCGCGTCTTCGGCATGGACGTGGATGTGAAAAAACTCGCCGAACTCGAGCGCCGCGCCAAACGCACCAATGCTAACAAGTGCATCAAGACCAAGGAAATCAAAGCTAACACCGCCACCGAATTCGCGGAAGTCGCCGACCGCCTTTTGATAGACGCCCCATGTTCCGGCCTCGGCACCTTGAAACGCCAGCCTGATCTCAAATGGCGGCTCAAGCCCGCCGGCCTCGAACGCCTCCAAGGCATCCAAAAAGAGCTACTCACAAACTACACCGCCATGCTAAAGCCCGGTGGCCGCCTCGTTTACGCCACCTGCTCCATCCTCCCCTCGGAAAACCGCGCCGCCGTGGATCACCTCCTCGCCCAAGGAAATTTCACCCTGCTAGAAGAACACCCCGTCTCCCCAGCCGCCACTGGCTACGACGGATTTTACGCCGTCGCGCTCGTGAAATCGTAGGCCACAAGGACCGTGAATCCAGAGTTTGCGATAGCAGAGATTTCTCAACGGGCGAAGCCCTGCCCGGCTGGCCCCTTGGCAAATTTATTTCGCGTGTTCCTTCCAGCCGCACCGCACGTTATACCGGCTTTTTCTTATAAAACCACCGCCAGGATGTCGGCAGGAGCAGCATGACCGTGGCCGTGGGAGCGAGGATCCATCGAAGCAGATACATCGCCTTTTCCCACATCAGCGGCAGACTTCCGTAATAGGTGATGTATTTCCCGATCATGGTCAAATTGACGGCCCACAGAATGAAATAAAGCCGGTGCGCCCATTTCGAGCCTCTCAGCAGCCCGCGATACATAAAGAATGCCAAGCAGGCCAACAACGCTACCGTGACAACCAAGCTCAGCACGGAAATGAGGGGCAGCGAGCGGGGCGCGATTTTCTGAATCAACACCACGATGGTTTCAAATATTTCCATGATGGATTCCACGACCAGCAGGATGACGGCATTCCGCACGAGCTTGGGCGTGGCGGGCTTGTCCGGCTGGGCCGAGCGGATGGCCGTCAGGGCGGAGGCGGGCGTTTCGTAGGGGTCCATGCGGCAGGGCTGTTCTGGCAGAGAAATCCCGCCCCGACAAGGCGGGTGTCTCGCGGGAAAGCGAGCGGGCGGGGAGGTGAGGGTTGTTTTTCCGGGTTTGGCATGGAATAAGGGTTCATTCTTCTTGACTCGATTTGAGGCGGGGCCTAAATCGCCGCCCCCAAACGAACTTTTACCACCGATTCCCATGGCCAACGCACAAGTTATTCTCAAAGAAAAAATCGAAGGCCTAGGTGCCGAAGCTGATGTCGTCAAAGTCCGCGCCGGATATGCGCGGAACTTTCTGATCCCGCAAGGCAAGGCGTTTGAAGCCAGCCGCTCGAACCTCCGCCACGTGGAGGCACTCAAGACCAACCGTGCAAAACGGGAAGCGGAAGAGTTGGTAGGCTTGCAGGAAATCGCGGCGAAGATTGCCAAGCTCAAGCCGAAGTTTGTGCTTTCCACCGGCCAAGGCGGCAAAGCCTTCGGTTCCGTCACCAGCATCGACATCCACAAGGAACTCGAAGCGGCTGGCATCGTGATCGACCGTCACACGATCGAACTCGAAAAGCCGGTCAAGAAGTCTGGCAAGACCGAGGTCCAGATTCGCCTGCATCCCGAGGTGGTCGCCACGCTCACGATCTCCGTGGACGCCGGCGAGGAAGAGAAAGCAGGCTGATTTCTCCGCGAGAATTCATTTCACAAAAAACCCCGGTTCGTCAGACGAGCCGGGGTTTTTGTTTGTTGGGATGCGAACTCCAAAGCAAGAAAGTCAGACGAGGCCCTGGCGGAGAGCCTTCGAGACGGCCTCCGTCTGTGAGCGGACCTGTAATTTCCGATAAACCGCGCGCAGGTGCATGTCCACGGTGTGCTGGGAAATCGAGAGTTCATCGGCGATTTCCTTTTTGATGAGGCCACGGACGAGGAAGCGTAGCACGTCTTCCTCGCGGTTGGTTAGAGGCTCGATGTGGGCGACGGGACCGTAGCGGGCGAAGCCTTGGAGGATCATGCTGGCGATGGGGCCGCTGAGGGCGGAGGTGCCGGCGATCACGTCGCGGATGCCGCTGATGATTTCGTCCGGATCGGCGGATTTGAGTAGATAGCCGGATGCGCCGTTGCAGATGGCGCGATAGACATTTTCCCGCTCATCTGAGGAAGAGAGAATGAGGACTTTGACGTCCGGCAGGAGGCTGCGGATGTCGGTCAGGACTTCAAGTCCACTGCGGCGGGGGAGTCCGAGATCGAGCAAGAGCAAGTCCGGGCGGTCGTTGGTGAATTTCAATTTGTCATATAAATCGGCCGCTGTGGAGAAATGGTGCGGGCAGACGAGATCGGACTCATGGGAGATGAGGCGGCGGATCTGTTTCGCGAAAACTTCGTGATCTTCGAGAATCCAGATACGGGTGGTTTTGGTGGCTTCAGCGATCATGCGAGGGTGGGGTGAGCGACGAGGTGGGAGCGTTTGACGAGGAGGCGGACGAGGGTGCCGGTTTCCTTGGAAGAGGAGATTTTCAGCGAGGCATCAAGGATCCGGGCGCGGTCCTGGAGCTTGTGGACGGTGGTGGGATTGAGGTCTTTGCTGGTGGGCAGACCGATGCCGTTGTCGAGGATTTCCAGGGCCAGTTTGTCGTCCTCATCCCAGAGGCGAATAGTGACTTGGTTGGCCTGCGAATGCTTGAGGACGTTATGGATGGCCTCCTTGTAGAAGAGGAACAAGTGGCGTTTGGCATCGAGCGAAAGCCGGGCGGTGGTCTTGCTGGACTCGCATTCGAGGGTGAAATTAATTTCCCTCAGCAAGCGGCCTGCGGTATCGCGCATCCGTTGGACGAGGTCGCCGATGGAGTCCTGCCGCCGCTCTAGCAACCAGACGATGTCGCGCATGGCGAGGGAGCTTTCGCGGGCGATGGACTCGACCTCGCCGAGGTCATCCGCGACTTCCTCGGGACCATGGAGGCGGACCAGATCCTTGCGGGCCGTGCGGGCGATGAGCGAGATGCTACCGAGATTGCTGCCAATGTCGTCGTGTAGGTCAGAGGCGATGCGTTTGCGGAGATTGTCGAGTTGATCGCGAGACATCAGGCGACGGCGCTCGACGATGAAGACCGGAATCAGAAAGGTCAGTCCGAGAATCACAGCGGAACCCCAAGTGGCGTTCAGTTCGCCCTCGGAGGCGAGTTGGCGATGGACCGGGCGCAGCATGGCGAGTTCACGCTCAATGGTGCCGCGTTCGTGGAGTTGTTGGAGCCAAGTGCTGAAGGGGATGATTTGTTTTTCAGAAGTGCAACCGTCGGTGAGGGTGGCGACGGTGTTGGATTGAGCGCCATGCACGCGGGTCACGGCCAGTCCTTTGGCGAGATTCGCGCCGTGTGACCAGACTTCGATTTCTGAGAGTGCATGGAATTTCAATTCCCCCAACATGTAGGGCCGGGTGCTGGTGAGGCAGACGCTTTTCGCGAACTTTCCGCCGAGAGGAATGACCAGCGGGGTCATGCTGTTGGTCCCAGGAAGCGGATTGGTCCAATGACCGCCAAGTTCCTTCTTACCGTCTGCGTCCAAAAGATGGATCGTCAGCTCCTCGGGTAACACGGCAGATTCAATAGAACGGTCAAGCTGGTAAGGGAAGATGACGACCCGGTCGAGGGGGGCCGCGTGAGTCAGATCGATGGTCCAAGAAACGGTGTCGTCGGCGGTGGAAGCCACCACGGAATCGCCGAGACCGGCGGTGGGTTTGGTGGCATTCTGCCAGATGCCGAGGGGCGTACGGCCGTCGGTTAGGGCTTCGGGATACCAAATGCCAGGAGCGTTTAGTTCACCGACGCAGGTAACGGTCGCGCCGAACGAGACCGGGTCATGGTTGGAAATGACCGCGATTTCTGACAAGCCGAAAAGATCAAGCATGCCCTTGTTGTGTCCTTCATGCACGGTAAGCCGGACATAGCGTGCCGTGTCATGTGCGACGAACGGTAGCGGGTTACCATCGGCGGGCAGGAGCGAGGTGCTTCCAGATGGAGAAGTGAAAATCACCGTTCGTTGGGCGAAATCTGCACGTCTCGAGAGTTCGAGGGTGAATCGCTTCGGGAAAATCCCCGGATCTTCTAAAAATTCCCGTTGCGCTGGAACGAGGAAGATCGACTCGATGGGGTAGTCGTTACCGAGATCCAGAGTGACGGATGGGTCTGGCGCATTGGCATTTGCACGGTAGCCACGGTAGCCTAGGCCGACTTTCATTGCATGCTCGCGATGTTGCGCGAAACTTGATAGCCGGGCGTCAAGCCACGACACTTTATCCTCGGTCTTAACGAGTTGAGAGTCGAACACCCGGGCGATTCTGCCGATCGGATTCGTGATTTGCGCCGGTTCCATGGCGTGGACCGGAGCAGGCCACACACAGGCCAATGCAGCAAAGACTGCACTGCAAAGGTGGCGGGCATGACGGTTGATTGGCATGGTCTTGTGAATCAATACGCCCGGATATTGATAGTTTTTTAAAAACAATCAATCTTTTTTAATAAAAAACTTCACGAGACTATTTAGCCGGTGAATCTGCCTGATGTTCAGGCAATTGGGTGTGCTGTTTTTCGCCGCACCATCGGGTGCAATATTGAATTGCTCGCTTATTTGGGTGACAGGAAGCGTTTTACGGCCTCGCGCTTGAGCCGGAGTTCTCGCCATTCATTGACGAGACGACTGGCCTCGATGATGCCGCAACCCGCCGGGAGTTTCAAATTTTCACCATCCCACCAGATGCCACGGATGGCGACGACCGCATCGAATTGTCCGCGATCCCAGAGGCCGAAGGGGGCTCCGAATTCTGGAGGACAGCCGAGTCGTTCGCGCCAATTCAGCAGCAACGAGAGGGTTTCCGCTGTGCGCGGCAAGGGGCCGAGCGCGGGGGTGGGATGCAGCCGCCGGAGTAGGTTTTCCGGGGATTGTGGGGCGTCGAGAGCCAAGTGGATATGGGTTAGAAAATGCACGATGGACCCGAGATCGAGAATTTCACGCGGGCGGCGTTCGATGCGACCGAGGTCCAGCAATTTCGAGGTGAGGGTTTGGGCGACGTATTCGTGCTCGCGGATTTCCTTCTCATCGACTGCGAAAACCCCGCGATCTTCGCTCCGGGCGGTCCCTGCCAGCGCCATGGTTTCGAGCTGATTGTCATGGAGGGAAAACAGCAACTCGGGCGTGGCTCCGGCAAATCCCGAGTCGCCGTGGACCCAGCCGTAAGTGTGGAGCGGCGCAGCTTGGCGGGTCATGGCGGCGATGATCGCGGGCGCTGGTGCTTCGCGCACGCTGCCGATTTCTGTGACTACGGGAACGGTTTTTTCAAACACGCCGCCGTGGATCGCAGCCATCACTTCTTGGAAGACCACGGAAAATGGCACGGCGTCCAGCGCGGCCCACTCACATGCCAGCGGCGGCATGTCTTGGAATCGCACGGCCAATTCCGTCACATGGGTTCGCTCGATGCGCCTCGGAGTTTTCCACGGTTTGGCATCCAGCAGGGCGAAATTTTGCACATAGAATGAGACGCCGTCGGCAGGCGGGGTGGTGGTTTCCGCGAAGGGGCCATGACCGATCACGACGCTGCCGTCGCGTTTGGCCAACCAAGCCGTTGAATCCGTGAAAGGTGTCATGAAATATGCACCAACCATGGGCCGGGGAAGGGGCGGCCGCAAGTCGGAACCATCCGCTAGAACGCATCCCTTACTTGATTGACTCGTGGCTTTTTCCCGTCCTCAACATAGACCTCGATGACATCGAAGCGCCAAGGTAGGTCCCGGGTGCCCAGACGCTTTAGCCAGGAATTCGCCCCGCGTTCGATCAAGCCCTGCTTGTCCTTCCCGACCGCATCCAAGCCACGAATCTTGCTGCCTTCACGCCGGGTCTTCACTTCGACAAACAACAGCAGTTTCCCGTCCCGCGCCACAATGTCCACCTCACCCCGGCGTGGGCCGCGATAATTTCTGGCCAGAATCTTGCACCCACGGGACCGCAGCCAAGCGGCGGCCACCTGTTCGCCGTAATTTCCCACCCAGATCCGGTCGCGGGCCTGACCGTTAGCCGTCGTCAAGCGGCAAGGCGAGTTGAGCGATCGGCTGAAACGAGCGACGATGGTGGCAACAAGGGCCGTGTATCCGAAGCGCTTCAAGATGCGCCTTCGTGCCATATCCCTGATGTTTCGCAAAGCCGAATTGGGGAAACTCACGGTCCAGCCCGGCCATGATCCGGTCGCGGGTGACTTTGGCGATGATACTCGCGGCAGCGATGGAGAGGGAAAGGCCGTCGCCTTTGACAATTCCGTCGTGGGGCAGGAGGAAATTTTTCACGCGCAATCCGTCGATCAGGCAATGATCCGGCGCGGGATCGAGTGCTTCCACGGCTCGTCGCATCGCGAGATGGGTGGCGTTTAGAATATTGAGCCGGTCGATTTCCTCGCGCCCAGCAGTGGCGACTGCCCAGCAGATTTCCGGATCGGTCGTGAGTTTGGCGTAAAGCAAGTCGCGCTTGCGGGGGCTAATTTTTTTAGAATCATCCAGACCGGAGCAGGTGAAGCCTATTGGTAAAATCACCGCCGCAGCGGCAACCGGCCCAGCCAGCGGCCCCCGGCCCGCCTCATCAATCCCGGCGATCCGGCAAAGACCACGGGCTTGAAGGGCGATTTCGAGGGCTAAATCCGGCATCTTGGCTGTCTCAGAAGGCTCCGAATCTCTTGCGCTTGGTCAATTGCGAATTCGTAACCGTTGCGAAGAGTTGGGTAGAAAACACCATGCCGTCGCTGTCCACCACCACGCCGATGCCGGTGTGCGTCCAAGCACTGCGCATGTTGTAATCGTGGCCCTTGGAGGCGGCCCAAAGACTCACCAGCAGTGGGCCGGGGTTTTTGCCATGATATTCGGCGGCCGCCACATTCTCGCTGCAACTGAGCATACTGTAGCGTTCACGAACAATGTCGGCCCGCCCTTCGAAACCAAAATGGCTGACATTTCCTCCATAAATCCCGAAGGACCCCCGATGTTGACGGAGGTATTCACAATGCTCCTGAGCCAGTCGATCCAGTCCAAAGTGACGCTGTAGTTCCGCAGCGCCATGGTTTCGGCGGTAGGTATTGACTTCCTTTAACACCAGCCCGGAGAGCGATGAATCAGGATGCAGGGACGCCGACATCGGTACCCGGGTGGTTTGGGGAACGGTCGCACACGATGCCAAAGCACCGACGCAAGCGACCACGATAACTTTCATGTAGGGATATGTTTTCATGCGGGGACAGCACTGTCCATAACATGATTTAATCCTCCCTTGAATGTAAAGATGATTTGACCATTCTACGCGATCACGTAGGGTGGTAAGTTGGATTTTTCGACCCGCACAGGTGGCATTGAGGTAGCGAAAAACAGGACGATTGGACATGCATGTCCGCCACCGACCCTACAAGCCAAGCGTGCTGAAAATACCCGAGGACTGTCACAGCACTGTGGGGCAGCCTCAGTGATACGAAGTTCTCCGACCGCAATGCTTGTTAGTCGGGACTGGTACCATTTCCACGCCGTCCGAAGCAGGCGGGCGAGCCTGAAAGGCTCGAGCTCGCCTGACTGCTTCGGCGGATGATTGGAAGGTGCCTAACATGGTATCTTCACGGCACCATGAAGAAACCATCCCGCAAGAT
>JANXMQ010000232.1 GCA_025354565.1 Akkermansiaceae bacterium
GGGATGGTTTCTTCATGGTGCCGTGAAGATACCATGTTAGGCACCTTCCAATCATCCGCCGAAGCAGTCAGGCGAGCTCGAGCCTTTCAGGCTCGCCCGCCTGCTTCGGACGGCGTGGAAATGGTACCAGTCCCCGCAACGAAACATTTTACCCCCCGATCCCGGTCGAAATGCCCCTTTTTTCAACAACAGCAGTTCCTCCCGCAACGGGGGTAAATCCAGCGCCGCACCCACAACCCGCAAAATCCTCTCCGCCTCATTCTCGTGGTGTGCCGGGACGGCCCCTCCTGCGTGACTTGCACTCTTATGGCTTCCTGACTTCGCCTTACGTCCTCACCTTGCCGTGGCGGTGAGGATGATGTTGCCTTCCCCTTGTCAGTATAAGGTCGGCACACGGAAACATGGATTTCGGAGCTCAATGGCTGGCCTGCGTCTCCACTCCCCGATTCCGATGAAGGACTTTAGGCATGGTCGCTTTTTCAAGTGATGGAGAAGGGGATGGCAGCCCCTTTCTTGGCCGTTTGGGAAGACGCGGTGCCAGGCCCAAGGGGTGAAGGATCAGGACCGGGGACAGTCTTTCCCCCAGCTTGCTGTTCCTCACGCGCCGGAAGCGGGGGACAAGAGTGTCCCGCCGCGTTATTTCTTGCGCCGCTTGGGTTGCGCTACGAGTGGGGCGGTGAGTTGTTCGTAGAGGGCGAAGAGGTGTTCCACGCGCTGGCGGTCGGTGAGGAAGGGCTCCTTGCGGTAGCAACGGTCCACGGCACGGTCGAGCGCCTCGTGGGCCTTGGCGAGGCGCGGCGGCATCGACACGGGATCGTAGAGGTCCGCTAGGTAGCCCTCCAGAGAATTTTCTCGCGACAACGCTCTTGTTGCCCGCGTTGGACTTTGGTTCTCTTCGTGCAGAATCACGATGACTGTAAAAAAGAAAGCCAATAGGGCAACTCCGAAGCGCGCCACTAAAATCGCGACGCAGGTAAAAACGAAGCAAGACGCCCTGAGTGTCCGCGAGGACGTGACTCCTTACATCGCCGGGGCTTATCGCTTCATCGACCTCTTCTGTGGCATCGGCGGCTTCCGTATCGCTTTCGAAAAAGCCGGGGGGAAATGCGTCTTTTCCAGTGACTATGACAAATTTAGTCAGCAGACCTACGAGGCTAATTTCGGCGAGCGTCCTCACGGCGACATCAATGAGGTAGATGTCACGGCAATCCCCTTTCACGACATTCTTTGCGCCGGATTTCCCTGTCAGCCATTCAGCATAGCGGGCGTTTCCAAGAAGAACAGCCTTGGGCGCTTGCACGGTTTTGATGATGTGAAACAGGGCAACCTGTTCTTCTCCATCGCGGACATCCTTGATCACCATCGTCCTGCCGCCTTCGTGCTCGAAAACGTAAAGAACCTCAAAGGGCACGACAAGGGCAAGACGTTCCGGGTGATTAAGGATACTCTGGAAACCATCTTGGGTTACACAATCTACACAAAGATCATCGACGCGAAAGCGGTCGTACCGCAGCATCGTGAGAGGATTTTTATTGTGGGTTTTCGAGAAAAGCGGGACTTCGAGTTTCCAGTTTTTCCCGAGCAAGGGCCGCTGCTAGGAACCATTCTCGAATCGCGTCCCCATGCCAAATACACGCTAACTGATCATCTCTGGAATTACCTTCAGAATTACGCAGCGAAACACAAGGCAGCAGGCAATGGTTTCGGTTTTGGACTTGTCAATAAGCATGATACAACAAGGACGCTCAGTGCCCGCTACCATAAGGACGGCTCCGAGATACTTATCGCCCAAACGGGAGAGAACCCGCGACGACTTACTCCAAGAGAGTGCGCTCGACTCATGGGCTACCCCGATAATTACAAATTGGTTGTCTCCGACACACAGGCTTATCGTCAATTCGGTAACTCCGTGGTCGTACCCATCGTGGAGCGGATTGCTGAGACTGTTATGGCGGCATTAAAAAAGCCTGCGAAACAAAAGTTGGACCTTGTGTTGAGAGATAAGAAGAAAGTCGAAGACGCTGGACAGATTCCAACTCGAATCTATCCCAACACGAAATACTCAGCCAAAAAACGAACTAGAAAAGTAAAATGAATCTCGATCAATTAACACAGATGTTCAAGGAATCGGGATGTAGAAGTCTTTACGCAAAGGTTCTCGCTCGGAATGACAACTCTAAGCAACAGATTTACTTCGGTCCAGGTTTCTCGGCGCTCAGCCTTTTTCCTAATCGAGGTGTCAGCCCCGATGACAAACCGGGTAACGAAACCTTCAAAGCTCAAATGTCCTTCTCATGGATCAAGATTGACGGTCAACTGTCTCATGCACCGGGGGCGCAACTTATTCTTTATCCCCAATATCCTGAGGTTCGATTTTCGGGCTTTCTCCGCGGCTGTCGTGACGGACCAAATCAACTGCTAACTTCTCGGGAGCACGGAAGAATTTTATTTCTTGGCGTAACACGTAATGAGTCCGTAATCGGTTTCGTCGTGCCGGCCTGCTCCGATCTCGCCAACGAGTTCATGCAGAAATACCCCGTCCCCGATACGGGTGTCTTTTCTGAAATTCCTCTTCCCGTAGCAACAGGGAATATTGATGCGCGGACAGGACTTCTTTCCGAACTTCTCCGAATCCACCGGCTTGGGTGGATAGATTCCAAAAGACTTAGTGGTGATGGTAGCACAATGCCGTGTAAGTCGTCCAACTGCGGAGGGTACACGCTTGAAGCAGAATTGGGAGTTATCCCGAACGGTCGATCCGAACCCGATTTCCTCGGTTACGAGGTGAAGCAAACAGCTGTCCCTAATTTCGAGCGCCTAGCAGTCTGTCGGACTTCAAATTTCACTCGAAATCAACATATGGTATCTGGTGTTACAGCCAAGACGATATCTGGTAGTCATTTTTAACGAGATTTTGAGGACGATCTGTCCCGCTTAATCTATCTGTTAAATTAACC
>JANXMQ010000002.1 GCA_025354565.1 Akkermansiaceae bacterium
GCAGTCTGTCGGACTTAGAAAGCACAATATACAGCTTCTAGGGCCGCTTGCGACACATCAGATTGTGGTATAAATAGGTTAATTTAACAGATAGATTAAGCGGGACAGATCGTCCTCAAAATCTCGTTAAAAATGACTACCCGATATCGTCTTGGCTGTAACACCAGATACCATATGTTGATTTCGAGTGAAATTTGAAGTCCGACAGACTGCTAGCCTTCACCCGGCCCGCGAAGGATGCCCCTGCGGTGGAATCTATCGGCAAAGATTACGCCGGTAAGCTGATGGCCGCCGATCAATTCCGCGATCAACTGCGGGAGCTGAAAGCCGTTTCCGAAGTCCGCTTGCCCGTCTGGACGGGCGAGGGTGAAGCCCGGCGAGTTGAACTTGCCCCTGAGGGTTTCGACCCCGCCACGGGGCTTTTCACGGTGAACCGGATTCCCTATCAGGATGACTTAACAGAAAACGAAGGTTCCGCGATTCTTTGGGATTGCTTGAAGGATTTTCCCTATGATGCCGAGAATGAACCCCGAGTGGAAAAACGCCGCAGTTTCTCCGCTCAAATGGCCGCGATGCTTGGCGTTTATTGCCGGGAGCTTTTCCCCGAGGGAACGCCGCGCCCGATGATCGTTTACAATGCCAATCAATCCGGGTCCGGGAAAAGCCTCTTGATGCGTGTTGCCCTTGCCCCGTCGCAGGGTCCGCCCGCTGAATCCGGGAAGCCTGAGACAGAGAGCGAGTTTGAAAAGGTCTTGGACACCGCCGCGCTCGCCCGCCTGCCCTTCCTCGTCTTGGATGACTGCCGCAGTATTCATTCCCAAGCACTCAACCGCTACGTCACAAGCCCCGTTCACGCTTGCCGCTTGATGCACTCGCAGAGGATGGCTATGATTCCGAAAGTTACCCAAGTTTTTGCCACGGGGAACGGTCTTACTATCAGCGCAGACCTTGACCGCCGCGCCTTGGTGATTGACCTATTCGAGCCGGGGAAAGTCGAAGATCGGACCTTTGAAAAGGAGATCACGCCGGGATGGCTTTTCGCCACTGACACCCGCGCCCGCTTTCTCGCCGCGCTTTGGGCATTGGTACGCACTTGGCGTGATGCCGGGATGCCAATGATGAAAGAACATCGCCGGGCTTCCTTTGAAGAATGGTCCGGGCTGATTGGCGGGATTGTGATTGCCTGCGGAATGAGCAACCCGTTTTCCCCTCGCCTAGCAGAGACGGGAGGCGATGAGGTAGGGCGGGCCATAGTTCGTTTGCTTGCCGTCGCCGCCGGGGAATATCCCGATGGATCGGCCCCCGTTCTAACGCCGGATGACTTGCTAGAAGTAGCGGAGCGGGAGGCATTGACCGATCTTCTAAACCTATCGGCAACGGATAAGAGGCAATCGCTTGGCAAAAAACTTCGCAAGTCATATCTGGGCCGCAAGCTCACCGACACACAAGGCCGAGTGTTTGAGTTTGGCGTCCGCAAGATGGCAGCCGGGTCAAGGTATCCCATCACCTTCCTGTGATGCCCTGCAAGCCCTTCCCCGCGCCCCGTTGCCAATGGTGAAGGATGGACGCCAAAGACCACGGGCGGAGAAAAGGAATCTATTAGAACCGCGCTTTCTCTTTGAGGTCATCAAGCCTCACCCTTTGCACCTCCGGGACCATTTTTTCAACATTGCACCCTCGCTGATTCCTGATTGCACCCGGCTTTGCACCGTCCCCGCCTGCCCGGACGAATCACGCCGCCCTCTGCCCCCGAGTGAATGGAAATTGCACCCTTGCCGGGAGTCTTTCCCTGAGATCGACCATTCCGCCGGGGTATCGACCATGCTTCAAAGCCTTATAGATACTAGGATTCTGGTCGATTGGTGTTTCTTTTCTGAAATATTGAAAAGGGAAGGGGTAATCTTGTCTGCCGATGGGTAGGAGGTAGGATGAATTTCGGGGTGAAATCGACCAATCGACCACAAACCCCGGAAGCCGTAGGGTTTGAAGGATGGTCGATCCGTTTTCCTGATGACGTTTGGCGAGCCGTCCGGGCCGATGGGATGCCGATGGATGGCGGGCCATGTCTTGCCGTCGATTCCCTCGCCCGGTGGCTTGCCCAAAACCTTACGCTTTCTTACGGTTAAAACTCGCAAAACGGCGCAATTCCTCGCGATTCCTCGCAGCGCGTCGCAATTTCTAGCACCTTCATTTTCGGCAGAAGTCCTTTATTCATAAGGTTTTCAGCGTGTTTTCTAGGAATATCCCCGCCGTGAATCGAACACGGATTTACAGTTTAGGAAACCATCGTTCTATCCATTGAACTACGGGGACTGGGAATGCCGGATGGCGGGGACGAGATAGCCGGATGATAGGAAGCAGGCAAGCCACTTGTGATTTTCAGTGACCGTTCTAGGGGAGACGCTGGGCGGGGTAGATGCCCTTGGAGCCGCTGCAGCGCCAGGCGATGAGGCAGGCGGTGGCGAGGTAGAGGCCATTTTCTGCGCCGAAGAGTTCCATGCCGAGGAAGGTGGAGGCGAGCGGGGTGTTGGTGGCCCCGGCAAAGATGGCGACGAAGCCGAGCGCGGCGAAGAGATCGATCGGCGCACCGAGCACGACGGCGAGGAAATTTCCCAAGGCGGCTCCGATGAAGAACAGCGGGGTGACTTCGCCGCCCTTGAAGCCGGCGCTCAGGGTGATGACGGTGAAGAGGAGTTTCCAAGCCCAAGCGCTGGCGGGGATCTCGGCGGAGGTAAACATCGCGGGCAGGGTAATGGCGTCCGGGCGATTTCCTAACACGCCGAGGCCAAGATAGTCGGGATTTCCTGCTAGAAAAAACAGGCCGATCACTAAGAGGCCGCCGACGACCGGGCGGAGTTCCGCACGGGGGATGTGGGTTTTGAAGGCATCGCCAAGGCGGTGGGAGAGGGTGGCGAAAAGCGAACTCACTAGTCCGAAGGCGACGGCAGCGAGGATGACCTTGCCGAGCAGCAACGGTTGTAAATGGCCGCCAATGCCCCGCGATGCTACATTGACGTGATAGAGCGTGTGCTCGATCCCCCACCGTTGGCAGGCCCAATCGGCGACGACGGAGGCGATGAAACAGGGGATCAGTGCGTCGTATTGCAAGCGCCCGACGACGAGGACTTCCAAGGCGAAGACGGCACCGGCGACAGGGGTTCCAAAGACGGAGCCAAAACCGGCGGCGACCCCGGCCATGAGCAGGACGCGGACGTGAGCGGCATCCAGTTTCAGGCCGCGTGCGAAAGCTGCGGCGATGCTGCCGCCCATTTGGACTGCTGTGCCTTCGCGTCCCGCCGAGCCGCCGAACAGGTGCGTGACCAAGGTTCCTAACAAAATCAACGGTGCCATCCGCCGGGGGACGCCCGCGCCGGGTTGGTGGATCTCGTCGATGAGCAGGTTATTGCCACCGCCTGCGGATTTTCCATAATGCTGATAGAACCAGCCCACGATCAAGCCGCCCAGTGGTAACAGATAGAGCAGCCACGGATTGTCAAAACGCACGCGGGTGACGGCATCGAGCGCCCACAGGAATAAGGCCGATGCAGAGCCGACCACCGCCGACAGCGGGACGAGGATGGCAAGCCAGTGCAGGGAGGAACGGAGATGGGGAACGAGACGGGTCATCACTCCATTTCAGATAGCGCCTTGAGTGCGAGTTTGCGGGCGGTGGGTTGATTGAACTTTGGATCGGAAGCGGTGTTGAAATCCGCTTTGGCCTGATCTTTTTTGCCCAAGGTGAGTTGAGCGCGGCCACGGTTGTAAATGGGGTAGGCATCGTTCGGCGCGAGCTGGATCGCGGCGTCGTAAGCGCGGATCGAGTCCTCGGTTTTTCCTGATAGAAACTGGCAGTCACCGAGCCGGTTCAATGCCTTGGCGGAGAGTTCCGTGCGGTGCGTGTTTTTTTCCGGCAGGCAGTCGCGGATGGCATTGAGCACGAGCTGGCAAGTCTTCATGGCTGCATCGACCTTGGGCGATGGAACGGTGGCTTCTTTTAGGTCTTCCTTGGTGATTTCCAGCAGCGTCTCAATGGGTGTAGCGGCGAAATCTCCGGGGCCATTTGCGGCGGTGGTGAGGCGCAGTGCTTCGATGCATTGGTCGGCCTTTCCGGCAGCGGCGAGCTTGTTAATTTCACCGGGTGTGGGAATTTTTACCAGTCCCGCCTTCGGTGCTGCGGGCTTGGCGGGTGACTGGGCCATGCCGGCGAGATAGATGTCGTCCCCGACGAGACGGGAATATTCAGCGGGAATTTGGGCACCTGCGGATTGCTCCATGACTCCGGCGCGGGTGCGCTTGAAGACTTGTTCGATCGTGAGTCCGGGGGTTTGCAGATGTTTGATGAGCTCACCGGTGTAAAGGCCGTTAGTGCCATCGCCATCGGCGGCGGTGCGTCCGGCATCGGTGGCGAAGGCGATGAGCGATCCAGCGGGCGGCTTCATTTCCGATAGGCCGCCACCACTGGTTGCGCTGCGGGTGCTGGCATCGCGGGCAAGTGGCGTGTTGCGGCAGGCATCGAGAATCACGAGGTTGCAATGTCCACCTGCCGCGCTCATTTCGGCTACGACTTGCTCGGCGTTGAAGAGTTTGGTTTCCGCGAGCATGCGCAATGTCGTGGCATCGCCGTTGTCAGGCTGATAGCCGGACTTGAGGGGAATGAGGTAGTTGGATCCACCCACCGAGATCCCGTGACCGGCGTAATAAAAGAGGGCCACTTCCGCGCCATTGATTTTTTTCCTGAAATTAGCGACGGATTCTAGCAGCTTGTCGCGTGAGACGTTGTGTTCCTCAGTGACGGAGAATCCGAGGCCGCGCAGGATTTTAGAAACCGCCTTGGCGTCGTTGACCGCGTTCTTGAGCGGGCCGACGTCGGTGCTGTATTTGGCATTGCCGATGACGAGGGCGACCCGCGGGCGTGGCGCCGTTTCCCCTGATGCCGGCAGCAGCACCAGCACGAAAACGGTGGTCATCACGATTTTCATGCGGCCAATCACGGGTCTGTTTTGCAATCATTGCCCCTCGGGGTCAATCCGAATGCCATGCCGGAGTTTGACCATGGTCATCCGGTCGTTCACGATGTGGCCGTGAAACCGATAGTTATTTCGATGGGGCTGCTAGTGACGGGTTGCGCGGTGAAAGCTCCCGTCGTGGAGGAAACGCTGGTGGCGGGAGATTCGTCCGCGCCATCGCAACTGACGCCGGCGGAATCCATGGCCATCGCTCAGGAACTCGCAACGCATCCATGGCGGCCATTTGCCGGGAATATCCTGCATGGCAAGGACAAGTCCGGCATCTTGGTGAACACGCCGGACGTGTCCCATGAACCCGGCCAACCACGCCGGGGGTGGTGGGTGCCGGGTGTGGTGAATGAAGGGATTCCCTACAAATGGGGCGGGTTCGACGACCCGGCAGCGTTCGATGTGGCGGTGGCGGAGGGTCACGCTGCGGGCGATGTCTCGTCGCCCGAGAAGCGTCGCGCGGACAATGCGGCGGTGAGCCAACACGCGGCCGGGCTGGATTGCTCGGGCTTTATTTCCCGCTGTTTGAAATTGCCGACCGTCCATGACACGCGCCAGTTGCCGTCGGTCTGCGACGCGCTACCAAGCGGCGATGACCTGCGTCCGGGCGACATCCTGAACATTCCGGGAAGGCATGTGGTTCTCTTTGCGGGGTGGTCGAAACCTGATAGAACGTGGACGTATTATTACGAGACTGGCGGTGGTCCACAGTATTGGAAACCCGCGTTGAAACAAGCTCCGCTGGCGGCGATGTTAGGTCTCGGCTACAAGCCGCTGCGCTATCGCGGGATGGCCCGTCCGGTGGTCAAGCAGGGTACCAGTTCCAAGGAAGTGCTGACCCGCTCCGTCAAGGCCACGGCGATCCCGGTGCCGAATCCAACAGTGGGCGAGCCGTGAGGGGTGGCAATGGCGATCCAATTTCCTCATCTCACCCCATCCATGATTCATGCCGCGCTGGCATATTATTACGATCATCGTGGGGAGTTTGACGAAGCGTTTGCCACCCGTTGAATCGAGCCGCGAAAAAGCCGTGGCAACGATGGATTCGCCACTCCGCCGGCGGCTGGCTAAGCTTCCGATCAAACCATGAGCGTCGCCCTCTACATGAAGGTCCATGTGAGAAGAGCGGTCACCAACGGCCTGTGCGCCCGCGACCTTGAACTCATCGCCAAGGTTGCGGAACCAGAGGATCTGAAAAACCGGGTGGAGTTTCTTCCTTTGTGATTAGAGTGTAATATATATCTGGGAAACTGAACTGTTGGGAAACTGAACTGGGATCGTCGAGATTGATAATGTTTGACCTGTTTCACTGAAATCAGAGCAGCTCAGGTTGGGGAAATAGGAAGCTTGTTTAACCGCGCTTTCTCCCCTGCATCGACAGGTTTCCAAACATCGGCCCACGAAGCGTGGAGATCGCCGGGACAAACCTCGTCTTTCACGAATTGGAATTGAGGGGAATCTGAGAGATCCCGCGCCGGCTCGCCAAACTGCGAATTGCTGCCGAGCGACATGGAGACGGATTTCACTCCGCACACCGGGCACTCGTGAAGTTCGGGATAAACCGTGGTGGCATGGGCACTGGCGGCTATCAACCACAGGAAGAACTTGCGAAACATGGCCCCATGTCAATCCATGCGGTCACGGGAGTCAAACAGGGAAATCGGCGCGGCTCCGGGATCGCTCCACCGCAAGACGAATCCCTGCGGCCTTGTGGAGAGTTTCCTCATATTCTTTGCTTGGATCGGAATCGGCGACGATGCCGGCATCGACTTGATAGACGAATTGGTCGTCGTTGCTGATGAGCGTGCGGATGGCGCGGCGATATAACTATAATCAGATTCTCTATCGGCTCGATCTGGACGACCCGCAGCTCAGCCCTAGCTTCTAGCAGTATGAACCGAATAACCAACAGATTATGATATTGAAATCCAAGAACCGACCCGAATAATGGACTGAGAGAAGCGAATCGCCGCCGACCCGTCAATGCTCGATTACCGGGACTGTTACCAGAGATTCGGTTGGCTCGTCCACGGAGAGGGTTAGGATCTCTAGCTGCTTCATTACCACCCGCTTCAATTTCGCCCTGGCATCATCCAGTTTGATCGGGTCTGACACATTCTTCGCCGCAATTCCGATAAATTTTCCCATGATCTTGTGTTCCCCAATTGACCATGTCCTAGACAGCCCATTGCGCTGGGGTGCGGGCGGGGTGTCGGGTTCGTTTTCCTGCTCGGCGGTCCCTGTATTTTCCACGGGGATTTCCACTCGTGTGTCATCGGTCAAGCCGTGGGGACGATTGATTGCCTGCTCGATGTAAAGGAGGCCACGGTCGATGAGCACGCCGAAGAGTGCCGACTTGGGGTGCACCTGTGCTGTGGCGTTGACTCCGCCAAGCCGCTTGGAAGAGAGTTTGAACGGGCCCAATCCAAAACCGGGGAAAGTGATGAGCGCGACGCGGTCAGCGCCCAGATTTGCGGTAGCACCTACAACAGCCGCTCCGATGGCGGCACCAAGTCCCCATGATGCGCCTCCTACATGGGCGTCAAAGAAGCCCCCAATGATTCCTCCGATGGTCGCGCCAACCATTGTGAGCTGAGTCTTGGTGAGGCCGAGCACCTTCCGGACTTCCTTCGAGAACACGTCGTTGCTCAGGATTTTCGGCATGGTCCAGTGCTCGTCAGAATGGCCGAACGTTTCGCGGGTTTTCTTGCGGAAGCGAACCTCTTCATCGAGCACCGCATTCCGGATTTCCTGTTCAAGTTTTACGTGGATTTCCTTGCGATCGTGGTCGGCATTCAATGTCTTCGATTTTCGAAGCTTCAGGATTCGCTGGAGCATTGAAAGCAGGTGGCTCACGGCCTCGCTTCGCTTGCGTTCTTGATCCTTCTTGAGGGCGCGGATTGCCTTGTCCATCGTTCCCTCCCACTCTGGGATCAAAGTCTGGATACGCTCAAGCAGGCGGAATCGGTCGGAGATTGTGGCGGTGTGGGCATTGAACGGGATACGGATATTGAAATCCCGAGTGAGAAGGCGAGTCCACTTCTCCAGATTGCGATCTTTGCCATCCTTCGAGAATGTGACGGCCAAGCGGGGGCTTCCGCATTGGCGAAGGATGGCAATCTGTTGTCTGTCCGTTTCGCGAACCCTCTGGGACAAATCGACAACGAAGATGACAGCCGCCCCCTCGGAGATCGGCTTGAAGATCTCGCACTCCTTGCGAAACTCGTGCTGATCCCGGAATGCGCCGATGAACTCCGCTGACGGGTTCTGGCTACGGTCGGCATGTTCCTGAAACCATTGGTGAGCGTCGGCAGAGTTTTCGAAGCCCGGGGTGTCCCAGAAGACCATGATTATCTCGTCGCCCACTTTCACCGGGTAGTCGGTCGCGGCAGTCGTGGTACCGGGCATATTGCTGATGCCGAGTCGGTCATCCTCGGTCAGTGTCGCCAAGAGAGTGGTCTTGCCTTGGTTGGACTGGCCGACGACGCAAAAGCTGGGGATATGGGAGGGATTCATGACTGATCGTGGAAGGTGAGGACGCGGATATTGGGGTCGCCGATTGCGCGGATCTTCAGTTTCCAGGCTTCGAGGGCGGCGCTTGCTGGTGGGTCACCAAGAGGATCATCGGAAGACGGCCCCAGCAGGGCGAGAACGATGCCAGCTTCACGCCCCAACTTTTGGCGAATTGATTGCAAGCGGCGAATTTGGTCGAGCACTGGTGGTGCTCCGGCGTCCTCGATCATGACGAATCGAGTATTGACGGAAGGAGATACGACACTCAGAAGTTGCTCCAAGAAATACTGAAACTTCTTGGATTCGGAAGGTAGAAGCAGCGGATCCTCATCCGCGCTGTGCCAATCCCTCGACTTCTCAAAATGGGCGCGGACGGCTTGGCTCAAATTGTCCGAGTTGAGGTCCTCCGGAATGGCGATGAAACAGTTCTTTCCGGTGAGTCGGCGTGGTGCGTAGTCAATCGGATCAACTCCGGGTAAAGGTATGGGAGAGCCCTGCGTGCCCCAGCTCGTGATGGGGGTTGTCAGGGTTTCGGCCAATTCATCGAAGCGAGCCTCGTCGAAAGACTCCTGCTTCAGACGCTTGCGGTATGCATAGACCGACAATGCGTAGAGAGTAAGTCTGGGCGCGGTGACATAGGTGGCTGATGCCAACAGGAGGAATGTAGCCCATACCCCCCAGGTAGCGGCCGCTTCAGAGTCCTGGGACGAGTATTTCACGTGCTCAGTCGCCTTGATCTGAGCGAGGCTGGGAAAGCCATCTGCAGACCCTTTCCACCATGCCCATGGGATGGCGACGCCAGACACGACCGAGTGGAAACACTCGGGAGTGATCGCATTGTCGAAATTGGTTTCCCAGTTGTAGTCTTGGCTAGTTGTGGCGTTCTTCCAAAAAATGGCGAGAGGCAAAGCGACCGCGTAGCCGATTCCGAGTAACTGGATCCACACCGCGAAGTAGCTGGAAAGCAAGCTCTTGCGGCTGGTGAGAAGTGACTTGAGATCTCCCATGAGGCTCGCAGCCTTGAGTTCTGTCCGACTATTGACTCTATCGACTGCATGTTGGATGGCACGCTCGAGGGGGATCTTGATCAGGAACCAAAGGAGCGACCGTAAGAATACCGGCGAACGGGTGGCGGGGCGCTGGCGGAGCCCTGAGAGCCAAATAACGAGAGCTCCGGCGGTAAGCAGGAATGGGAGGAGGATGCAGACCGCAGCGAAGTTCACGATGTTGATCGGTGCGGTTTCTGCTGTTTCGCCGTGAAATCTTGAAAAGAACGCAGCGACCACTGAGAAACCGAGGAGGGCCCCTAACAAGCCGATGATAAAGGCGGAAGCCCTAAAAATGGAATGCGTGATGGCACCAACGCTTTCGGAGTGGGAATGGCGGTCATTCCTTTTCGCCCGAACCCATTTCAAGAAAAAGTCGCGGCGCGACTCATCATCCGCTGCTTTGCAGAGCCCGCGATTTTCCTTCTTTCTCACTGATTTGACTTCCTCGGCGATGTCGCGCTCCTCGCGAACCCAAAGCTCGAAGTCGATCAGGTCAGGGATAGTCCAGTCTTTGTCCTGTGGCTCAATCATGAATGTAAGTTCGTTAATTCCTAAGAAGGAAGTACGACCATGTGGCTGTCCGGCTGGAGGTAGCCGAGCCAGGTGAGGTGGTCGTGGAGGTCGGTGGGAGCGGGCATGGGGGAAGAAGCGCCGTGTGATAAGAGAGCAGTGAGAAGATGCTTCGATTACAAACTCAATGGACGACGGACAACTGGGCCACCGCTTGATTGATCCTATCCTGAATCAGCAAAAGTTTGTTTTTGTCTTGAGTGATTACTTTCCGGAGCGAGTTGAAGACTATCGAAAGCATGGACAGGTAATCGGCGAGCGGGTTGCAGACGATCCCGACTGTAGCGAGAGGAAGCGCATCCTTTCCTCCGATGAAACGGGCAGAGAGCGCGTTTTGAAGATCCTCGTCAGAAATCGAGGGATATGCCATTCGGACCTTTTTCGCGTAGGATAAAATCTCTTCGTAGTCTGGCTGGGTATTCGTATCTTCTTTCATGACGTCGATTTCGGACTTTGTTAGTTTGGAACGATGATCTCGACCAGATCCTTTCGAATCGGATTTTTTGCTTGAGACGGGGTCATGGGATTTGAGGCGGTGAGTGTAACGTGGGTAACAGGCTTTTGGCGGTGAGGAGTTCTGTTAGCATTCAGCTCTCCGGAGCGTGTAGGAACCATGGAAGGGCGGTGGTGACTTCGATGCCAGCGGGCATGGGGGAGCCGGGAGGGAGTGGGTCGAGGGTGATGAGGAGCAGTTTGGCGTCTGGCATGAGGCCGGGGATCTCAGCAAGCGCACGGATTTCACGGGTGAGGGTTTCCGGATTTGAGGCGTCGGCGCAGACTTGGATAAGCGAGACCTCGCCATCCGGGCCGATGGCATGGAAGTCGATCTCGTTTCCCTGCGGGGTGCGGAAGTAGTGGACCTCGCAGCCGCGGCGGAGGAGTTCGATGAAGACGGTGTTTTCCAGCGCGTGGCCGAGGTTGGCGCGACCGGCGCGTTCGTAGATGGGAATGAGGCCCGGATCGATGGGGTAGGCCTTGCGCGGGTTGACCATGCGCTGGCGCTCGGACGCGGTGAACAAGGATGTGGTGCGGATAAGGAAGGCATCCTCGAAATGACCGAGAAACGCGTGCAGACTGTCTTTGGCGACGGGCAGTCCTTGGGACTTCAGGGCATCGTAGAACTTTTGGATGCTGAACGGGGCGCAGGGACTGCCGAGTAGATGGCGCTGGAGCCAGCGGAGGGCGATTGGATTGGAAATGCCATGGCGCTCGATGACATCCCGCAGGACGGCGACATCGACGTATCCTTGGAGGAGCTGGCGGCGGTCGCGGCTTGCGATGCCTTGGGCGTCGGGGAATCCACCTTCCGTGAGGTAGGTGCGGAAGGCGTTTTCCAGAGTGGAGCGGCGGGCCTTTGGGAGTTGGTCCCATGGTTTTTCCGGCAAGAGATCCCGGTGGAGGAGGGCCTCGCGGAAGCTGAACGGATACACGGTGACTTCCATGGCCCGGCCGCGCATGCTGGTGTGGACCTCGCGACTGAGCATGGAGGCGGACGACCCGGAAAGAAACAGGCGGACTTTTTCGGTATCGAGGACGCGTCGGGCAAAGGTTTCCCAGCCGGAAACCAGTTGGATCTCATCGAGAAACAGCGTGATGCCTGATGTATCCCGGAACTGCGGATGGATCTGGTAATAGCTTTCCAGCAGGAACGAAAGATCGGAGGCGCCCATGTCAGCAAGGCGGTCGTCCTCGAAGTTCAAATACACCAGCGATTCGCGAGGTTCGCCTGCGGCCAGCAGATCGCCGAGACACTGCCAGAGGAAGCAGGATTTGCCGCTGCGCCGCATTCCGATCACCGCCATGGCCTTGCTGGGAACTTGGGGCAGGCGGATTTCCCGGCGCGTCAATTCCGGCACCGGCGCGGCGAGCGCGTCAGAGAGCTTTTCCTTCAGGGTGTTTTGAATTTCTCCTTTCACGAGAGATGAGATAAGTTTTTTCCATCCTTTTTAAAAGGATAAAGTTAAGGCTTTGCGTTTTTGTGAGCAGACGGCGGACTGGGTGAAGTTAGGATCCGATGGCGGGCGGGTTGGTTTTGGGCAGTGGTTTTT
Organism: Akkermansiaceae bacterium; assembly: GCA_025354565.1. Taxonomy (GTDB): domain Bacteria; phylum Verrucomicrobiota; class Verrucomicrobiia; order Verrucomicrobiales; family Akkermansiaceae; genus Luteolibacter. The sequence goes on from JANXMQ010000002.1 coordinate 12,196, forward strand.
TGCGGAGGTCGAGGCCGAAATGGGCGAGGCAGTTCATGAGGATGATCGATGCGATGAATTCATCGAGGTTTCCGACACCCGGGACGTTGTCGGGGATGATTTCGACGACACCCGCACCGATGTTGGCGAGATATAGAGCTGAGAGCAGACCTGTGATCAGAATGAATATGGTTTTGAGAAATTTCATGGAGTCAAATCGGCATGTAAACCTGTTTGATGAGATTCCAGAACGTGCGGAAGAAGGATGATTTCCCAGGAACTCCAGGCGTGGTAATGAAAAGTTCTCCTGAAATTGGCCTCACCAGGCAACCACTGGCAAAGTAATTGAGAAGCCCCCGACTGGCCTCGATCTTGAACCGGGCGTCCTGACCGAAGAGCATGAGATTGGCCATGCTCACACCGGTCACTCCCGAGGCTGTCTGATGAGTTGTCGGAACTCCAGAACATTTCAGGATCAAGCGACCCGGCCCGCGGGCAACGAGTGAGATCGGATGATGCAGCGCCAGCATTGCGATATTGAAATCCCAATGACTGCGGAACAGGATAGTATCCGAGAATCCTGATAGATGAACAGGGTTCACTACGACTTCCTGTCCTTCCACTAGGATAATCGAGGCATATTGAAAGCCGCTATGGGCACGGAATGGATAGTCACGGGCTTCCTTTGTCCCGACCACAAGATCCATTGAGAAAAGTCCCTTGCGAAGGCGCATGAACAGACAACCCGCGCGCCAACAAGGTTTCCAGTCGGGAGGCGAGTTGCCCGGCAGGTCCGTTCGTCGCACATAGAGTTTCTCTCCATCCTGCAACTTCAGATTCACTTGCAGCCCGGACTCGATCACGGGGCCGGACAGGTGGCGATCCTTGCGTTTTTTTCTGAGTCGCCCCGGATTGCCTGAACCAAAGATCACGGGCGGACCCGACGCAACCAAAACGCGACCAAAGAGCGAGCAATAAGTCCTGCCAATCAGGATGACCACCCATGCGGTGGAATAGATTCCGATCGCCAGCAAGGCGGCTTTTAGAAACCCTGCAATCGCTCGAATATGCATGGGTTTCGGTTTTGCATGATTAATCGTTTCAATCACGATTTCCGCTTCAATCCTCACTTGAGTCGCGTAGTCATCCGCTACCCCCACCCAGACTGCAGGAGCATACCACCAAGGCAAGTTGCGTTTGATTCGCTCCTCCACCTTGCGTTCGAACTGCTTCTTAACTTTTTCAGAGATAATGTCGGGTGCGGACATAACTTGAAGCTTTGAGATTCCCATGTTGGAATAGTTACTGATTTGCGCCCCAATCCAATACCCTGGCAAGAGCGGCAGCACAAAGGGAAGAATAACGAGGACGGATATCGGCATTGCCTTCAGAAGGCGGCGCGGCCCGACCTTTCGGGCCAGTCGGCTGTTATCCTTGATGAATTTACCGAGCAGCAACAACAGAACGACTCCTGCTGAAATCTGAAGAATCAGTTGGATCGGCACATGAAAAGCAGCCAGTAGCCCGATGCTTGCTGATATCAAGACCAGCCGAATCAACGAGCGGAAACGTGCAAAAGCCTCGCGAGTTCCGTTTGCCTCGGGCTCAACTTCAATTATTTGGTTTTCTGTGCTCATGCAGGTTGGAGATAGACGATGCTGACGGGTTTGATGCGGGTGGTTTTGAGATTGTGCAAATAGGCGGATTGCGTCGATAGGGTCAGTCGATAGGGTCAGTCGATAGGGTCTCGATAGGGTCTCGATAGTAACAGTTTAGCTGATTACTCTCACGATTTATCAGGGAAAATTTGTGCGTGAGCCTGACTCGCTGAGCCTGCGAACAAGGCCTGAAAAAGGTCGATGGTGTTGCCCTCTTGGAGCTTCATGGTCTCGGCGAGGCTGCTG
>JANXMQ010000023.1 GCA_025354565.1 Akkermansiaceae bacterium
CCGATACGACGCCCCCAGATATATGCCTTCGCGCCGACAGTGAAAGGGGCGGTATTTCCTAACACCGTGAAGTTGGTGTCGAAGGCTTGGGTGGCGGGGTTATAGCTGGCCACTTGCGCGGGTGCCCAGTGACGCAGCCAATCGGCCATGTTGCCAGATGTTGGAATGAAGCCACCGGTGAAAACCCCGAGCTGAAATTGGAAGCCACCATCCATGTTCTGACCAGTGCTGGTGAGGTTGGATTTTTGCGGGCAGTACCAATTGATGGTTTTTGCTTCGACTCCGCTAACAGCAAGCCCGGTGACTAGCAAAACACAGTTCATCAAAGGGGCTGCTTGCGTGCCAGGCCGACGGCGGCGGCGCAGCAAGACGAAGCTGCCACCGAGCAGAGCGAGCAATGATGAAGTAGGCTCGGGCACGACATGGGTCTGGAGATCGTAACTTTGATTGGTGGTGTAGTTACCGCCGCCCTGCTGGCCGCCTTGACCACCCCAGATCGGCGTGCTGGTGCCAAGATCGCTAACCGACCAACTTGTCGGCGTGCCGTTCGGACAGCAGGTCGGGTCTTTAACAGGAAAGGTCCAGTTGCTAGCACCGGCGAGGAAGTATTCGGTTTTTGAACTGTTCTGAACCCAGATATAAGCCTGCAAACCCTCGAACATGCTCGAATAAGCGGGCACGTCTTGGATGTTGGGTACCGTGCTGGTGAAATAGCTGGTTTGACTGGTGGCATCGTATGAATAGGCAGCAGTGTCGAAGGTATGCCATTTTGCGGTCCATTGACCCAGATTGGTTTGATCCGGGATAAAACCGACATCGAAAGTCCCGAGCTGGAACAGGAAGGAGTTGTTCAAGGGATCGCCCTGGTGATCGACAATGGTGCTGCCGGTGAGGCTCGCCCAGTTCAGGGTCTGCGACCTAACACCCGCTGATCCTAGCAGGAAAAGAAGAGCAACGAGCTTGGTAAAGTGAGCTTTCATGAGATACGTAAAGTTAGGAAGTGGGGTGCTTGATGAAGGTCGAAATTATAATCAGGGAGTCCACGGTTTGGTGGCAGTGTACCCGTTGAGTCCGTTTTTCGAGCGGATCAGCACACTGCGATTGCCAAGCAACAAAATCTCCGAGTCTCTCGCGGTGAGAGTGACATCGCCGACCTTGGCCCACTTGATGACCGAGGGCGTGCGGGGAGCGTTATTGTTGAGGAAGTAACTGGCGTAACCAGTGGCTCCGACCGTGCCGTCACCATTCCAGATATAGAATGTATCGGCGGTGGCAATGTCGCGCGAACCGAAGAAGCCATTGGCAGTCGTCATCGTTCGTCCGGCGGCGGATTGATCGAGCGGATAACCACCACCCACAAGGTTGGATCCGATGGAGAGTGGACGGATGAAGTTATTTTCACGAACCTCACCATAGGTAAGGATAGATTTGACTGAAGTCTGGTTGTTGAAGAACAGACCTTGGCCGGGAGCTAGCACGATTGCGCCTTGGTCGGCATAGGTATTGTCTCCGGTTTTCACCCAACGCGGTGGCAGGACGCCGTCGTTGTAAAGCCAGTAAACCGTCCACACTCCGTTGGCCAGGAGTTGCACCTGATCGGCGGTGGTCCGGTCGCCAGTGGCCCCGTAACTAGCTGGCGGGAAGACATCGGCCAGCGTCCAGTGGCGGCGCAGAATGATCTTGTCCCCCGGCAGGGTGGCGGCAGGTGGCGCTCCCGTTAGAGTATTGTATGGCGCGACGTTGGCAAAAAGATTGTTGTCGTTCGCAAGGGTCACGGTGTTACCCAAGGCCGAGGTGACATCGAAGCGCTGGCCCTCGTTATCCCCAGCGGTCACTTCCATGTAGTATGAAAATCCAGAAACTAACAGCGTGGCGAGATCGACCGTGCCAGCGCTGGTAGCGAAGGTGACGGTTTGCCCGCTTACAGAATCCACGGTGCCAGCGAAAACAGTTTCCCGAACGAATGGATCATTGAAGGTGCGGCAGCAGAGTTCGAGTCCGGTCCGTTGCCAGCCCTCAACCTCAGTATAGGAAGTGTAGTCGATTACGGAATCGTTGGTTTCATCCAGCGCCACCTTGATCCGCACGACGCCCTTGCCGCCAGCTAGACCTGTTAGCCCTTCAAGTCCATGGATGGTGATGGTCTCAGTGCAGTCGCCATTTGGCACTGCGGTAATCATCGCCGGGGTGATGACAATGGATTGCCAGACGGTGGGATTGCCCGGAGTGGCAGCGTATTGGAGGGTGTAGGTGACGTTGTTAATCGCGCCAAGGGGGCGGACGAAGACGCCCTCGATGGTGCCGGGTGCAATCGTTGATGGGCGGATCAACCAGTCGTTCCCTGCGCCGCTGTTATAACGCTGGGCAAAGGCGAATTCCACAAGGTTGTCGTAGTTGTCGGCATCCGGATTCCCAGATGCAACCTCACCCGGATGGAGGAATTTCCAATGCGCCCAATCGGTCGGGCAGGTGTTGAGGGCTTCGACGAAATTGTTACCGCTGTTCGTCACTCCGCCGGTCACGGTGAGCGGGCGGATTTCATCCAGATTACCGCCATCCTTATCGGATACACTGTCATAACCGTATGGCTGAGTTTCCAAAACGCCGTAGGTGCCGGGTGGCAGATAACCAAAAGTATAACTGCCATCGGCTGCGGTAGTGGCCGTGATCGGTTGTACTCCGCTAGTAGTAGGATCGCCGTCGATTGGGTTGCCGCTGGCGTCGGCTAGCGTTAGAACCACACCAGCAAATGGAGCGTCGCCCACACCAAGATGATTGGTATCCTTGAGAACAAAGCCGGTAATGGTTCCCGGAAGGAAATAGCCGTCAATGCCACCGCTGGTGCTGCTGCCTGCTACCGCAGTGAAAGTGGTGGGGTCGGTTCCTTGGGTCTGGGTGGAGCCGGTTGGAAATTGTGGATCACTTTCCTGGACGTTGGCGGTGGTGCTGCCAGAAGGAACCGTTGCGGTCCAGTTGCCACTGGCATCGGTGCTAACAGTCTGGGTAAATGAAAGGCTATCCGTGATGAGGACATCGACATTGGCAAGGTTTGGCTCGCCGCTGTCCTGGGTGCCGTTGCCGTTGGTGTCGATATAGAGGTGGCCGGTGACGGTGCCTTGCATCCGGATGCCGAAGTTGGCATTGGCAATAGACGCATTACTCACAGCCACAAGCAGCGAACCATTGGCCGCGCCATCACTGCCAGCCCCTGTACCAATATTTTCTCCAGTATTGGCATAGCCTGCTGGAAGCGCGGCTGCGGGAGCCGCACTGCCGACCACCCCCTGCGTCGTGCTCAAAACGACGGTGTAGCTCGTGTTTGCGGCAACCGTTGCGAAATTGTAAGCGCCATTCGCAGCGACCGCCAATACTTGAGTCACGTTGCCACCGCTCACAAGATTGGCATAAAGCGTGCCCCCAGCGTTAGTACCGGTGCCATTGACAATAGAGTCAGAAAGTCCGTTAGTATCGTTATAAACATTGCCGCTGATGCCGATGGTGGTGAATGGCATGGTGACGGTCGCTGGACTGGAGCTTTTACCTGCCGCATCCACAGCCGAGTAGGTAAAGCTGACAGTGATCGCGCCATCGTTTGGATCGAGTTTCAGCAATGTCGAATTGTAACTGCTGATCGTCTGACCCAAAGTCACGGCGCTGCCATTGTAGTATAGCGTTCCGTTAGCTGGCAGGGTGTTGATTGTGAAACTGGTGATCGACGCGTCCTCGGGATCAGTGCCAGTTAGGGTGGACACCGTGACTTGTGCGGTGCCTGCGGGATTGATTTGTGAGGCAGCAGTGACGTCACTCGCCGTTGGTGGTTGTTCGATGCCGAAATTGGCATTGGTAATGGAAGCAGAGGTCACAGCCACCGTGAGCGATCCGTTAGGCGATCCGTCATTACCGGCAGTAGCGCCAATGAATTCGCCCGTGTTGACGTAGCCCGATGGAAGCGTGGCAGCGGGAGCAGCACTGCCGACGGTACCCTGCGTTGTGCTGATGACCACTGTGTAGGTGATGTTACCTACAACGCTGAGGAAATTGTAGGTGCCAGCAAGTTGCACGGTCTGGACTTGGACGACGTTACCTCCGCTCACCAGGTTTGCATAAAGGGTGTTGCTGGCGTTGGTGCCCGTGCCGTTGACGATACTGTCAGTTAGGCCGTTGGAGTCGTCAAACACGATACCGGTGATGCCGATGGTGGTGAACGGCATGGTGACGGTGGCGGCAACTGAGGGTTTGCCTGCCGCATCCACGGCGGCGTAGTCGAAGGTGGCAGTTAGAGCACCGTCAACCGGATCAAATTTCAACAGCGATGCGGTGTAGCCAGTAATGGTTTGCCCCACCGTCACTGCGACGCTGTTATAGTAAAGGGTGCCGTTAGTGGGCAAGCTGAGAATGGTAAACTTGGTGATTGAGGCGTCTTCCGGATCGGTGCCGGAAAGTGTGGGCACGGTGACTTGTGTGGTATATCCAGGGTTGACCTGGGAAGCGGAAGTGGTGGCGGTGGCTGTCGGAATTCGCTCAACGCCGAAGTCCGCATTGACTATGGAGGTGGTAGTGACCGCAACGATGAGTGAGCCATCGGCGGTGCCGTCATTTCCCGCGACGGTGCCGATGAATTCGCCGGTGTTCAAATAGCCGATGGGAAGAGCGGCGGCAGGCGCGGTGCTGCCGATGGTGCCTTGTGTAGTACTCAGCACGACCGTATAAACACTGTTCGGGGCCACGGTGCCAAAGCTATAGGTGCCGTTGGCAGCGACGGTGACGACTTGCGCCACATTACCACTGCTAATGAGGTTGGCATAGAGAGTGTTACCGGCATTGGTGCCGGAGCCATTGACAATACTGTCAGTTAGGCCGTTTGCGTCATCAAAGATGGTGCCACTGATACCGATACTGGTGAAAGTGATGGTAGCATTCACGACTGGGGAAGACTTGCCTGCCGCATCAACGGTGGAATAGGTGAAGATGACAGTGATCGCACCATCGTTAGGATCTAACTTTAGCAAGGTCGGGTCAAATCCTGTGATAATCTGACCGACTGTGACGGCGGTGCCATTGTAGTAGAGTATTCCGTTAGCGGGCAAAGTGTTGATGACGAACTTGCTGAGCGCTCCGTCCTCAGGATCGATTCCAACTAGAGTTGGCACGGTGACCTGCGTGATGCCGCCCGGATTAGCCATCGTGGCGGATAGTGTCGTCGCGGTAGGCGTCCGGTTGATGCCGAAATTTGCGTTGGAAATTGTGACAGTGGTCACAGGCACGGCAAGAGAACCGTTCGCCGTGCCATCATTACCCGCCCCAGTGCCGATAAATTCACCCGTGCTGGAGTAGCCCGATGGCAATGAAACGGCAGGCGGGGCACTCCCTACAGTCCCTGCGGCGGTGCTGAGAGTGACGGTATAATTGGTGTTTGTTGTAACGGCAGGAAATGCGTAGGCACCGGCCGATGAGACGGCGACGCTTTGGCTAACCAGACCGCCAGCGGAGAGAATCGCGAATAGACCACCGCCGTTGGTGCCCGTGCCATTGACAATACTGTCGGTTAGACCATTGGCGTCATCGAATACGTTGCCGAAAATACTGATACCCGAGCCGGTGAATGGCATGGTGACGGTGGCTGCTGGCGAGAGCAGACCTGCGGCGTCTTTGACGGAGTAGGTGAAACTGGCAACGACGGTGATTGCCGTGTTGTCATTAGGGTCGATAGTGAGCAGTGCGGGGTTGAAACTGGTGATCGTCTGGCCCGCGGTGGTGGCAACGTTATTATAGTAAAGTTTGCCGTTGGTCGCGAGAGTATTGAGGACGATAGTGGTGATCGAAGCATCTTCGGGATCGGTGCCGCTGATGGTTGGGACGGCGACCTTCGTGGTTGTTCCGGGATTTGCTTGGCTGGCGGCGGTGATGTTAACGGCCGTAGGCAGGCGGTCAAAGCCGAAGCGGGCATTCGTGATCGAAGCTGCTGCCACGGTGACAGAAATTGAACCATCAGTGGTGCCGTCATTGCCGGTGCCGGTGCCGAGTTTTTCCGCTGTGTTGACATAGCCAGCAGGGAGTGCGGCGGCAGGGGCTGCGCTGCCGACGGTGCCCTGTGTGGTACTCAGAACCACGGTATAGGTGCCTGCCGGGACGGTGAGGAAATTGAAGGTGCCGTCGGCGGCCACGGCTTGCACCTGGGAGACATTTCCGCCAGTTACGAGATTGACGTAGAGCGTGCCGCCGGCATTGCTGCCGGTGCCGTCAACGGTGTTGTTGGTCGTTCCGTTTGCGTCATCAAAAACCGTGCCGCTTACACCCACGCTGGTGAAGGGTGTGCTGACTGTCGCCGGAACCGAGAATTTCCCGGCTCCATCGACGGCGGAATAGGTGAAAGAGACGGTGATCGCGCCGTCATCAGGATCGAGCTTGAGCAATGTCGCGTTATAGTTACTGATCGTCTGCCCTGTGGTCACGGCAACGCCGTTATAGTATAATGTCCCATTGGCGGGCAGGGTATTGATGATGAAAGTCGTGACTGAAGCATCCTCAGGATCTGTCCCGGTGAGTATGGATACGGTAACCTTATTCGTCCCCGCGGGGTTGGCCTGCGACGCGGCGGTGATTGCGGTGGCGGTAGGCGCGGCTTCGATGCCGAAATTGGCGTTTGTTACGTTGACCGTGCCGACGGAAAAACTAAGAGCCCCATCTGGTGTTCCGTCATTAGCGACGCTCGAACCCAGATTTTCACCCGTGTTGACATAGCCAGACGGCAATGAAGCCGCAGGCGGCGCACTATTCACTGTGCCGCGCGTGGTACTGAGCACAATGGTATAGTTACTATTACCCGGAATGTTGATGAAGCGGAAAGTGCCGTCGGAATCCACTAAATAAACCTGTTCGACCAGGCCATTGCTGACAATGTTTGCATAGATCGTCCCACCGCCGTTGGTGGCAGTGCCATTGACGATTCCATCGGTGAGACCGTTAGCATCGTTATACACATTGCCGGTGATGAGCACAGGACTGATGGGAAAGGTGACGCTCGCGAACATTGGGACAGCAATACTGGTACTATTAGCCTCGGCCGTGTTGGTGACTTTTTTCGTCCCTGAATTAATAGTTACGCGGAACTTGACGGTAGCGGAAGCACCAGGCACCAAATCACCGGGAGTGATTCCAGACCCGCCCAGCGGGAAAGGTGGGCCTGTCAAGTTATCGGCAATGGGTGCGCCATTAAGCACGGTGGAGTTGGGAACATAGGTGGTGCCAACAGGAACCGCATCCGTAAACGTGGGGCTGACCAGATCCGTGACACCGTCGTTGTTGAGGAACAGTGTAAATAATACCGTATCGCCTTGATCAATCACCCCGTTGGCATTCACATCCGTCGATAAAGCGACACTCTTTGAAAAGATCGGTGCGGCAAACGGAATAATGGCATAACCAAGATCGAGATAAGGTAGTCCGGCCCCTGAGGTGGCGGGATCCTCACCCCAGGCCCCCGCAAGGCCGGTTGAGTCAGTGGTGAAAATCAGAGCTTTCGACATATCAAAAGTGGTCGGATTATAAATCGTCTGCACCCCCAATTTTGGAACCAGATAGGATACATCGTATTTCGATCCATCTGGCGCGGTGTTTGGCCCGGTATTGCGGTCGCCGCTGTAATTGACGTAAACGTTCGTGGTGCTGGTGGGAGTCACCCAAATCGGACTGCCATTGGCATCCGGAGTGCCAATGGGGGCGGCGGTGTCGTCCGCACCGGGAGCAAACGGGGCGATGAGCGCGGTGGTCAGCGCCGTGTCAGGCATCAGCGCATATCCCCAATCCTGATTCTGGTTAGATCCGGTAGCGGCTGTCCCCGCATCATTGGCTCCTACCGCATAAAATGCTTCACCCAGCACGGTGAAAAAATGCACGGCGGAGTTCAGCGGCATGTTAAATGTCGCATTACCTTTGGACGGCACCGTGATTGTGCCTGTGGTGGAGAGGCCTTCGTAGCTCACGGTAATCGCCTTCGAACCTGGATTATACAGGAAGACCACGTGTGGCTGGGCGGCGACAGTGGTGGTCACCGGCGCGAAATAGCCTGAGGACCACTGCGCAGTCGGGCGCACAGCGAAGGTCCGTGACTCGTAGTTGGATCCGATATCACCGGTCACTTCATGAACCTCAACCGGTTTGCTGGAAGTCACTGTAGCTCCCGCCACAACCCCTCCGTTGACAAACATCGTCTCCCCCATGTTCAGCGTCTGGCTCGCATCGACCGTCCCATCCGCATTAGTATCCACTTGAACGAGTGTGCCGTCCTGCGACGCCATAATGTGCAGTGAGGTGTATTCAAACTGTTGATAAGCACCCGTCGCCGTGCCCACTGGCATCTGGAACGAAGTCCCAAATTTGCGCGTATCATACGCTTCAGCCGAGGTGCCAATCAGCGGCCCCGGACTGATCGGCCATCCCGCGCGGGCCACCGCGATAGGATTTGTGGCGCTGATGCGATCGCGACCATCGTAAAAAAAGCTGGTCGCGACCCGGGGCAGAGTCACGTCGTTGTTTAAAACAATCACCCCGCCTGCCGGAATGATGTCGGTCGGATACCCAGGAGCCGTTCCGTTCGCGGTATTGCCATCGCCCCATATCTGCGTGGTAGCCCCCGCCGGAGCTGCTGGGTTCGCATCATATCCATCTTCCCAATGATCATAATAAATCACCGTGCCAGCCTTCGGGACAGCAATCGACGTGACACTCTTGATACTGCTACCAATAGTAGTTCCGGTGCCAATCGCCTGCCATGAGTTCTGCAGATCGGTATCCGTGAGCGGGACGAAATAAGTCTGGACGATGGTTAGTGCCGAGACAGAGCCGACCATTCCGCAAGAAGCCAAGGCAAGGGCATAGACAGACCGGAGGCTTATCAAAAGTCGGGAGTACATATCGCTAAGGGTGAAAATCGTCAGAAAATCGCTCAATGGGTGTTTTGAGGGTCAGTGGTTAACCCCTGACGCATGATGATTATCAAGATAACTTAACTAAATCAAGCGTTTTTTAGACTTTGTTCTATTTTTTAAAAAAATCACAAATGTCTATAAGTCGCTTATTGTAAGTCATTTGCTGTAATTTATCATCATGACCGGCGAAATTTCATCATTCCCTGTCAAACTTTTCTCCGCCGAATCAACCTCACCTCTCTCGACCATATCTCCCTAGAATCGCCCACAATGGCATCCCTCTCAAACGACCCAATCTGCCGCTTGTGAAATTTTTCACAAAGCACGCTTGCCCCGTCCCTCCTAGGTGGACATATTGCCGCGCGAGCACCGTCGGACGATTCTTGCACATGCGTCCGACGCTCTTATCCAGCCATGAGCGACACACCTGCGGCGACTGCGGAAATGAAACTGCCTAAAGACCTTGCTGCCGAAAAAGGCATGGTCAATGTCCACATCGACGGCGTTTGGCACCAATTTCCCAAAGGCACACGGATGATCGAAGCCTGCCGTCAGGCGCGAATCACCGTCCCCCACTACTGCTACCACCCGAAACTCAGCTCACCCGGAAATTGCCGGATGTGCCTCGTCCAGATGGGGATGCCCCCCCGCCCCGCCCCCGGCCAAGAGCCACAACGCGACGAGAGTGGCTACGAAATCATCGGCTGGATGCCCCGCCCCGTCATCGCCTGTGCCAACACCATCGGCGAAAACATGGGCATCCGCACCACCGGCGAACTGGTGGAAAAATGCCGCGAAGGCGTGATGGAATTTCTCCTCATCAACCACCCGCTCGACTGCCCGATCTGCGACCAAGCCGGCGAATGCCGCCTTCAGGAACAATCCGTCCAACACGGACGCGGGGTTTCCCGC